>DATIDP010000049.1:0-6281 GCA_035456265.1 Solirubrobacterales bacterium | reverse complement strand
CCGCGCGGACCGAGAGGTGTTGACCGTCCATCCGCGGGGTGACGCCTCGCGGCCGGAGACGGGCGTCTTCGCCACCAGATCGCACCATCGGCCCAACCCGATCGGGCTGCACCCCGTCGAGATCCTGGAGATGGAGGGGCGCAGGATCAAGGTGAGCGGTCTCGAGGCGCTCGATGGGACGCCCGTCCTCGATGTCAAGCCCGTCCTCGAGGGGGAGATCTCCGAGCGCTAGCCGAAGCCGCTGCGCCGGTAGATTGATCGGCGTGCGCATTGGCGTGATCACCGGAGGCGGCGACTGCCCGGGGCTGAACGCGGTGATCCGCGCCATCGTCCGCAAGGGGGCTGACGAGTACGGCCACGAGTTCCTCGGTTATCGGGACGGCTGGCGGGGCCCGCTCGAGCGCGACAGCCGGCCGCTCGGCGTTCCCGAGGTCCGCGGCATCCTGCCGAAGGGAGGAACGATTCTGGGTTCCTCCCGGACCAACCCGTTCCACGAGGACGGCGGCGCCGACAGGATCGCCGAGAACCTGCAGGCGGACGGCGTCGACGGCCTGATCGCGATCGGCGGCGAGGACACCCTGGGCGCCGCCGCCGGGCTGTTCGAGCGCGGCGTCAACGTGGTCGGCGTCCCGAAGACGATCGACAACGACCTCTCGGCCACCGACTACACCTTCGGCTTCGACACCGCGGTCAACATCGCGATGTCCGCGATCGACCGCCTCCATACGACGGCGGAGAGCCATCGCCGGACGTTGATCTGCGAGGTGATGGGCCGGCACGCCGGTTGGATCGCATTCCACGCCGGGCTCTCGGGCGGCGCCAACGTCATCCTGATCCCCGAGATCCAGTTCGACCTCGACCGCGTCACCGACTACATCGTCCGACGCTTCGAGAGCCAGTACTCGCCGATCGTGGTGGTGGCCGAGGGCGCGCAGCCGAAGGGCGGCATTTCCTCAGGCGACGGTGCGCCGACCGACGCGTTCGGGCATGTCCGCCTGGGTGGGATCGCGAACTGGCTCGAGGGCGAGATCGAGCAGAGAACCGGCCATGAGGCGCGCGCCACGGTGCTCGGTCACATCCAGAGGGGAGGCACGCCGACCGCCTTCGACCGCGTGCTGGCCACGCGGTTCGGCCTCTATGCGATCGACGCGGCGCATCGGGGGCACTGGGGAAAGATGACCGCGCTGCGCAGCACCGACATCAAGCTGGTCGACCTCTCCGAGGCCACCGCCGAACTGAAGACGGTTCCCGAATCGCTCTATCGCGAGGCCGAAGTCTTCTTCGGCTGAGAGGCTGATGAGGCGTTCCGCATCAGCGGCGCTGCTGCTCGTCGCCGCCGCCACGGGATGCAGCGTGACGGGCAACTCGAGGATCGAGGCACCGGTCGCCGTCTACGTGAGCCTGCCGCTGACGGGCCCGCGGGGCGCCGATGGACGCGATGCCGCCGACGGCGCCCGGCTGGCACTCGAGCAGGCCCAGAAAAGGGCCGGCTCGCTCGCTGTCCGAGCGCACTTCCTGGACGACGCCAAGGGCAGGTCCTGGGACCCGGCCACCGTGGGGGCGAACGCGCGGACGGCCGTGCAGGATCACACCACGGCCGCGTACATCGGCGAGCTCGATTCCGAGCCGACGCGAAGCTCCGCTCCGATCACGAATCAGGCGGGGATCGCGCAGGTGTCCCCGGGGGCGGGCGCCGTCGACCTGACCGGGCCGGCCGCCGGCTACCCGGATTCGCCCGACCGCTATCGGCCCTCCGGCGACGTCAACTTCGCCCGCACGGTTCCGTCCGACGAGATCGTCGTCGACGCGGCCGCCGCCTGGGCCTCGGAGCTGGGGGTGGGCTCCGCGGCGGCGACCTCGGACGGCACGCCGTTCGAGAACCTCGCCGCGACCGAGTTCAGGTCGGCCGTCGCCGACCACGGCGTCGCGGTGAGCGCCGGCAAGCCGCAGGGCCAGGTCGCCGTGGCGCCGGAGGGCGCTGAACGCGCCGTCTACGAGCCGGCGACCTCCCGGCTGACGATCTATGGAAACGGGACACGGACCCTGCAGCTGAGCGCAGAGCTCGACCCGCAGCTCCTCCCCGAAAAGGGATTCGCGGCGGGGTTCGCCCAGCGCTTTCACCGTGACCCAGGGCCGTCCGCGGCCTACGGCTACGAGGCGATGGCCCTCGTCCTGCAGGGAATTCGCGATGCGGGAACGGACGCTTCGTCCTTCCGGGACAACGTGCGAAAGGCCGTGATCGGAGCGCACCGTGACCGCACGGTGCTGGGCAGCTATTCGATCACCTCGGAGGGCGACACAACCGAGTGCATGGTCCAGCGCTACCGCGTGACCGGAGCGGCGCGTCAGCCGCTCGGCGCTTCCTGTACGCCGGAGTAGAGTCGCCGCACCCATGTGCGTTCGCGCGTGTTTCCCTGAAGAGTGGATACTGCATCCAAAGACACGGAAGGATTGACATGAGCAAACGCATTCTCTTGGTCGGGGCCCTGGCGGGCGTGCTCGGAGCGCTGAGCCTCTCGAGCGTCGCCTCTGCCGCACCGACCTCGCAGGCGCTGACAACGACGCTCTCGCCCGCGAAGCAGAGCAAGAAGACATTCGGCGGCGTGTCGCTTCGAAACGTGATCGACACGACGTTCGACAGCTTTCCCACCTCGCAGTCGCCGAGACAGACCATCTTCACGGTCGACTCGAACATCAAATTCGTGAACGGGAACGTGCCCGCCTGTCCGCTCAGCCAGATCCAGGGCAAGTTCACCGCCCAGGCACAGGCCGCCTGTCCCCAGAGCATCGTCGGGGGCGGCATTGTCCAGGTCAACGGCGGAGCCATCGGAGGGACCGTGACGATTTTCGGCGGCGGCCCCACCACCATGTTCATCCAGACCGACATCGGACCGGGTGCCACGAGCCTCACGATCGTCGGCAGGCTGGCGGGCCGGTCGCTGACGTTCAGCAACATCCCGAACACGCCGGGCCTTGTCCTGAGCAAGTTCGACACCACGTTCAACAAGCGCAAGACGGGCAAGAAGAAGGGCACGGCGACTTACTACGTGATGGCGCGCTGCGCGAAGAAGAAGAAGTGGAGCAACTCGGAGTCCACGAGCTTCTACAGCGGTGAGACGCTGTCCGCCAGCTCGACCCAGAAGTGCAAGCAAAAGAAGAAGAAGAAGTAGCCCTAGCGCTCTGAGGGTGGTTTCTCGGTGGTCACCGGTTCGCCGGTGATCACCGAGGACACCCAGTCGCGGATCTCCGGAAGCAGCCCGGGATGGATCCCGTGCTGCACCGGCGTCTCCCTGTAGGTGACCTCGAGGCCGGCCGTCTCGAGCTTATCGGCGGCCTGCCTGCCGAAATCGACCGGGATGACGGGGTCGTACGCGCCGTGGGTGACGTAGGCCGGCATGCCGCGCTTCGACTCCGGGTCCATCTCCCAGCCGCTGACCTCGGGATAGAAGCCGCTCATCATCAGCAGCCCGGCCGCGCGCGGCCGGTCCCTGCCGATGGCCACCCCGCACGCTGTCGCCGCCCCCTGGCTGAATCCGCCGATCACGGTCTGATCCCAGGCGATGCCGCGCTCGGCGAGCACGCCGTCGAGGAACGGGCAAAGGGTCGCCATGGTCTCCAGGAAGGTCCGCTCGTCGGGATGTCCGACCTCCTTGATCACGTACCAGTGCCGGCCACCCGGCGGCACGTTCGTGAGCGGCGCCCCCGGCGTCATGCCGAACAGCCTCCGCTCCGGATCGAGCTCCCCGAGCATGGGGTGGAGGTCGCGCTCGTCGACGCCGCGGCCGTGGAGCAGGATCAGCGCGCCCCGGGGGTCACCCTGGGGCTCGCGGTCGAGGTGGACCAGCTCGACCATCTGATCCGGTTGATCCGAGTGCTCAGGCTGGGACACGCGGGTTGTTGATCGGCCGCAGCACCGGCTCGACCTGTTCCCGGAGATGCTCGTAGTCCGGCGGCAGCGAGAGCCGCTCGCCCAGCGACTCGAGCGGTTCGTCGACGGTGAAGCCCGGCCCGAGGGTGGCGATCTCGAAGAGCACGCCACTCGGCTCGCGGAAGTAGAAGCGGTCGATCACCGGCGTGGGGTGACCACCCGCGGCGATGACCCGGTCCCGCCATCCCTGGTGCTCGTCGATCTGAGACGCCCAGGCGATGTGGTGCACGCTGCCCGCCCCTTGCAGGCCGCGCTCCGCCGGCGGGTCCGAGTAACCCCAGAGGCCGCCACGGCCCTCCCCCCGGCATTCCCAGCCGGACTGCCCGGGCTCGCCTCCGATCGACTCGAACCCGAGCGCCTCCTCGAGCAGCGGTCGGCTGGCCTCGGGATCGCTCGCGTAGGCGATCGCGCCATCGAAGCCCTGGAGGGCGAGCTCGGAGGGGATCTCCGGGTGATCGGCGATCAGCGGAGGGTCCGGGGTATCGACGACCTTGAGGGCGTGGCCTAGCCCCTCGGGGTCCGCGAACCGGAGGACGCCGTCGTCTCCGCGCTCGACCTCCGTGCCGTGCTCCGCCAGGCGCTTCTCCCAGAAGTCCAGGGCCGCCTCGTCTCCGAGCCGCCATCGAATTCCCCAGATCATGCCCTCGCCCGCGCGCCCCTGCGGGGCTCCGGGGTACTCGAAGAAGGTCAGATCGGAACCGGGGTCGCCTTTCTCGTCGGCATAGAAGAGGTGGTAGACGGTCGGGTCGTCCTGGTTCACGGTCTTCTTCACCAGTCGGAGGCCCAGAACGCCGACATAGAAGTCGACGTTCTTCTGCGCGTCGCCCGTGATCGCGGTGATGTGGTGGATCCCCTCCAGCTTCATGGCGGCCATCATCGCGCATCCGGAGTGTTTTCAGCGTCCCGGACCCGGGCAGATTGAGCCCTATGAAGCTTGTATTCGTGCCCATCAGCATCCTGGGCGGCCTTCTGGCCGGGCTGATCGGACAGAAGGTCTTCGATGCGGTCTGGGGCAAGGTGGACGAGAAGGAGCCGCCACAGCCCGATCACCGCGAGGTGAAGATCGGCAAGCTCGCGATCGCGCTGATCATCGAGGGGGCCATCTTCAGACTCGTCAAGGGCCTGTTCGACCACGCCGCGCGCCGGGGCTTCGCCCGGATGACGGGCGAGTGGCCCGGCGAGGAAGCACCCGAGAGGGCATAGGGAGGAAATATGGCGGAAGCCCGCCCGACCGATCGGTCGAGGACGACCGACAATGACGACGACCCGACGCAGCGCCGCGGCAGCGACTTCGTGCCGACCGGAGTCGAGCGGAAGACGGGCCTCTGGCCGACCCTGAAGCGAACGGCTCAGGAGTTCCAGGAGGACAACCTCACCGACTGGGCCGCCGCCCTCACCTACTACGGGCTCCTGTCGCTCTTCCCGGCCCTGATCGCGCTGGTCTCGATCGTCGGGCTGATCGCGAATCCCGAGTCCACGACCCGGACGCTCACCGACATCGTCACCAGGCTCGGGCCCGACACCGCGGCGAGCACGTTCGCCGGACCGATCCGGCAGGTGACCGAGAGTCGCGGGACCGCTGGGTTGACCCTCGTGATCAGCACGCTGGTCGCCCTCTGGTCGGCCTCCGGCTACCTGGGGGCGTTCATCCGGGCGTCCAACGTGATCTATGAGACCCGTGAGGGTCGGCCGTTCTGGAAGCTTCGCCCGCTCCAGTTGCTGATGACGCTCGTGCTCTTGGTCCTGCTCGCGGTCATGGCGCTCGGGGTCGTGCTGACCGGCCCGATCGTCTCGGACGTCGCGGACCCGATCGGCGTCTCGGGGACCGCCGTGACGATCTGGAGCTACGCGAAGTGGCTGGCGATCGCCGCGCTCTTCCTGCTGATGATCGCGTTCATCTACTACGCCTCTCCCAACGTCAGGCAGCGCGGCTTCAAGTGGATCACGCCCGGTGGGTTCGTCGCGCTGGTCGTCTGGCTTCTCGCGTCGGCCGGATTCGGCATCTACGTCTCGCAGTTCGGCTCCTACAACAAGGTGTACGGCTCACTCGCGGGAGTGGTGGTGATCCTGATCTGGATGTGGATCACGAACCTGGCGATCCTCTTCGGGCACGAGCTGAACGCGGAGCGCGAGCGGGACAGGCAGTTCGAGCAGGGCATTCCCGGCGCGGAGAGGGAGCTTCAGCTCGAGCCGCGCGACGAGCCCGAGCGCCGCCGAACGGTCTAGGGCATCAGCGCAGCGCGCTGCGCAGCGCCTCGTCGAGCTCCGGGTGACGGAACTCGTATCCGAGGTCGAGCGCCCGCCGGGGAAGGACGCGGGCCCCGCCCGCCACCGCATCGGCGAGCTCACGACC
>DATIDP010000048.1:0-10043 GCA_035456265.1 Solirubrobacterales bacterium | reverse complement strand
GGCGTTCCAGTCAGGTACCGCGCCGTCGAACCAGAACAAGATCACGGTCACCCAGCCGGGGGGTTCGGACAACGGTCACGACCTGATCGTCGTCTGCCCCAACTGAGGATCTGAGGGAATCAGGCGGGTTGCGGGCCCGGGATCTCTCGGGCTCGCGTCCGCCTGACGCGTTCTACGATGCGCCCCATGCCCAAGCGGCAGACCAAGCGCGGCGACGAGCGCACGCCACTGAGCGGCAGCTACGACGTGATCGTCTGCGGGGCGAGCTTCGCGGGCCTGACCGTCTCCCGGCAGTTGGCCGGCTCGGAGGCACGTGTTCTCGTGCTGGACCGCTACGAGATCGGCGAGCGCCAAACCTCGGCCTGCGGGATTCCCACCGAGTGGCTGCGCGTCATGGGCCTGGAGGCATCGGCGAGGCAGGAATTCGGCGAGCTGGTGGTCCACACGCCGCACGGGACCTCGCGCTACGACCTCCCCTGGACCTTCTCCACCTTCGACTACCGCGAGCTCTGCGAGCTGCTCTGGGCTCAGTGCGATGCTCGCTTCGAGACGGCGAAGGTGAACGGCCGCACCGGGGAGACCGTGCACACCGACCGCGGCGATGTCTCGGCGCCGCTGATCGTCGACGCGCTCGGCTGGCGGCGGATCCTCGCCTCGGACGGCGGCTATCAGCCGCCGGACGCGCCGCTCTCACGCGGCCTGGAGGTGCATCCGGACGGTGGATCCGACGACCTCGAAATCTGGATCGACCGCCGCTACGTCCCGGCGGGCTACGGCTGGAGCTTCCCAGCCCGCGACGAGCAGCGGATCGGCGTCGGCTCCTTCGACCCGCGCTTTCACGTCAAGGACACGACCAATCTGCTGGCGGAGGACCTCGAGCGGCCGCAGGTCCGCTACCAGGGCAACTGGATCCCTCACAAGCTCCGCCCCGGCACCGAGGACGGGATCTTCTTCGTCGGCGACTCAGCCGGCCAGTGCCTGCCCCTGACCGCGGAAGGCATCAGGACCGCCTTCTACTTCGGCATCAAGCTGGGGGACGAGCTGCGCGCCGTGGTCGAGGGGCGTCAGGGCCGCGACGCCGCCCTGCATGACTACGGGGAGTTCGTCGACGCGCACGAGTGGAAGTTCCGCTGGCTGCTCCGCGCACAGCGCCTCCTCCCCAAGCTTCCCGCACGCCTGCAGCGCGCGGTGATCCGCGCCTGTGGGCGCAAGCGGTTCGTGGATTGGGCCTTCGGCCACTACCTCCGGATCGCGCCACCGGAGTTCGCCGGGACGCCGCCGCGGCAGCGGGACGACCGAGCGCCGGTCGCGGCAGCTGCCTAGAAGCCCCTGCGAAAAATCCGTGGATCAACGAACGACCAGGTAGGTGCCGGCGAGGAGGAGGCCGACGCCGGCGATCCTGCTCGCCGTGATCGGCTGTCGGTCGAGGCCGAGGAAGCCGATCCGGTCGAGCACCACCGAGGTGGTGAGCTGGCCCGTCACCGTCGCGGCCGCCACCGCACCGGCGCCGATCTCGCTGACGAGAACCAGGGCCGAGAAGACGTACGCCGCGCCGAGGACGCCGCCGAGGAGGTAGTACCACTGGACGTGGGCGACGTTGGAGAGGCCGCCGGCCTTCCCGCTCGCCGCCACGATCGCCGCGAGCAGCACGGTGCCCACCGCGAAGGAGATGGTCGCCGCGGCGAAGCTGCCGGTGTGCTTCCCCAGGCCGGCGTTGATGGGCGCCTGCAGGGCAATGCACCCGCCGACCACTGCCATGATCAGAACGGCGAACCCGCGATCCATCGCGCGTGATCTTCGCGGATCGGGCGTGTCGGGACTGCGAGGTCGGCTCAAGGATCGTGATCTTTGGGCCGAATCCGAGTTAGGGCTTCTGAATCCCGAACCGCAAGGAGCTCGTAGTCCCGGTGGAGGAGTGCAACCGACAGTGAAGACCGGCCGCCTGACCAACCGGCTCCTGGGCGGCCCCGCGCTGCGCTTTCAGCCCGACGGCCGGCTGGTATCGCTCGTCCGGGATGGTTACGAGTCGGCGTTCGAGGAGATCTTCCGCCGCTACGGTGCGGCGCTGCGCAGCTACGCCGCCTCCATCGTCACTGCCCAGCGCGCCGACGATGTCACGCAGGAGGCCTTCACGAAGGCGTATCTGGCGCTCAAGGGCACCGACAAGGAGATCCAGCTGCGGCCCTGGCTCTACCGGATCGTCCGCAACACGGCGCTGACGAACATCCGCGACGAGCCGAAGCCGGGGGTCGAGCTTCAGGAGGCTCAGGCAGCCGGGATGTCCCCGGAGGAGCTGGCCGAGCAGCGCGAGGAGATCAAGCGGCTGCTGGCCGGGCTCCGCGAGCTCCCCGAGCCCCAGCGGGCGGCGATCGTGATGCGGGAGCTCGAGGGCCTGAGCCACGAGCAGATCGCGGCCTCCCTGGGGGTGAGCGGCGGCGCCGTCAGGCAATCCATCTACCGGGCGCGGCGCGCCCTCCGAGAGGGCATCGGCCTGCTGGTCCCGATGCCAGTGCTTCGTGTGCTGCTGGAGGAGGGATTCGGCCAAGGCGCCTCGGCCGCGGCAGCCGGCGGCGGAGCGGGGATCGCGGTCAAGACCGGGGTCGCTGCCCTGCTCGCCGCCGGTACCGTCACGACCGGCGCCGTGCTGAAGAACGAGCTGAAGTCGCCATCGAAGGCGGACGCCACTCCGACCAAGACGAAGTCCGCCCAGGCGAGTGCCAGCCAAACGATCGCTGACAGCTCACCGGGAACCGGACCCGCCTCACCGGCCCGTGTGCGCTCGGGCGACGGCAGCGGCGGCGGGGCCCGTGGATCCGATGACGGCACCTCCGGACGCCGCGGCTCCAACAGCGGACCAGGTAGCGGGCACTCGGGAGGTGGCTCCGGCGGCTCTGGGTCCGATGACCACAGCGGCTCTGGCTCGAGCGGCTCCGGGTCCGGATCCGAGTCGGAATCCAGCGGCTCCGGGTCCAGCGGCTCCGGGTCCACCGGCTCCGGGTCCACCGGCTCCGGGTCCAGCGGCTCCGGTTCGGACGACGGCGGATCGAGTGACTCGGGATCCAGCGGCTCCGGATCCGACGGGCACGGCGGCACGGTCGATCCTCCTGAGCTCATCGACGACTAGAGAAGCCAGCCACGCCCCTGTGATCTTCGCGGTCCCTTTGAGTTAAGGGATCTGCACGAATCGTTCGAGTAAGTGCTCGAACACGTACGAAGACCAAGGAGGTCTCCCAATGGCTAAGCGCAGACGGCGTCGCCGCAAGCGTCGCGGCAAGATCTCGGATTCGACACCGGCGGTCCCGGGCACCGACACCACGGGCGCTGACGACACCAGCGCAGCGTCGGAGCCGAGCGTCAGCGAGTCCAGCGGTGGCGAGGGCGACGGCGGGGGCGACGACTGAGGGCCCGGATTCGATCGCTGTTCTCGACGCCGGCGGAGGGCGAGGCGCTGGTCAGCGCCTCGCCCACCGTTCCTGTTCGCGAGATCTTCCGGCGGTTCTGGCCCTACGCGAAGCCGTACCGCCGCTGGCTGGCGCTCAGCCTGCTGCTGATCGCGCTGATCCCCCTCGTCGATACGGCGATGATCTGGATGTTCAAGGTCGTCGTCGACCAGGTCCTGGTCCCGCAGGACTTCCGACCGTTCATCTGGATCGCGGCGGCATACATCGGCCTGACCCTGCTGGCGGGAGTGCTCGGATTCGCCGATGACTATCTGGCCGACTGGATCGGGGAGCGCTTCCTGCTCGACCTGCGCACCCGCTTCTTCGCCCACCTGCAGAGCCTCTCGCTCGACTTCTTCGATCGCCGCAAGCTGGGCGACCTGATCTCTCGGCTGACCGGGGACATCGCCTCGATCGAGGCCTTCGTCCTGTCGGGGGTGACGGACGCTCTCTCCTACGCGCTCCGCATCGTCTTCTTCAGCGCCGCCCTCTTCTACCTGCAGTGGGACCTGGCCCTGGTCTCCCTGATCGTCGCGCCGGTCTTCTGGCTGGCGGCGAAGCGGTTCTCCCGCCTGATCAAGGCCGCATCGCGAGAGAAACGGCGACGAAGCGGCTCGATCAGCTCGGTGGCCGAGGAGAGCCTCTCCAACGCCGCGCTCGTCCAGGCATACGGTCAGGAGGAGCGTGAGGTCGAGCGCTTCCACCGCGAGAATCTCGGGAGCTATCACGCCGAGATGGCATCGAGCAGGTTGAAGGCGCTCTACACGCCCCTGATCGACCTGATCGAGCTGACCGGTGCCCTGTTGGTGATCGGGCTCGGGACCTGGGAGCTCTCCCAGGGACATCTGACGCTGGGCGGGCTGCTCGTCTTCATGACCTTCCTCACCCAGCTGTACAGCCCCGTTCGCGGGATGAGCCGGCTCGTCAACCGGATCCACGCCGCCTCTGCGGCGGCGGAGCGCATCATCGAGATGCTCGACGAGCGTCCCTCGGTGGTGGAGTCCTCGACCGCGACGGAGCTCGAAGGGGCGGAGGGACGGATCGAGCTCGACCACGTCACCTTCCGGTATCCGGAGACCGACCGGAACGCGGTCTCCGGCGTCTCCCTCACGGTGGAGCCCGGCGAGGTGCTGGCGCTGGTCGGCCCGAGCGGCGCCGGCAAGTCCACCCTGGCGAAGCTGCTGATGCGCTTCTACGACCCCGGATTCGGGCGAATAATTCTGGACGGGAAGGACCTGCGCGATCTGAAACTGAGCTCGGTGCGAGACAACGTCGGGCTGCTGCTCCAGGAGACCCTGGTCTTCGACGGGACGATCTACGAGAACATCGCGTACGGGCGCCGGGACGCGACCCGCGAGGACGTCGAGGCCGCCGCCGTCGCCGCGGACGCGCACGCGTTCATCACCGCGCTTCCGGATGGCTACGAGACCGAGATCGGCCAGAAGGGCAGGCGGCTGTCGGGCGGGCAGCGCCAGCGCATCGCGATCGCCAGGGCGATGATCCGGAACGCGCCCGTGCTCGTCCTCGACGAGCCGACGACCGGTGTCGACGCCGAGTCCGGCAGCCGCATCATGGGTCCGCTGCGCCGGTTGATGGGCGGCCGGACGACGATCGTGATCTCGCACAACCTCGTGACGGTCCGCGACGCGGACCGGATCGCGGTGCTCGAGGCGGGACGCGTCGCCGAGTTCGGCACGCATGAGGGGCTGATTGCCCGGGATGGGACCTACGCCCGTCTCTACCGGCTGCACCACCACGGCAGTGAGGACGAGTCCGGACGCGAGCTGGACGCGGGCAGGGTGCCGGCGTGAGCTCCGCCAACGGTTCGATGAACGGCCTCCTTCACGAGGGTGACTTCGTCGCCCCCGGCTACGAGGTGCTCGGGCATCTGAGCAGGAACCGCGCGCTCGACGTCTATGACGCGTGGAGCCTGGAGCGAGATTGCCGCTGCATCGCCAAGGTCGTCAGACCGGACCGCCACGAAGCCCGGGTTCGGAGGCGGCTGACCCGGGAGGGCGAGCTGCTGCTCCAGCTGACCCACCCCCACATCGTGCGCGCTTACGAGCTGCGCCGGCGGCCTCGCACGGCACTGATCCTGGAGACGCTCGGGGGCGAGACGGTCGAGCACATGATCGAGGCCGCGTCCCGCCGCCTGGCGATCGCGGACGTGGCCCACCTCGGCGTTCAGCTCTGCTCCGCGGTCGGGTACCTGCACGGGCGGGGCTTCCTACACCTCGATCTCAAGCCCTCGAACGTGATCGTCCAGAACGGCCAGGCCACGGTCATCGATCTCAGCCTGGCGCGCAAGCCCGGACGCGTGCCGCGCGGGGTGGGCTCTGCGCCCTGGCTGCCCCCTGAGCAGGCGCGAGGAGGACGGGTCGGTGCGGCGAGCGACGTCTGGGGGATCGGGGCGACCCTGTACGAGGCCGCAACCGGGCTGAGGCCGTTCCCGGACGCGAAGCCGCGGATCTACCCGCAACTGGAGCGCCGCGCTCCCGACCTCGGCGAGGCCCGCCGTGCCCCGGCGGCCTTCGCGTCGGTGATCGCCGCCTGCCTCTCCCCGGACCCGTCCGATCGGCCTTCGGTGGGCGAACTGGCCGACGAGCTGGACGATGTCGTGGGGGACTGAGGCTCCGGCGCGCGGAGGACGCGGCGGGGACTACTTCGCCGCCAGCCAGTCGCTGCCTACGCCGACGTCGACGGCGAGCGGCGGGTCGAGCTCGAAGGCCTGGGTCATCTCGCGTTCCACCAGCTCGGAGGCGGCCTCCATCTCGGCGGCCGGGCCCTCGAAGAGCAGCTCGTCGTGGATCTGGAGCACGAGGCGGGTCTCGAGCACTGACTCCGCGAGCGCGCGGTGCGCATGGACCATGGCGATCTTGATGATGTCCGCAGAGGTGCCCTGGATCGGCATGTTGACCGCGAGGCGCTCGCCCTGACTGCGGACCTGGGGGCGGCCTGAGCGGAGCTCGGGGATCGGGCGGCGGCGACCGAGCAGGGTCTCGACGTACCCCTTCTCGCGCGCGAACTCGATGGTCTCCTCGATGTAGCGCTTGACGGCGGGGAAGCGCTCGAAGTAGCGGTCGATGTACTGCGCCGCCTCGTCCTGCTCGATGTTGAGGCGATCGGCGAGACCGTAGGCCGAGAGCCCGTAGGCGATGCCGTAATTGACCATCTTGGCCTTGGAGCGCTCGCCTGGAGTGACCTTCTTCGGGTCCGAGCCGAGCACCTCGGCGGCGGTGGCGGCGTGGATGTCCTCACCGCGGGCGAAGATCTCCCGCAGGGCCTCCTCGCCGGCGATGTGCGCCAGGATCCGGAGCTCGATCTGGTTGTAGTCGGCGGAGAGCAGGCGATCCCCGCGCGGGGCGACGAAGCAGGAGCGAATCGGTCGGCCCTCCTCGGTGCGGATCGGGATGTTCTGGAGGTTCGGGTTGGTGCTGGAGAGCCGGCCGGTGGCGGTGGCGGTCTGGTTGAAGGTGGTGTGCAGGCGGCCCGTGTTCGGGTCGATCAGCTCGGGAAGCGCGTCGAGGTAGGTGCTCTTCAGCTTGGTCAGCTCGCGCCATTGCTCGACCTTCTCGACGATGGGGTGTTCCCCACGGATCTGCGACAGGACCCGCGCGTCGGTCGAGAAGCCGGTCTTGCCGCGGCGCTTCTTGGTCAGCCCGAGCTCGTCGAAGAAGACCTCCGCGAGCTGCTGCGGGGAGCCGATGGTGAACTCGTGGCCGGCTAGCTCGAAGATGTCGGCCTGCAGGGTCTCGATCCGCTGCTCGAAGCCCTCGTTGATGTCGGCCAGCCGCTTCTCGTCGAGCTTCACGCCCGTCTGCTCCATGTCCGCGAGGACCTCGATCAGGGGCATCTCGACCTCGTCCATGAGCCGCTCGATGCCCTGCGACTTCATGTCCTTCCGCTGCATCTGGGCGATCTCCCAGACGAGCCGGGCCTCGGCCGCGGGATCGGGCGGCGGCTCGTCGCCCAGCTCGAGCTGGCCGTCGCCTTCGGCGGATTCCTTCGGCGCGGCCGCGAGACCGCGCTGCGCCGCGATGTCGATCAGGTCGTAGCTGCGGCGAGCGGGGTCGAGGAGGTAGGCGCCGACCATCGTGTCGTGGCGGAGGTCGAGGGTGCCGACGCCGGCCGCCGCGATCAGGCCGTGCTGCGCGCCGCCGCCGAGGCTCTTCAGGTCGTGGCCGATCAGGCGCCGACTGCCGAGCGCCATGGCGAGGGCCGCGAGCTCGGGGCAGTCGCCCTCGAGCAGCCGCTTGCCGTCGTACCCGGACCATGTCTTCGCGACGATCGCCAGCGCGACCTCTCCCTCCGCGAGATCATCGACGCTGCCGCGATCGGCCTCGGCGTCGAGCTCCTCCTCGACCTTCGAGTCGGGCACGAAATCCGAGCCGAGCTCCTCCTCGAGGCGCTGGAGGATGACTCGAAGCTCGAACTCCCGCGCGACCTCGCGGAGCCGGCTGCGGTCCATGCGCTTCGACATCAGCTCGTCGAGGTCGAGCTCGACGTCGATGTCGGTGATCGCCGTCGCGAGCTGTTTGGAGATGCGCGCGTCCTCGGCGTGATCGGTGAGGTTCTCCTTGCGCTTCGCGCCGGAGATCTTGTCGATGTTGGAGAGGACGCCCTCGAGATCCCCGTACTCCTGGAGCAGCTGGGCGGCCGTCTTGTCGCCGATGCCGGGGACCCCGGGGATGTTGTCCGAGGTGTCGCCCTTCAGGCCGATCAGGTCGGTGACGAGCTCGGGCGGAACGCCGTAGCGCTCGACGACGCCGTCGCGGTCGTAGATCTTCGTGTCGGTGACTCCGCGGGATGTGGTCATCACACGGACCCCGTCCTCGACCAGCTGGTAGACGTCGCGGTCGCCGGAGACGACCATCACCGGGATGTCCTGCTCGTGGGCGCGCTTCGTCAGGGAGGCGATGACGTCGTCGGCCTCGTAACCGTCGACCTTGATGTTGCTGAAGCCGAAGGCCTCCGCCAGCGGCATCAGGTGAGGCCACTGGTCCCGGAGCAGATCCGGCCGGGGCTTGCGCTCGGACTTGTAGGGCTCGTAGGTGAGCTCGCGGCCGGACCACCCAGCGTCCCAGCAGACGACCACGGCAGAGGGGTCGTGGTCGATGAGCATCTTGGCGAACATCGAGGCGAGACCGTAGATCGCGTTCGTCGGGCGGCCATCGTGGGTCGCGATCGACTCCGGCAGCGCGAAGAAGGCCCGGTAGGCCAGCGAGTTGCCGTCGATCAGGAAGAGCTCGCCCGGCTTCTCCTTGCCCCTGGTGGCGCCCTTTGAGCCCTTCTCGGAAGGCTTTGAGCCCTTGGCCGGAGCCTTTTTCTGCGTCGTCGCGGGCACGGTTCCATCATAGGTCGGGCGCCAGAGACCTCTGGCCGAGGACGCGTCGGAGAGAAGCCGCAATGTCCGGGGAGGCCTCGGTGATCTGCCGGTAGGTGAAGCGAAGGACCCGGAACCCCTGCCCCTGAAGGTCGGCGTCGCGGGCGCGGTCGCGCTCGAAGGCGGCGCGGTCAGCGTGATGACGAAATCCGTCGGTCTCGACGATCACTCCGCGGTCGCGCCAGAGAAAATCGACCTCGTGGGGCCCGACTCGAGCGTTCACCTCCGGCCGGGAAAGGCGGTGGCGGCGGCAGAGGGCGAGGAAGAGGCGCTCGAGTTCGCTGCGGGTGAGCTCTTCCTCGCTCCTGAGCTCCGATGAATCGATCAGTCGCAGGTCCAGCGCCCGGCGGACAGCGCGACGGTAGACCGGCTGGGAAAGGGTGCGGTGAAGGTCGCGAAGAGTGCGTGCGGGGTTCGTCACCGCGATGGCGTTGTGACGGGTCCTAACACCCGCAGTGAGGGTGGAGGAACGGTGCACGTCGATGCCGCGACGCTTCCGGCGTCCACCGTTGCCCGGAAGCGTGAGGTGCACGGGCCCCGAATGCGGCTCCAGCATCCCCCAGACTGCCGCAGCGCTTCGGTGGCTGACCACCGCCCCCTCGCCCAAGGCGAGCGCGGCCGCCATGCATCTGCCTTCGAAGCTGAGTTTGGTGTGACCGACGGCGTCTGCACCGCGATGAAGGCGGTGAAGCCACCCTCGTCTCGCGCGGCGATGAATTCCCTGGCGATCAAAGCCGGCGGCCTGTAGCTGTGCGGAACTCACCACCGCCATGCTGTCGGGACGCGAGCCCGGCGATCACGTCGTCCCGATTGGCGCCTTTGTCACGCATACGGTGACCAAGGCGCCAACTCCGGTCTTTCTCCCCTTCATTGAAGGGGTGCAGCCGGGCTGCGCTTCACCGCGCCGATTTCCGCGGCCACCGGCCATTTGAGGGCCGGAGGCCGCCGCCTGCGACTGCCTATGATCAGCGCGCGATGGCCTCGGCCCAGTACAGCGTCACGGTTCGCGTCGAGCTCGACGCGCGCCAAGAGCCGCTCGGGAAGCTCACCGCCCAGATCGCGGAGGCGGGCGGCGCGCTGCAGTCGGTCGACCTGATTCCCGGGGCGGGGCCGGAGGGCAAGCGCGTCCGCGAGTTCACGATCGACGCGAACAGCCCCGAGCACTGGGAGCAGATCCTCCGCTCGATCGGCTCGACGCGCGGCGCCAAGGTGCTCAGCTA
>DATIDP010000047.1:0-3168 GCA_035456265.1 Solirubrobacterales bacterium | reverse complement strand
GCGGGGCTGCGCCCGAGATGACCAGCTTGAGACTGGAGAGGTCGTGCCCTTCGACGTCCGCCGTGGTGGCGATCTGCAGGATCACCGGCGGGGCGACGTGGAGCCAGGTGACGCCGTACTCCTCGATGATCCGGATCAGCTCGTCGCAGTCGAAGCGCTGCATGTTCACGATCGTCGACCCCTTGGCCAGGCCCATGTTGAGGACCACCGTCTGGCCGTAGATGTGGAAGTAGGGCAGCAGGCCGACGAGCGTGTCGCCGGGGCCGAGCGGCATCGAGTTCCAGGCCTGCTCGATGTTCGCCACGAGATTGCGGTGGGTGAGCATCACCCCCTTCATCAGCCCGGTGGTCCCGCTCGAGTAGGGCAGGACGGCGAGGTCCTCCGGCTCGACGCCGACCTCATCGGGCCTCCCGTCGGCCGGCGCCTCCGCGACGAAGGCCGGCGGGTCGTCGATCACGAGCTTCGCGCCGGAGCTCTCCACCTGCTTGCCGATCTCCCCGGGGGTGAGCAACGGGCTCATCGGGGTGACCACCGCGCCGGCCCGCAGGATGCCGTGGTAGGCGGTCCCCCACTCCGCGCTGTTCGGCCCGACGAGTCCGAGCACGTCGTCCTTCGCGATCCCCCGCGCCTGCAGATACGCGGCGAAGGCGTCGACCTTCGCGACGTAGTCGGCGTAGGTGGTGACGTCGCCGGTGGCGGCCTCGATGAAGGCGGGGTGGTCGCCGCGCGCGGCCGCGCCGCCGATGACGTGCTCGGTCAGCGTCACGTCCGGGATCTCGATGTCGGGTTCCGGGCTGCGGTAGATCAATCCCTCACTCCTCCGGCGGAGGTTAAGAGCATTCCCGGCGAAGATCGGTGCTCAACACGTAGGAGCGGCCCGGCGCGCTTGGCAACATCGCCGGCATGGACGCGGTCGTGGCCTTCGAGTCCATGTAAGGCAACCCGCGAAGCGGCTACGCCACGACGGCTTCGATCTGATCGCCGACCCGGAAAGCTTCTTCGTCGAGGACACGGAAGGTCCGCTCGCCGAGGGAGAGGTCGAGCGTGCCAGGGCGTGGGGTGCGTCCCTCGCCGATCGCCTGGACTAGCCGACCCTAGCGGCGGCCGACCGCCATGGTCGCCCGCTCGTCCGCCCCCTCGAACTCCTCGATCACCCGGCCACCGCGCCCGCGCGTGAAGAAGCTGAACGACCAGCGGATCAGGACCAGGACCCGGTTCTGGAAGCCGATCAGGTACCAGACGTGGATCACGAGCCAGAGGGACCAGGCGGGGAAGCCGCTCACCTTGAGGCCCTTGACGTCCGCCACCGCGCGCGAGCGACCGATCGTCGCGACGTTGCCCTTGTCGCGGTAGCGGAAGGGCTCGTGCGTGCGCCCGCGCAGGCGCGCCTTGACGACCTTGGCGGCGTAGCGGCCTTCCTGCATGGCGACCGGCGCGACCCCGAGCAGCTGCTGCGGCTCGCCGTCCTCGCCGGTGACGCGGACCATGTCGCCGAGCGCGAACACCTCGGGGTGATCCGGAAGCGTCAGGTCGGGCGCGACGGTGACCCGCCCGGCCCGATCCACCTCCGCGCCCGCCGCTGCGCCGAGTTGGCCCGCCAGCGCGGACGCGGTCACGCCGGCGGCCCAGATCACGGTGCGCGAGGGGATGCGCTCCTGGCGCTTCTTCGGGTCCTCGGTGGTCACACCGTGGTCATCGATCTCCACCACGGTGTGACCGAGCAGCGGCGTGACGCCGAGGTGCTCGAGCGAGCGGGTGGCCTTGGCGGACAGGGCGGGCGGGAAGCTGGTCAGCACCCGCTCGACGGTCTCGACCAGCAGGACCCTTGTCTCGGTCGGATCGATCGAGCGGAACTCCCGCCGCAGGGTGTCGCGGGCCAGCTCCCCGATCTGGCCGGCCATCTCCACGCCGGTCGGCCCGCCGCCGACGATCACGAAGGTGAGCCAGGCCCGGCGGCGCTCCTCGTCGGCCTCGAGCTCCGCCGCCTCGAAGGCGCTCAGGATCTGGGCCCGGACCGCGAGGGCGCTCTCCAGCGACTTGACCTCGCGTGCCACCTCCTGCCAGTCGTCGTGGCCGAAGTAGGCGTAGTGCGACCCGCCGGCGGCGATCAGCGTGTCGTATGGAACGAGGAACGGCTCGCCCTCCCCGGCCACGGGCCGGACTCGCACCGCCCGTCCAGCGAGGTCGAAGTCGACCACCTCGCCCATCAGCACCCGCACGTCCTTGCGGCGCCGGAAGATCCAGCGCAGCGGGAAGCAGACCTCGGCCGCGGAGAGGGCGCCCGTCGCCACCTGATAGCTCAGCGGCTGGAAGAGGTGGAAGTTGCGGCGGTCGATCAGGGTCACCTCCACGCCGGCGCGGCGGAGGTGATGGACCGCCTGCAGGCCGCCGAAGCCGCCCCCGATCACCACCACCCGGTGGCGGCCGCCCTCGCTCATGAACCGGTCAGGTCGCGGCGTTCGAAGAGGCGCACGGAGGCAAGCATCGCAAGCGCGGCCACCACGAGCATGGCGATCGCCGCGCCCGCCTTGAACGACTTGGCGGGAACGAGGGCGACCTGGTGGAACGGCGTCAGGTCGATCGTCCACCCCGGCAGGTCGAGGGAATCCAGGGCCAGCGTCTCTCCGTATCGCTTCGTCAGGCCCTCGGTGTGAATCGCGGCCGCCATCGGCGGCTAGGCCGCCTGGGCGAGCATCCCCGGCGTGTAATGCCCGGGCTCGAGTCGAGCCGTGATGGAGAGCCGGTTCCACGAGTTGATGGACGTAATCGCGAACATGAGGTGGATGAGCTCCTTCTGGTCGAACGCCTTGGCCGCCCGCTCCCAGACCGGGTCCGGGACATGGCCTTCTCCGATCAGGGTCATAGCCTCGCAAAGCTCGAGCGCGGCGCGCTCGTGCTCCTCGTACAGCGGGCTCTCGCGCCAGGCCTCGAGCGAGTAGAGGCGCTCCTCGGTCTCGCCCTGGGCTCGGGCCTCCTTCCAGTGCATATCGAGGCAGAAGGCACATCCATTGATCTGCGAGGCCCGCAGATCGACCAGATTGCGCAGCCCGGGCTCGATCTCGAGTGCCCCGTCGAGCCTGACCATCGCGGCCAGCGGCTTCATCACCGGCTTGCCGATATGGATTCGCTTTGCGTGAATCGGTTCCACCGTGATCTCCTTTTCATCCG
>DATIDP010000046.1:0-5796 GCA_035456265.1 Solirubrobacterales bacterium | reverse complement strand
TCTGGTCTCGGTACGTGGCCAGCGCCACCGCCCTCCCGCCCGGCGAAACCAAGAACAGGGCAAGGTCACCGTCGTCGGTGTGCGAGATCCGTACCCCCGCGGAGTGGAACGCCGTGATCTCGCCTTTCTGGGGCCTCCCCTTGAGCTTCGGCACCCTCACCGACACCGCGAACGAGGCCGCCGGGTTGACGACGGTGGTGCCGTCCGGCGGGCCGTCGGGAATGCTGACCGCCGCGCTCACGCACTGACTGAGGGTGGCCGTCTTCTTCTTGGCTGCGGCGGGGGCGGGCATCGCGAGGACTCCGGAAACGGAGCCGGCAAGGCATGCGAGTAGGAGCAGACGAGCCCAGCGCATCTCGATCATCGGAACTTCCCCTTCCCCTGGCTCTTCCGTGAGCGCCGCCCAGCATATCCGGGGGGAGCGCGGCCGGACGAAGAACGTGGACGACTAGGCAACGACGGTTGCGGGGGGCTGCGCAAGATCCCCGAGCAGGCCACGGGCCACGGCGAGGTCATCGCTCTCCTGGAATGCGGCGGCCGTCTCCTTGTCGGCCTCGAGCCGCTCCAGGTACCAGGGGTAGAACTTGCGAAGGTAGCGGGCGGCGCGTTCCGGCCCCAGATGCTCCTCGGCCCGATCGATCAGCCAGAGCAGCTCGGCGATCACCTCGTCGCGCTCGGGGTCGGCGCTGCGCCGCCCGGTGAGCTGCTCGAAGATCCATGGATTCCCGAGCGAGCCACGGGCGACCATCACCGCATCCGCGCCCGAGGCCTTGTACGCGTACAACGCGTCCTCGGCCGAGTCCAGTCCACCCGAGATGATCATCGGCACCTCGAGCCGCTCGGCCAGCTCCCGGGCCAGTCCGTAGTCGGGCTGCCCCTTGTGCTGGGTGGCGGCCGAGCGTGGATGGAAGCCGATCCCGGAGACGCCGGCGTCCTCTACCAGCCGCAGCGAGAGATCGAATCCCTCCCTGCCCCCGGGAGCCATGCCGGAGCGAAGCTTGACGGTCACCGGAATCCCACCGCCCTCGCTCGCCGCCGAAGCGATCCGGACGGCGAGGTCGGGGTCGGCGAGCAGGGCGGCGCCCGCGCCCGTCTTGCAGACCTTGCGCACGGGGCAGCCCATGTTGACGTCGATCAGGTCGGCGCCCGCCTCGGCGACGGTCGCGGCAGCCGAGCGCATGACGTCCGGGTCCTGGCCGAAGAGCTGGACGGAGACCGGGTGCTCATCGGGATGGAGGCGAAGCAGCTCCTCCAGGGTGCGCTCGTTGCGGTAGTGGAGCCCGAAGCTGGAGACCATCTCCGAGACGGCCAGGCCGGCCCCGTGCCGGCGCGCCTGCAGCCGCACGAACCAGTTCCCGATGCCCGCCAGCGGAGCGAGCAGGACCCGATTGGCGATCTCGACGTCGCCGATTCGGAATGGCGATGTGAGCTGCGGCTGCACGGCCCGAAGGTTAGGTCCCGCTGTTGCGCTCGTAGATCAGCTGCAGGCCGCGGAGCGTGAGCAGCTCGTCGACCTCGTCGATCGTCTCGCAGAGCGGGGCGATCGTGTGGGCCAGCCCGCCGGTGGCGATGAAGGTGGCCTCCTCCCCCAGCTCGTCGGCCAAACGGCGGTCGATTCCGTCCACGAGGCCGGCGAACCCGTAGGCGAAGCCGGACTGGATCGCGGCGGTCGTGTCCTTGCCGATCGGGCCCTCGGGCGACGAGAGGTCGATGCGCGGGAGCTTGGCCGCCCGGGCCGTGAGTGCCTCGAGGGAGACCTCGACCCCGGGGCCGATCACGCCGCCGAGGTACTCGCCGGCCCCGGAGACGACGTCGAAGTTGGTGGAGGTGCCGAAATCGACCGTGACGCACGCTCCCTTCACCGCCGCGTGGGCAGCCACCGCATTGACGAGCCGGTCGGCTCCGAGCTCGTGGGGGTTGTCGACCAGGATCGGCATGCCGGTCTTCAGGTTGGGCCCCACCAGCAGGCACCGCTCGCCCGTGTGACGCTCGGTGAGCTGCTCGTACTCGGGGCCGAGCTGGGGAACGACAGTGGAGACGATCGCGCCGTCGAGAGATCCGAAGCTGAGCCCCTCGAGCGAGAGCAGGTCGGAGATCGTCGCCGCGAGCTCGTCGGCCGTGGCGCTCGGCAGCGTGGTCAGCCGCCAGTCGCTCGCCAGGTCCTGGCCGGCGAAGGCCCCGATGTGGGTCTGCGTGTTGCCGACGTCGACAGCGAGCAGCATTCGCGTGATTATTCCGCCCGCAATAGGATCGGCCGCAATGCCGGGGGCAAAGCTCTACGTCATCCCGGGGTCGCATCCGTCTCGAACGGCGATGCTGATGCTGGAGCGCAAGGGCATCCCGTACAAGCGGGTCGACCTGATGCCCATGGTCTCCAAGGGGGTCCTGAAGGCGCAGCGTTTCCCCGGAATCACCGTGCCGGCCCTGAAGATCGACGGCGACAGGGTGCAGGGCTCGATGGAGATCGGCCGGGAGCTCGATCGCATCCAGCCCGACCCGGCGCTCTACCCGGCCGACCCCGCGAAGCGCGCAAGGGTCGAGGAGGCCGAGGCCTGGGGCGATGGGTTCCAACAGAAGCCGCGGCGCTTCAGCTGGTGGGCGTTCGGGAAGGATCGCGCGCCGATGGCAAGCTATTCCGAGGGCGCGCGGCTGGGCGTGCCTGTCGGCCTGGCGGTGAAGACGGGCGGCCCGCTCGTGGCGCTCGCCGCCCGCCTCAACGAGGCGACTGACGCGAACGTGCGAGCCGACCTCTCCTTGCTGCGGGCCGATCTCGACCGGATCGACGCCTGGATCGCCGAAGGAGTGATCGGCGGGCCTGAGCCGAACGCCGCCGACTACCAGCTCGCGCCGAGCATCCGGCTCCTGATGAGCTTCGACGACCTGCGGCCCTTCATCGAAGGGCGCCCCGCCGGCGAGATGGCGATGCGCGTCGTTCCCGACTTTCCCGGCAGGACTCCGCCGGTGGCCCCGGCCGAGTGGCTCGAGGGGCTTCGTTCTGGGAGGGTGCGCCGCTAGGCACAACCCGTTTATTCAGCGCCGCCCGACCCTCTCCGCGCGCTGGCCCGGGCCGAGCGACTCCAGCGCCTCCCGGAGCTCCGTGCCGTCCGGGAGGCGCAACTCCTGGTCGAGCTCGAGCAGCGGGAGCAGGACGAACCGCCTGGAGGTCACCTCCGGATGAGGGAGGGTGAGGCGGTCCGTGGTCAGCTCGAGGTCTCCCAGCAGCAGGAGGTCGATGTCGATCGGACGGGGACGGTGGCGCGGGCCGCCGAAGGCGCGACCGTGTTCCGCCTCGATCGCCTTGCAGACGTCGAGCAGGTCCTCGGGCTCGAGCGCGGTCCTGATCCGGATCGCGGCGTTGAGGAAGTCCGGCTGATCGAGGATCTCACCGACCGGCTCGGTCTCGTACAGCGAGGAGACCGCCTCGACCTGGACCCCGTGTCGGCGCAGGTCCTCGATCGCCCCACCGATCTCGGACTCGCGGTCGCCGACGTTCGAGCCGAGGCCGAGATAGCCCAACATCACAAGGGTCGCGCTGTCGCGCGCCCTCGCATCTAGACGCCCTCCTCGTCGTCGGACTCGCGATCGAGCGAGCGCTCGAGGGTCACCTCGACGCCCGCCTCCTGGACGGGATAGGGAACCGGCGGCTCCGGCTTGGCCGCCCGAACCTGCACCGAGTCGCAGTCGAAGCGCTCCATCAGCCGTTCCGCCACCACGTGGCAGAGGCGCTCGAGGGTCCGGTAGCTCCTCTCGGTGGCGGCCAGGGCGACGATGTCGCAGACCTCGGAGTAGTCGACCGTGTCGTCGATGCGGTCGGTGAGCACCGCGTCGCAGTCCGGCACGTCGAAGGTGAGGTCGAATTCGAGCCGCTGGCCGACCTCCTGCTCGGCGTCACTGACGCCGTGGTGCGTATATATGGAGAGGCCGCGGATCTCGACCTCGACCGAGGGCTGTGCGGATTCGTCCACCGCTGCCAAAGTAGCGCGTCGTGCAACCCTGTCGTGGCCATGATCGGCACCGACCTCGAACACCACTTCGCCGACCTCGACGACTGCCGGATCCACTACGTCACCCGCGGCCGGGGCAAGCCGTTCCTCTTCCTCCATGGCTTCCCCCAGTTCTGGTTCCTGTGGAGGCGCCAGCTCGAGGACCTGGGAAACGACCACGCCGTCTACGCCCTCGACATGCGCGGCTACAACCTCTCCTGCAAGCCGGAGGACCCCGAGTCCTACCGGATGCGCCATCTGCTCGCTGACGTTCGCGGTCTCGTCGAGGAGCTCGACCTGGCGCCGCTGACGCTCGTCGGACACGACTGGGGCGGGATCGTCGCCTGGGCCTTCGCGCTCAAGTACCCGGAGCTTCTCGAGCGGCTGGTGATCATCGACGCGCCGCCCCCCTTCACCTGGAACCGGGACCTCCGCGAGAGCCCGAAGCAGCGCGACGCGGTCAACTACATGATCGAGCTCTCGAAGCCCTCGCCTGAACCGGAGGAGATGCTGGCGGCCAACGACTTCTCGATGGTGGACGCCATCATGCGACGGATCGGTGGCCGCGAAGCCGAGCTCTCCGATGAGGAGCGGGCGGCCTACCACGAGGCGTGGGCGCAGCCGGGAGCGCTGCGCGGCGGGCTCAACTACTACCGCTCCGCCCGCATGGGCGAGCAGGTCGCGGCCGGCGGCGTGCCCGAGGAGTACGCGGCCAAGATCACCTCGCAGACCGTCGAGGTTCCCACCCTGGTCATCTGGGGCGAGAACGACGCCGCCCTGCTGCCCTCGCTGACGCGCGGGCTGAGCGAGTGGGTCCCTCACCTCCGGGTGGAGATCGTGCCCGGCGCCGGCCACTGGGTGCCCTACGAGCGCCCGGACGTCGTCAACTCGCTGATTCGCGAGCTCGTCGATCAGCCCTAGCGGTCGGCGATCGACGCGGCGATCTCCGGACTGAGGATGGCATCGGCAACGGTGACCGCCTGGCGCATCGGGGCCACCTCGTGGACGCGCAGCATGCTCGCGCCGTTGCCGTGGGCGATCACGTTGGAGGCGATGGTGCCGCCCAGCCGCCGATCGACCCCGGCGCCGGTCAGCTGGCCGATGAAGCTCTTGCGCGAGGAGCCGAAGGCGATCGGCCGGCCGAGCTCGGCGAGCTCGCCGAGCCGCCGATGGAGCTCGAGGTTGTGCTCGACCGTCTTGCCGAAGCCGATGCCGGGATCGATCCAAATCCGCTCCTCCTCGATGCCCTGCGAGACCGCGAACTCGATCCGCTCGGCGAGGAAGGCCCTGATGTCGTCGACCACGTCCTCGTAGATCGGGTTCTCCTGCATCGTCCGCGGGTCACCGAGCATGTGCATCAGGACGACCTCGCAGCGGCGCTCCGCGCAGAGAGCGGCAAGCTCCGGCTCGGCCCGCAGGGCGGTCACGTCGTTGACCATCGCGGCGCCGAGGCTGAGAGCGGACTCCGCGACCGCCAGCTTGGACGTGTCGATCGAGATCGCCGGTCCGCGCAGCTGCGCGAGCGCCTCCACCACGGGCGCCACCCGGGCCAGCTCCTCCTCGGCGGCGACGCCCTCGGCGCCGGGGCGGGTGGACTCCCCGCCGATGTCGAGCACGTCCGCGCCCTCCGCCGCCAGCGCGCGGCCGTGTGCGATCGCCCGCTCCGGATCGAGAAACTCGCCGCCGTCCGAGAACGAGTCGGGGGTCACGTTGACGATCCCCATGAGGCGTGCTGGCATCGCTACTCCGCGCGAATCAGCTGGCCGTCGGGCGCGAGCTCGACGAAGTGGTGCGCCCGCCCGGAGCGATACAG
>DATIDP010000045.1:0-21622 GCA_035456265.1 Solirubrobacterales bacterium | reverse complement strand
GTGCAGCAGGCGCGGAGGGATGCGCTCGCCTCGTGGATCCCGATGCTGGGCGACGATCTGGTCTGCATCTCGACTTTCTCGCTCGACGAGAGCCGCTGCGCCGGAGCCGTCACCGTGGCGACCGAGCCGCGGTTCTTTGATCAGGATCCCTTCGCCCGGCTGTTCCCGGCGACGACGGTGCGCGCGGACTGCTTCTCCAGAGTGCCGCCGCCACCGGGGCCCGTCATCGAGCGCTACCAGGGCGCGCCCTGGCCGGCGGGGAGCTTCGCCGGCTGAGCGGCCAGCGCCCAGGGCCCGCCCAGAGCACGGCGATCATGATCACGAGCAGGACCGGGGCCAGAGTGAGGCTGATCGGCTCTCCCTCCTTGATGCCTGAGACGGCGATCGCCCCGACCATGTCTACGGCAAGAGCCAGGGCGGCGGTGCGGGCCGCGAGGCCAGCGATCAGCAGCAGGCCCCCGGCCACTTCGATGGTCCCGATCGCGTAGACGAACGCGTCGGGCGCCGGCAGCCCATAGGTGCGGAATGAGTCCACCTCGTTCGCATGGTTCACGAACTTGGCGATCCCGAATCCCAGGAAGACCAACCCGGCTGCGATACTCGCTGTTCCCCTGAGATCCGACATTCAGAGGAGAAAGTCCCGAGCCGCGCAGCGACGTTACTGTTGGGAGGCTCTCCGCCGCCAGCTGCTGCCCCAGCGCCCTCCAGATGTCGCAGGTAGAGTCGCAAACCTCAAAGGTGAGCCCGGTCGAGGAAGACCAGCTGAGTGGTGCGGTGGTCGCTGAGGAGAGCGACCTTCTGGCGCGGTTACGCGCGGGTGACGAACGCGCCTTCGAGGCGCTTGTCGAGACCCATCACGGCACGATGATTGCCGTCGCCCGCACCTACGTCAGGACGCGCGCCGTCGCCGAGGAGGTGGCGCAGGAGGCGTGGCTCGGCGTGGTGAAGGGCATCGACCGCTTCGAGGGCCGCTCCTCCCTGAGGACCTGGATCCTGCGGATCCTGGTGAATACCGCGATGGGGCGCGGAGGGCGCGAGGCACGCAGTGTGCCGTTCTCCTCGCTGGGGAACGAACAGGACGAGCCTGCAGTGGAGGCAGATCGATTCCGCCCGCCCGGCGCAGCGTTCGCCGGCCACTGGAACGCCTATCCGGGCGACTGGAGCTCCCTGCCCGAGGAAGCGCTGCTCGGGCGCGAGACCCTGGATGTGGCCAAGCAGCGGATCGAGGAGCTGCCAGATGCCCAGCGTGCGGTGATCACCATGCGCGACATCGCCGGCTGCAGCGCGGACGAGGTCTGCGAAGTGCTCGACATATCGGCCGTCAATCAACGGGTCCTGCTGCACCGTGCCCGCTCCAAGGTTCGCGCGGGGCTGGAGAGGCATCTGGATGGCTAGCTCGCCGGACCACATCACCTGTCAGGAGCTGGTGGAACAGGTCACCGAGTACCTCGACGGTGCGCTCTCGGTCGAGGAGACGGAGCTGTTGGAGCAGCACGTCAACTTCTGCGAGGGCTGTGATTGGTACCTCGACGAGATGCGGAGGACGATTGCGACGGGCAATCGGCTCCGGGAGGTGCACGTGCCGGACAAGGTTCTGCAGCCTCTGTTGACCGCGTTCAGGGAGCGGCGCCAGTCATGATCGCCTACAAGTTTCTGCGCCCTGACGGGACGAGCGCGTTCACCGGTTTTCGCTGGAACCTCCCCGAGGGGGAGCCTGGGGGGTGGGTCGACGCGCCCCCCGATCTCTGCCGCAGCGGGGTTCATGCATGTCGCGTCTCCGACATGCCGTTCTGGGTGGGGCCCACCCTGTACGAGGTCGAACTCGCGGGGGAGATCGTGGAAGGCCGCAGCAAGCTGGTGGCCTCGCGCGCTCGTCTCCTACGGCGGATCGAGGCCTGGGACGAGGGTCTCCGCGACGTCTATACGCGGATGTGCGCCGACCGCGCCCACGAGCTCGCCTTCAGCGTCGCGCCGCCGCTCGAGTCCTGGGACGCGGTCATCGAACCCTCCTTCCCGGAGGGCCCGGCGCTCCTCGGCTTCGTCGCCGCGAGGATCGCCGAGGAGATCTCGGGCGCCGAGGCGTACCGCGCCGAGCGCGCCAGCCAGGCCGGGTGGCTGGCCGAACGGCTCGGTCTCGAAACCTAACCGGATGTCTTGGCTGGGGGCCGAAAGCTTGCATAACCGGTCGGTGCGGCCTCGACCTTCGAACTGCGGACGGTGATCGCGCCGGCGAGGATCGGGGTCCGCTGGACGCATGTGTTTGGTCGAGTGTTAGCGTCGTGGTGGTCCTCGCGACTTTTTATCCGCCTGTGCAGCCAAAGCAGAGCCGGCGTGAGATGGGTGGTTCGCGAGGGCTTTGCTCCCACCGGCTCGAGTTAGAAGGAGGTGGAGATGAAGCGGGTAATCGCCGCCGCGCTCCTGGTGGCCGCGGCTGTTCTCGCGGTCTCGGTGAACGCAAGCGCGGGCAAGGGCAAGGGTCACCACGCCGCGGGTCGTACGATCGCGGTGGTCGAACACGCGACCACCGATGCCGTCACCAACGGAACGGCCGGAGATGACGTCGGCAACATCCTCACGTTCGGCAACGACGTCTTCAATGCCGCCGACACGCAGAAAGTCGGGACCGACCAGGGATCGTGTGTCCGCATCGTCGTGGGCAGTTCCTGGGAATGCACCTGGACGACGTTCCTGCCGTCCGGACAGATCACGGTCGAGGGCCCGTTCTCCGACACGGGTGACAGCGTCCTCGCCATCACCGGAGGCACGGGGGCGTACCGCAACGCCCGTGGCGAGATGGAGCTCAAGTACCACAACCCGGAAGGGACGAAGTTCGACTTCGTCTTCCATCTGATCGGTTGACCACGCGCGGGTTCGAATCCCCCCGGTACCAGCCAAGGGCCCTCGAGAGAGGGCCCTTTGGCTACGAGGGCCCGGAGATCGTGTCGGACGGTACCGCTCCTGCGGCCAGCAGCCTCTGCTAGTTCGCGTAGTCGATCGTCAGGTCCGCCTGGTCATGCTCGCTGCTGCCGCCCGTCGTACTGCGCACGTAGATCTTCAACACGGCCCCGTTCGCACGCGCCGGGCTATTGATCTCGGGCAGCGAAACGGTGTCGCTCCGGTAGGAGCCGCCCGATGTGCAAGAGATCGGCGAGGCGGCGCTGCCGTGGGTGCCGATCACCGTCGTGCCCTGCAGGACCTGGAGATACCAGCATGCGGAGCCGCCTCCGGAGCGCCGGAACCGATGCAGGAACGACCCGCCGAACACGGTCGCGCCACTCGCCACATAGGTGGGGAACGTCAGCCGCAGATAGCGGCTCGATGAGAAGGCGGTGGGCCAGGTCGAGGCGCTGACATAAGTCGTGTCCCCGCTTGCCACCAGCGGCCACGTGCCGGTCGTCGCACGCCGGCCGAGCTGGTCCGTGAAGTCCTCGTCATACAGGGCGAAGGTACCTCGGCTGGTGACGACCGAGGCCGCAGCCTGATCGACGACCGGGGCGGCGCCGCCCGAGCTGCGGACGTAGACGCGCACACGCAGATCGTTGGCGATCGCGGTCGAGGAAACGGCGGGGAGCGCGGTGGAGAGGCTCGTCTGCGCGGTCCCGGTGACGCACCCGACCGGATTGGCCGCGCTCCCGTGGGTGGCGAGCACGGCGTTGGTCGACGCGCGCCGAAGGTCGAAGTAGAAGCATGCGGTGCCCGAGCCCGCGCCGGCCGCGAAGCGCATATTGAATGTGGCCGAGGTCGGCGAGGCGTTCGTCGGCAGGGGCCCGTTGAAGTCGACCTCCAGATAGCGGCCGGTGTTGAACGAGGTCGGCGGAGTGGAGGTGGTCACGGTGCGACCGTCGGATGCGAACGCGATCGGATCCGAGACGTTGACCTCGGAGCCGCCCGCCGACGCGTCGCGCATCTCCCAGGCGCTGGTCGTGAGGCTCTGCGCTACGAGCACCGAGACAGGCGCACTCGCCGCGCTCTCGGGGCCGCGCCACTTGGCGTTCACGGAGGTCACCCGGTAGCGCCACGTCCCCGGCGGCACCGCGGTCTCGGTGCAGCTGGTCGTGGCAATCGTCCCCGAGCAGCCGGCGCCGGTCGTTTGTGCGTTTCCGGACTCGTCGTAGCGCCGGACGAGGTATCCGGTCACCGGCGCGCCAGAGCCCGGGGCCGTCCATCTGACGGTTACGTCTCGGTTCGCGATCGACGTCGTCGGCTGAGCGACCGAGCCCAGGCTGCGCGCCTTGGCTGATGCCGAGCCCGATGCCGCGCCGTTCCAGCTGGCGGGGGCGGATGCAGGAACAAGCGCGCCGAGTAGGGCAAGCGCTGACGCGACGAGGGTGGCTCGCAGTCGCATCGTGCTCACCGGCGGGCCCTGAGGACGTTGACGCGGGTGCGATAGCTGAGCGGGAAGATCACGTTCTGGCAGCCGTCGGGCGCCTCGTTGGTCAGCGTGATCGGCATCTGCAGATCGATCCGTCCATGTGCCGGGATCCGTTGCTGGGGAACGATGCGCTCGGTCTGCAGGTATCGCGGACCGCACCGGCCGTTTGGCCGGCGGACGATCGCCTCGACCCACTGCAGCAGCACCGGGCCGTTGGTGAGATTGCGAACCCGGATCGGCAGGGGTTTGGTCACCCCGGGGAACAGGTTCCTGACGTTGCCGCTCACCCGAACCGGCGACGGCACGACCTTGGCCCGGACAAAGGTCCCCCGGTCCGCTCCCCCCAAGGCGGCATAGCCCGCCGTCGCCGCGCCCATCACGGCCGCCAGGGCGAGCAAGGCTGTGATCGATCGCCTCATCTCCGGACCCCTCTGCGCGGCGCGAGCGGTCCGGCGCCCCGGGGGGCGCCGGACCGCATCTCGGCCACGTTCAGAGCCATCGGTCGGTGGGTTGCCTCGCCGGTGGCCTTCCTAGGTGGGGGAGACCGCGTCGGCGCTGGCGCCCGAGATCGCGACCGGGATCGTGAACACCGCTCCCTGACAGCCGTTCTCGGATTCGTTCGACATGTGGGCCGCGTTCTGGAGCTCGACCACGTCCGAATCGCTGTTGGCGGGGACGTGAATCGTCAGCCCGTGCTGGTCGTTGAACGTAACCCCGGTGACGACACAGGTCCCGATGCCGCCACTCGCGGTGACGTCACCCGAGCCGGCCGTCACATCGGTGATCGTGACCGGGTAGGGGTTCGGGTTGTGGATCTTGAGCGTCACCGTTCCATCCGTGTTCGGGTACAGCTCGCCCGTGGTCGCGACCGTCACGTCGACGGTCGAGAGGTCCTGAGCGGTGCCGGCCTGGGCGAACCCGCTGCCGCTGCCGTTGGTGGTCCAGGCCGCGTAGACGAGACCGACAGCGCCGAGGACGAGCAACGTCATCGCCGCGCCGATCAGTCGCTTCTTTCGCGTGTTCATGTGGTGCTCCCCTATTCGATTGATGGTCTCTGAGTGGCCCTGCTCAGCGCACGCCGTTGGGGCTGCCCTGATGCGGAGCGCTATCTGCTGAACGGCGTCGGCCCATTGCCTCTCTGGCTTGAGAAATCGACGACGGCGTCCATGCAACATCCGTCTGATCGGACAGCGGCGCCCACGGAACATCCGTCTAGTCGGCGCAGCGCGTGATGCCGATGATCGAGACGACGACGATCCGCCTCACCCCGGCTGCCGCGCCGACCGCTGGAGGTCCCTTGCCGATGCAGTGAAGAATGCGGTCGCTTCTCTTGGTCTGGCGAGGGGCCCCCGTCGCCGTATCGATGATGGTCTCGACCCCGGCGAGCCCCTCGTCGAGTTCCGCGCCGCTGACCATGTCGATCCCTTTCGGATCCGCGCTTTCGCCGTTCACCCTGACAAACGGAACCCGTTCAGATCGACAGGAGGGTCGTCTCCCAAAACCGGGCGAGCAGGCAACGAAGGTCTGCCGCCGGGGGCGATGAGATCACCGACAGACGGCGACCACCGTGGCGGTAGCCGAGCTGCGTCGAGCGGCGTCGAGCACCTCGAGCCCTGCAACCGCGTCCCAGGGATCGACGGGGGCCTCCGAGCCCTCCCGCAGGGCCCTCTCGAGTCCGGTGTAGAAGCGCGGCCAGTCACCCCTCTCGCTGACGATGGCTTCGCTTCTCTTCTCGGTGATCAGCCGACCCCACCGCTCGGGCGGTTCGACGCCCCACGCCTCGTCGCCGCTCGGGCGGGCGCCCGAGCGCAGCGCATCCTCCTGCCCGTCGACCTCGGTGACGATGTAGGCCGCGCGGTCGCCGAGCACGCGCAGGCGCGGCCCAGGCGTCGCCGAGAGCAGGGACGTCCAGAGGTGACTCCTCGCGCCGGAGCGGTGTTCCAGAGCAAGGAAGGCGTCGTCGTCGGCGCCTCCGCCTCGGCGGTTCTCGAGCTCCGCATAGACGCGGACGACCGCGCCAAAGAGGACGATCGCCTGGTCCACCAGGTGGCTGCCGAGGTCGAGTAGCACGCCGCCGCCAGCCTCAGGTGGGGAGACCTCGTTCCATGGCTTCTGCCGGGAGAGAGCCGGCTGCCAGCGCTCCAGCCTCGACTCGTAACGCAGCACCTCGCCCAGCTTTCCCTCGGTCAGCAGGCGTCGCAGGGTCAGCTGATCCGAGTCCCAGCGGCGATTCATGTACGCCGTGATCAGGACTCCCAGTTCATCCGCCTGCTCCACCAGCGAGCGGGCCTCGGCCGCGGTGGGGGCGAGGGGCTTGTCCACCACCACCGGCAGCCCGGCATCGAGCGCTCGGCGCGTCAACCCCACGTGGACGTCGTTGGGCGCCGCCACCACCACGAAGTCATGCTCCGAGGCGCGCTCGAAGACCTCCGCCGGATCGGAGACCACCCGCGAATGCGGATGCTCTCGCCTCGCCCCGGCCTGCCGCCGCGGGTTGCCGGTCACCACGGTGCTCACGGTCAGGCCCGGTGTGGAGGCGATGAGAGGGGCGTGGAAGACCGACCCCGCGAGTCCAAATCCGATCACCGCCCCTCGCAGGTCAGCCATTCGTTTTGAGGCTAACGTGGCGATCGCTCATCGTGCTCTCTTGGGTGTTCTAATCCACCGGTGGCGCTCGTTCCGAAGGAATATGGAATCGTCGCCCCCGCGACCGCCGAGGCGATGGGGCTCCCGAGCGAGGAATTCGGCCTCCTGTGTTGCGTTGATGAGTCCGGTCAGCGCTGGACGCTGATCGGCGACCCCGAGTTCGTCCGCAGGCTGAGTCGGACTGCCAAGGACCTTCACGGCGAATTGGAGGTGAAGGCCGAGACATTTCCAGACCGCCGCGCCGGCTGGCCGGACGACTGGAGGACGAGCTGAATGGCTGTGCGCCTCTGGAGGTGAGGCATGTTCAAGGTGAACACGATCCTTCTCGCCCTCGACGGCTCGGAGGGGGCCAAGCGGGCGATTCCCTTCGCCGCTGGGCTAGCGCGAGAGAGTCAGTCGAGGATCGTGATCGCACACATCGACGAACGGATGGGGACCAGGGGCCAGGCCCCCATAGATATCGAGGAGGAGGAGATCCAGGCGGAGATTCAGGCGCTCGTCAAGGAGCTCGCCACGGGGGGGATCGAGGCGAAGGTCGAGATCGTCGAGATGATCTCCCGGGGAGCCGAAATCGCCCACGCGATTGCGGACGTCGCCGAGAAATCGAACGCGGACCTGATCGTCACAGGGACCCGCGGGCGGTCCGAGGTTGCGGGGCTGCTCGTGGGCAGCGTCACGCAGCGCCTGCTCCAGATCGCCAAGCAGCCCGTTCTGGCGGTTCCGGCCCCCTCGTGAGCGACAGCCCTTGCCAAGCGAGGCAATGCTCGCTCGGGACCCGAAACCGAATGATCGCTGCGGGTCCCTGCGAGCGAGCCCTCCCGGAGTAAAGTGCGCGCCGCAAAGGCGGGTCACGGATGGCCCTGCCGACAACTCCCGAGGGGAGGAGGAAACTGAATGGTTCTCGCTGACTTCACATTTGGTCAGGCACTGCTGACCGTGCTCGAGGTCTTTCTCTTCGCGGCCTGGCTGATGATCCTGTTCGTGATCATCGGTGACCTGTTCCGCGATCACTCGATGTCCGGGTGGGGGAAGGCCGCCTGGACGATCTTCCTGATCTTCGTGCCGTTCCTGGCCGCGCTCGTCTACCTGATCGCCCGCGGCGACGGCATGCGCGAGCGCGCACTCGCGGCGCAGCAGGAGCAGCAGCAACAGGTGGACGCCTACATCCGCCAGACCGCAGGCTCGGGCGGCGGCTCCGCCGCGGACGAGCTCTCCAAGCTCTCCAAGCTGCACGACGAGAACAAGCTCTCAGACGAGGAGTTCGAGCGGGCCAAGGCGAAGATCGTCGGCTAGCGGCCCACAAAGAGAGGAGAGGGCAGTGGAAGGTAGACGGATCGAAGAGCGCCAGCCCACCGGCTGGACGGTGTTCGCGGGCGTGATCCTGTTCATCGTCGGATCACTGGACGCGCTCTGGGGCCTCGCCGGAATCCTCAACGACGACATCGTGATCGTGGGAGGCCACGGCGCGATCATCGCCGACGTCACGACCTGGGGCTGGGTCCACCTGATTCTTGGCTCGGTGATGGCCCTCACGGGTCTCGGCCTATTCGCGGGCAGCTCCGGCGCCCGCTGGTTCGCCGTGCTCTTCGTGACGATCAACGCGATCACGCAGGTGGTTTGGTTCCCCGCGGCGCCGCTGTGGGCGTTCCTGATGATCATCCTCGACGTCACGATCATCTACCAGCTGACTGCACGCTGGGAGGAGTGAACCGCCCGGGTGGAGCGGCCTCTCCGGACCGGGAGGCCGCTCCGTCCCGGCTAGTGCCGGTCCCCGGATGACCGAACCGGCCCCGTTGGGTGCGGTCGCAGCTCGAGGCCGGTCTCGGCCAGCCAGCGCCTGAGGTGCTCGTGCATCGCGCGTACACCCACGATCTCCCCCTCGGGCTCGCTCCAGGCCGCCGGCACCATCGCGAAGGGGTGAGACTGCCAGCCGCCCAGCCCACCGTGTGAGCCCATGAACTCCTCGAAGGGCGCGACCTCGTTCGTCTCCGGGTCGTACATGCAGTTGACGAGGATGTCGGGGCAGTGCGGGAAGCCGTCGGTGCGGCGCAGGTGGTCCGCGGCGTTGGGCCCGAACACGAGCAACGGGTCCTCACCGGTCACCCGATCGTCACTCAGCCGCCTTGTGCCCTCGCCCCCGAGCACCAAGGCGCCGTCGCTCTCGGATCGAACCATCACGAAGCCAATGCCGGCATGTCCCGCGAGCCCCTGGATCAGCCCCGGATGCATCCCCTCGATCTCCTCGAGGGAGAGCCGATGGCCCGGGGTCGGGAACGAGATCAGGCCGAGCCCGCCCGACGCGAGCACGACGGCCTCGTGGCCGGAGCCCGAACGCTCCGCCTGCTCCACCGCCTCACGGTTCGGGCCCAACATCACCTCGCCGTCGATGACCCGGTCCCGGGTGGCCCGCGCGAGCATCCTCCCGCCCGCGGTGTCCTCGCCGCGTGCGTCGGTCAGCGCTCCGCCCACCGAGCTCAGCCCCTCGTCCAGCGCGGGTGGCGCGTAGACGTCGCCGCCCGAGAGCGCGTCTCGCACCAGACCCTCGAGCTCCAGCCCATAGCGCTGGCGGAACGGCCGGCCCTGGCTCTGGCCGTGATCGGAGAGCACCACCAGGTGGTAGGGGCGCGGCGCCTGCTCGAGCGCCTTCTCGAGCCGCGCCAGCTGGGCGTCGTGCTGCTTGAGGACCGCGAACGCGTCCGGTTCCTGGATTCCGGAGTGGTGCGCGACCTCGTCGTAGCCCACGAAGGTCGAATAGATCACCGGGAGCCCCTCGACGATGTCGCCGAGCAGCGTCGCGACGTTCAGGTCGCGCATCACAACCGTGATCGCGCCCCGCATGAACGGATAGAGGCCACCGCGGTCGATGTGCTCCTCGCCCCTGCGACGCTGCCGGCGGGCGGCCCGGACCTCGAGCAGCACGTCCCACACATAGAGCGCGATCGTCCGGGTGAATCCGTACGGATCGGCGAAGTAGGCGAAGTACTCGCGTGCGCTGGAGCGCCGCCTGTCGCGCAGCACGCTCATCGTCGCCGAGCAATGCGGCGCGTCCCCCGAGAACATGTTCCCCCTGCTCGCCCCCCCGGCCGCCAGGAGCCCGCCGCCGTCGGAGTGTCGGCGCTCCAGCTCCACGGCGTCCTTGCCGTGATTCGAGACCATCGTCCGTCCCGACTCCTTCTCATACCAGCGGAACGCCGGCATGTCCTCGTTGCTGCCGAGGAGCAGCCCTGCCTGGCTCGCGCCGGTCTGAGAGGAGAGGTCGCACTCCCACGGCACCACCCGGTGGCTGCCCTGATCCAGCCAGCGCGTCATCGTCGGGGCGTGCCCCTGCCGGATGGCGCTACGCAGGACCGCCTCCGCGAGCCCGTCGATCTCGAACATGATCACGCCGGGCACGTCCGTCGGCTCGCGGACCTTCCGTGCCCGCCGGCGAACCACCCGCAACTGCCGCGCGTCGTCGTCGATGCTGAGCGCGGGCGCGAGCACCATCAGGCCGACGGAGAGAACGAAGGCCAACAGGAGGGCCCCCAGGAAATCAGGTGCGTCGCCGTCCACCAGCTGGATGGAGATCGACACGATCGCGGCGTTCAGGACGAGCGAACCGAGGCCGAACGTGAGCACGGTCAACGGCAGAAGCACCCGGATCAGCAGGGGCCAGAGCAGCGCGTTCAGCAGCGCGATCAGACCGGTGGCCAGCAGGCCGGCCTCGAAGCTCGGCACGTGGATTCCCGGCAGTAGCGCGGAGAACGCCCAGAAGAGCAGGGCGATCAGTCCCCAGAGGACGAGCCAGCGAGCCGCGGACCAGGCGAAGCTGATCGGCCGGAAGCCGCTCATCGAGGCTCCAGGGCGGTCTCGCCCCCCGGCTCCACGACGCGCACCTCGACATCGGGGGCCGCCCGGCTCGCGAGCCGTGCGAAGTCGCGCGGCGGCTCCCTCAGGGGGCCCGGTCGCAGCAGCCGCAGGCCCGCTGGATAGAACGTCCCCCAGTGGATCGGCACCACCAGCCGGGGACGGATCAGCTCGACCGCACGGGCGGCTTCCTCCGGATCGAGGTGTCCCTCGCCGACGGACGGGCCCCAGCCCCAGACCGGCAGCAACGCCAGGTCCACCATGCCCAGCTCGGACATCTCGGGGAAGAGGCCGGTGTCGCCGGCGAAGTACACGGTGCGGCCGGCTCGCCGGATCAGGTAGCCGAGCGGTTCGATCGGGGTCCCGCGCTCGCGGTCCCGATAGCCGTCGTGAACGGCCCTGATCGCCGTGAGCTCGAGGCCCTCGACCACCACCGTCTCGCCGACACCCAGCTCCAGAATCTTCTCGGCACCGCCCTTGCTCACCCACCTGCTCGCTCCCCGTGGCGCCACCACGGGCGTCGTCGGCGGGATACGCCGTAGCGACCGCACGTCGAGGTGGTCGCGGTGCAGGTGCGAGATCAGCACCAGGTCGACCGTCTGGGGCAACTCCCGGTTCGGTCTCGGGCCCTGCCGCCTGAGCGGGCCGAGCCAGCCACGCAGCATCGGATCCGTGAGGATCGCGACGCCTTCGAGTCGAAGCAGCGTCGTTGCGTGACCTATGTAGGTCAGCCGGTCCATCTTGCCCATTTGCTTAGGTGATCATCCATGAAGGGGACCGGCCGATGATTCGCGGTCGCCTTCGCCGTCTCCGCGGCGCCGGCGGAGCCGAGCGGGCGGACGAGTACGTTGAGATCGACCCCTCCGAGCTCTCGGGACTGTTCGCCGCTCCCGGCTGGCTTCGGGACGCCGGATTCACGGCCTGGCTGTTGGTCGGCGTACTCGTCCTCCTGGCCGGGGCGGTCTGGCTGGCGACGCTCACCCAGGTGATCCTGGTCCCGGTCATCGTCGCAGGGGTGATCTCGGCGGTCGCCGGTCAGCTCGTGGATCTGCTCGCCCGGCATGGATTGCCCCGCGGGCTCGGTGCGGCCGCGGTCCTGCTGCTCATCGTCGGGGCCGGCATCCTCGCCGGCTACCTCGTCCTTCGGGGTATAGGCACCGAGACATCGGCGATCGCGCATCAGCTCAGCAACGGCGCCGACAAGGTCGAGGGCTGGCTCAAGGACCTCGGGGTGAGCGAGGGAAAGGCCCAGGCCGCGAATCACGACCTGAGCTCCGGCACCAGCGACTCGTTCAAGGCTCTGATCCACGGCCTCGCCAGCGGAATAGAGAGCCTCGCTTCGCTCGCGTTCTTCGTCGCGATGACGATTCTGAGCCTCTTCTTCCTGCTCAAGGACGGCCCCGTGATCCGCTCCTGGACGGAGCGCCACGTCGGCTTGCCGACCGAGGTCGCCCACACGATCACAAGCCGCACCCTGCAGTCCCTGCGCGGCTACTTCCTCGGCGTCACGATCGTCGCCGTGTTCAGCGCCGTGCTCGTCGGCGGGGCCGCCCTGGTGCTCGGGATCCCGCTGGCGGGGACGATCGCCGTGGTCACCTTCATCGGCGGGTACATCCCCTATCTCGGCGCCTGGACGGCCGGAGCCTTCTCGGTGCTGATCGCGCTCGGTGGGTCAGGGCCGGAGGCGGCGGGCGCGATGGTGGCGATTCAGCTGCTCTCGAACGGCCCTCTCCAGCAGATCGTCCAACCGGTCGCCTACGGCGCGGCCCTCGGCCTGCATCCGCTCGCGGTGTTGGTGCTGACGATCGCCGGCGGCGCCCTGTTCGGGACGGTGGGCCTGATCCTGGCGGCACCGATCGCCTCGGCGATCGTCCGCATCTCGGCAGATCTCTCCCGGGCTCGGGCGGATGCCCAGGGCGAGGCCGCCCCCGCGTAGGCTCGCCAGAGCCACCAAGGCCAGGAGAAGAGAGATGCTCGAGCGGATGGACGACATGCCGGACGGGGTCATCGGACTGCGGGCGTCCGGCAAGCTGACTAAGGACGACTACACCGGCGTCCTCGAGCCCGAACTGAAGGAGGCGATGGACTCCGGTGACGCGCGGGTCGTGTTCGTGCTCACCGACTTCGAGGGACTCGAGCTCGGCGCCTCCTTCGAGGACATCAAGACCGGGCTGAGCGTGGAGCTGGCCAACCGCGCGAGCTGGAAGCGGCTCGCCCTCGTGACGGACGTGGACTGGGTCGCGCGGGCGATGCGGATGTTCGCCTGGGCGATGCCGGGAGAGCTCGGGGTCTACGAGGACCTCGGCGACCTCGAGAAGGCCAAGACCTGGGCCGCGAGCTGAGGCGCAGGGGCGCTGCTCAGCGGACGGTGATCTTGCCGAGCCGCTTGCCGAGGCGGTCCATGTCGACGCGGCCCGAGATCCCCGGCACGCTGCCCGAGCTCGTGTACTGCCAGACCCAGTAGCCGCGCCCGGCCCAGTTGCCGGCCGGCACGGTCGGCCTCGAGACCCCCCACTCGGCGACCCAGAGCGGGTACCTCGCCCTCGCGAACTCGGTGGTGTTGCCCGTCGCCGACCAGCTCGAAGCGTTCGTGTAGATCATCGGCTTGCGCCCCAGCTTCCTGTGGACGCGCTTGACGAAGACTCGGATCCAGGTCCTCAGGCTGCTCGAGGTCATGCCGGTGAAGGGTGTCTCCGCGTCGAGAACGGGGATCAGCTCGCCGCGCTGCAGCGACCCGACCGCCGCGATGAAGATGTTCGCCTCCGCCAACGCGTCGGCCCGGGCCTCGGTTGCGGTGGCGCCGCTCGCGAACGCCCGGTGGTAGGCGCCGACCCGGATGCCCGACGCCTCCGCCGCCACTCGGTTCGCCGCGAAGTAGGGGTCGGGGCCACATTGCCCCGGCTTGACGGTGCAGTCGGCTCCGCTTCCGCGGCTCGCCTGCACGAACGCGAACCTGATTCCCGACCCGGCCACGGTCGGCCAGTCGATCGCGCCCTGGAAGCGCGAGACGTCGATCCCGATCGCCCTCGTCCCCGCCTCTGCCCCTGGGGCCCCGACCACGAGGCCGAGCGCCACGAGCGCGCCGACGAGAAGGGCTCTCTTTCCACCTGCTCCGTTCCGCATCGGTCCAGCTAACACCCGCTTCGGCCCAGAGGAGCGGCTCAGTGATCCGATGGCAGAAGCCCCGCGCAGGAACCCAGCGTCAAGCCACGCGGAACGGGTAGGGGATTTCTGATGTGTTCCTACGGGAAAATGTCCGCCCCGGTCGGGGATTTCGTTCATCGGGCCCTGATCTACGGGTCCGATCAGGAGTTCATGGACGTCGCACTCCCGTTCGTCGCCGACGGGCTGAACTCGGGGCAGCAGACCCTCGTCTCGGTGCAGGACCGCCACATCGAGAACCTACAAGCGGCCCTCGGGGGCACGCCCGAGGGGCTGACTCTCCATCCGGTCGAGGACTGGCACGAGACCGCGGCGCGCACACGAGACAAGTTCGCGCGCTGGGCGACCGAGCGGACGCCGGGAGGCCGCCGCGTTCGCCTGATCGGCGAGCCCCCGTGGGCGCTCGGGCACGAGGCCCGGGTCCGTGACTGGGCCCGGCACGAATCGGTGATCAACGTCGCGTTCGCGAGCCTCCCGGTCACGTTCATCTGCCCCTATGACGCGAACTCGCTGCCGGATGAGGTTCTGAAGCACGCGCGCGACACCCATCCGGAGCTCGTGGACGCTTCCGGGACCTCCCGGAGCGACTCCTACGAGGATCCTCGCCGGTTCTGCGGGAGGCTCCAGTCGAGCCTCGAGGCCCATGACCGTGAGCCCTCACTGGAGATGCTCTTCGGATTGGGGGATCTGCCCGCCATACGCCGGCTGGTGGGGTCGTTTGCCATCGATGCCGGCCTGCCGGGCTCCCGAGCCGAGGAGATCGTCCTGGCGGTAAACGAGATCGCCACCAACGCCGCGATCCACGGGCGCCCGCCCTCGACGCTTCGGGCCTGGCATACGGACGGCGAGCTCGTCGTGGAGGTGACCGACGCCGGCTACGGCATTCGGAACTCGCTGGCCGGCCAGCTGCCGCCACGGGCGGACGGGCTCGGTGGGCGCGGACTCTGGCTCGCTCGGTTGCTCTGCGATGCGGTCGAGGTGTGCAACTCCGGCGGCTGCACGGTCACGATGCATGCCGACGCGCCGCTCGGCGCCGCGGTCACGGCTGCCTGAGAACTCCCCGATCGATCTCGGCCGTCCGGGTGAAGCCGCTCAGCGTCATGGTCAGATCCAGCTCGGCGAGCAGGCACCGAAGCACGGTCTCGACCCCGTTCTGGTACGAGGGTCTGAACGACGATCGGGGCGAGGAGGACCGGCGCCGGCATGCGCGTGCCGAGTAGCTCGACGGAGAGGTCACGGACGGAGATGTCCTGCCGCAGCACGCGGGGAACGATCGGCCGGCGGTGAAACGCCTCCAGGTTCGCCCGCATCGTGTCCTCCGATCCCGTGCCGCCGGAGATGTAGGCCTCTCCGGCGTCGCCATGACACCGGACCCTAACCGCGCCCTCTAGCCGATAGGCGCCGGCGCTAAACCGCGCCCTCTAGCCGATAGGCGCCGGCGCGGTGGGCGCCGGTTTTCCCTTCGGGTGCTTCTTCTTCTTGGCCAGCGGCTTCGGCGGCTTCCTGACGTCCCGGCTGCAGTCGGCGCCATCACAGAGGACCAGCCCCTTGAGCTTCTTCAGCAGGTACTTGCGGACGGGGAAGTAGCGAGAGTCCTTGTACTTGCTCTTCAGCTCGAGCGGATCGCGCTTCAGGTCGTAGAGCTCGCGGCTGCCGTCCGAGTACTTCACGAGCAGGTAGCGGCCCGTGCGGATCGCGCGGTAGCGGGGGGCGACGATCGCCCGTGCGATCTGAGCAGTGTGGTCCTGATCGAGGTTCTTGACGTAGGTGCTGAAGTGGACGCGCTTGCTCGCGGCGCTGACTGGAGTGCCGGGCTCGTTGGTGGCCCCCGGGGGCCCGGTCTCGATCAGGATCGGCCTGGTGGACCGAAGGTTCGGGTCGCGGGCGTAGGGCAGCAGCGAACGGCCGTCCTGCGGCAGGCCCGGCTGCGCGCCGGCGATCTTCAGGATGGTGGCCGCGATGTCCCCGTTCCAGACGAGGGTGCGGGGCTGCGAACCGGGCGGAATGCCGGGCCCGCGCATCAGCAGGGGCACCTGGATGGAGGACTCGTAGGGCGCGAACTTTCCCTGGTGCAGGCGGTGCTGGCCCTGCATGAACCCGTTGTCCGACGTGAAGATCAGGTAGGTGTTGGCGAGCTCGCCCTTGGCGGAGAGATCGTTGACGATCCGCTCGACCGCGTCATCCACCGAGAGCAGCGTCTCCAGGCGGTGCTGGTAGCGGGTCTGGATCTTTGCGATCAGGCCAGGGCCGAAGCGGCTGATCTTCCGAATCCAGCCCGGTTTGTCCTTGACGTTCTTCTCGTTGAAGCTTGGGTCGATCGGAAGAGGGGCCGTGGCGAAGGCGTTCTGGTACTTGGTCTCCGGCGTCGCCGGATCGTGGGGGGCGAAGAACTGGACCTGCATGTAGAGCGGGTCGTTCGCGTGGTTCGTGAAGTGGGCGTCGATCCGCTGGACCGCGAGGTCCGCGTAGGTGGTGGTCTGGTAGGCATCGGGCGGGTACTGACTGAGAACGCCGTTCTCATCCAGGGCGAAGTCCGTGTAGGAGGAGGGTGGCTTGATGAAGCCGTAGAACTCGCCCGGCCCGCTGCCGCCGTTGTAGGGCCCCCACCCAGGCGGGACGTAGGTCTCGTTCGTCTCGGTGCCGAAGCCGTTGGGCATCTTGCCGATGTGGATCGTGCGATAGCCGGCCTGCTGAAGCCAGACCGGCAGGTCGTTCTTGTCGTTGAAGACGCCGTAGCCGCCCTGCGGCGGCGTGTTCCCCATGACGTGATGGTTGTGGGCGTACTGGCCGGTCTGGACCGTGATCCGCGACGGGCAGCAGAGCGACATCGAGACGTACGCGTGCAGGAAGTTCGCCCCCTGGGCCCCGATCAGCGCCTGGGTCTTCGGCATGGCGACGAGGTCCCGAACCGTCTGGTCGTCGGTGGTGAACATGATGATGTTCGGCTTGGAGCTGGCCGCGTGAGTGGGCTCGCCTCGGACCAGCAGGGCCAGCAGGGCAACGCAGGCGATGCCAAGCAGGGCAAGCCCGGCCCTGATCATGCGCGCACGGCTTCGCCCCTGCCTGCCCATTCCGGCGGGGAGTATGCGAGGGTGCCCGAGGCGCAGCCGAGGGCAACCCGTTTCGTGTTGGGCATCACGCGAACATAACTAGGCCGGCTGGGCGAAGTTGCGGATAGGGTTCGGCTGACCCGCGATGGGCTTCCTCGAACCCTCACCTCCGCCGTTCGACCTGGAGGAGTGGAAGACCAGGCCGCACCTGAGCCGGCTGAAGCCGCTCGTGCAGGACTGGGGCGGGAACGGGTTCGGATCGCCGACGTTCGTCTACTTCGCCTACGCCCTCAAGCTCGTCCTCTTCTGCGTCGGCGCGCTGCTGGTGATCTCGCTCACGCCGGGTTTGGGCTCCCCGTTCGACTTCGGCGACTGGTGGACGCAGCCCATCGTCTTCGAGAAGCTCGCGGTCTGGCTTCTGCTCTGGGAGATCCTCGGGCTGGGGGCGGGATCGATGCCGCTCAGCTTCCGGTTCAGCCCGCCGATCGGCGGAGCGCTCTACTGGCTGCGCCCGGGAACGGTGCGACTGCCGCCTTGGCCCGGCCGGGTCCCGTTCACCAGGGGATCCACCCGGACCTGGCTCGACGTTGGGCTCTACGCGGGGGTGATCGCCACGGCCGTCTTCCTGCTCCTAACCTCGGGCGTCGACCGCTCGGGCGACTTCGCCGGCAAGCTGCCGCCCGCCGGGATCGCCGTGCTGCTCGGCCTGCTCGCTCTGCTCGGCCTGCGCGACAAGGTCTCGTTCCTCGGATCGCGGCCCGAGATCTACTGCACGGTGCTCGTCGTCGGGCTCTTCCCGATCGAGCATTGGATCGTCGCCTGGCAGTTCGTCTTCCTCTTCATCTGGTGGGGCGCGGCGTCGTCGAAGCTCAACAGCCACTTCCCGTTCGTCGTCTCGACGATGATGAGCAACGCGCCGCTGATCCCCCGCTCGGTGAAGCGGCGGCTGTGGCGCGACTACCCCGAGGACATGATTCCCTCGCGGCTCGCCGTCGGGATCGCCCACTTCGGCACGGTGCAGGAGTTCCTCTGGCCGGCGCTGCTGGTCTTCCAGGACAACCCGACGATCAGGACGATCGCGATCGTCGGGATGATCCTGTTCCACGTGAACATCACCTCGATGTTCCCGCTGGCCGTGCCGCTCGAGTGGAACCTGTTCATGATCTTCGGGATCCTCGTCCTCTTCGGGCACTACGGCGACACGCCGCTCTCGACTCTCGACGACCCGCTGCTGATCGCCGTCCTGGCGGTGCCGTGCCTCCTCCTGCCGCTGATCGGGGGGAACCGCCCGGACAAGATCTCCTTCCTCCCGTCCATGCGCTATTACGCCGGCAACTGGGCGACCAGCGCCTGGCTCTTCCGCCGGGGCAGCGGGGCTGAGGAGAAGCTCGACAGCCACATCAAGAAGCCGGCGCGGACGATCGTCGAGCAGGTCGGCGACATCTACGACCGCGAGACCGCGCTCTACCTCCTGAACCGCGGGCTCGCCTTCCGCGCGATGCACTCCCACGGGCGGGCGCTGAACGCTCTGCTTCCGCATGCGACGGACGACGTGGAGCACTACGACGTCCGGGAGGGCGAGCTGATCTCCAATGTCGTGAACGGCTGGAACTTCGGGGACGCCCACTTCCACAGTGCCCAGCTGCTGGAGGCGATCCAGGAGCGCTGCGGATTCGGGGCGGGAGACGTGCGGCTGATCTACCTGGAGTCGGAGCCGACGATGCGCGGCCGGGGCTATCAGCACTACGAGATCTGGGACGCGCTGGACGGCCTCCTCGAGGAGGGCACGGTCGCCGTCAAGGACATGGTGACCAGCCAGCCCTGGCTCGACGAGTCCTTCGACTTCCCGGTGGTCGTCGAGGGCCCTGCGGCCAGCCCGGATGAGCCCCTGCCCGTCGGCGGCTCCAAGGCGCCCGGCTACTCGCCGAGTCGTTGAGCGAAGCGATCGTCGTCGGCTCGGGGCCCAACGGCCTGGCCTGCGCGGTGGAGCTGGCTAGGTGTGGCGTCGAGGTGACCGTGCTCGAGGCCGAGGACCGGATCGGGGGAGGCACGCGCACCAGCGAGCTGACCGTTCCCGGGCTGCTGCACGACGACTGCTCCGCCACGCACCCGATGGCGGTCGGCTCGCCCTTCCTTCGCTCGCTCGGCCTTGAGCGGCACGGCCTCGAGTGGCTCTGGCCGGAGGTCGACCTGGCGCACCCCCTGGACGACGGCAGCGCCGGAGTGATGGTGCGCTCGATCGAGGAGACCGCGCGCGGGCTGGGGGAGGACGGCCCGGCGTGGCGGCGGGTCTTCGGCTCCGCCTCGACTCACTTCGAGGACCTGCTCGAGGACATCATGAAGCCGGTCCTGCACCAGCCCCGCCATCCGGTGCGGCTGGCCCGCTTCGGGCTGGCAGCCGCGACCCCTGCGACGCTGCTCGCCCGCTCCTGGCGCAGCCCGCGGGCCAGAGCGCTCTTCGGCGGCGTCGCGGCGCACGCCTTCAGCCCGATGAACCGGCCGATGAGCTCGTCTGTCGGCTGCGCGCTGATCTGCGCGTGTCACGCCTTCGGCTGGCCCGTTGCGAAGGGCGGCTCGCAGGCGATCAGCGAGGCGCTGGCGGCGGTGCTGCGGGAACACGGCGGGCGGATCGAGACCGGCCGCACCGTGACCGAGCTGGCGGAGCTGGGCGGCGCCGACGCCGTGGTCTTCGATCTGGCTCCGGAGGCGGTCGCCAAGATCGCCGGCGAGCGGCTGCCGGACCGCACGCTGCGCGCGTACCGCCGCTACCGCCGTGCGCCGGGGGCCTTCAAGCTGGACCTGGCAGTGGAGGGGGGTGTGCCATGGACCAACGAGGCGTGCCGACGGGCCGGGACGGTCCACGTGATCGGCGACCTCGACGAGATCGTGCTCGCGGAGCGGGCGATCAACCGAGGCTCGCTGCCGGAGCGGCCCTACGTCCTGGTCGGGCAGCAGTACCTGGCGGATCCACAGCGATCGGACGGCAACCTGCATCCGCTGTGGGCCTATGGGCACGTTCCGCACGGATACCGCGGCGACGCCGGCGAGGCCATCCTCGGGCAGATCGAGCGGTTCGCCCCCGGCTTCCGCGAGCGGATCGTGGCCAGCAACGTGCGGACTCCCGCGGACCTCGAGGCCTACAACGCGAACTACGTCGGCGGCGACATCATCACCGGCGCCAACACGCCGGTCCAGCTGCTCTTCCGCCCGAGGCTCTCGCTGGATCCGTATGGCACCGGCGCGCCGGGCCTGTACATCTGCTCCGCGGCAACGCCTCCGGGCGCGGGCGCACACGGGATCGGCGGCTACAACGCGGCGCGTTCGGCGCTGCGCCACCTCGGAATGGCTCAGTAGTTCTCCCGCAGGCCGTCCCGTACTTCGACACGTTGCGAGCGCCGTCCGGCTGAGGCGATCCTTGCTCATGGCCGACGTGAGGGGCACGGGGCCAGGGGGTGAGGGGAGAGGTATGGGGACGCGACGGGGGGGATGGTCGCGCAGGATCGAAGAGGCCCTCGGCCGGAACCTCTTCGTCCTGCACGCGCAGCGGATCGTCGAGGTCACCAGTGGCGACACGGTTCGGCACGAGCTCTTCCTGAGGATGGCCGACGGCGATCAGCTGATCCCCGCGGGGGAATTCGTGCTCGCCGCGGAGGAGGCGGGGACGATCCGGGAGATCGACCGCTGGGTCATGGGGCGGGCGATCGAGCTGGCAGCGGCCGGCAATCGCGTGGATCTCAATCTCAGCGTGCGATCGGCGGACGAGGGGCTGCTGGAGCTGATGCGTCGCGCCGTGGGCGAGACGGGCGCGAATCCCGGGGACCTTGTGATCGAGCTCGGGGAGGAGCAGCTGATCACGGGGCTCGGGGCGGGCAGGGGCTTCGTCCGGGCCGCGCACGAGCTCGGCTGTCGCATCGCTCTCGACGGCTACATCCGCGGCGGCCGGGGACGGGCTCTGCTCAAGGGGCTGCCGATCGACTTCATCAAGCTCGGCCCGCCTTTCGTCAACGGCCTAGTCGAAGACGGCCGCCGCCGGCGCAAGGCCCGGAACGCGGCAGGGAAGGCTCACGACGATGGCCTGCGCGTTATCGCTCAGGGCGTGGAGGACCTGATCACCCTGCAGCTGCTTCCCGGCCTTGGGATAGACGAGGCGCAGGGGTATGCGCTCGGTGCTCCGGAGCCGGTCGAGTCCGCGCTCCGTGCTCCGCCCTGAGCCCCGCGACCCCGGATGCGGCTGAGAGGAGTCGAACCTCCACGTCCCGAGGGACACAGGCACCTGAAGCCTGCGCGTCTACCAGTTCCGCCACAGCCGCGGGCCCGCGAAGCTTAGCCTGAGCCTGGCTACACTCCCCGACCGTCACCTACGCGCCGCTATCGTCTAGGGGACTAGGACGCCGGATTCTCAGTCCGGAAACCCGGGTTCGAATCCCGGTAGCGGTGCCTAGAGAAAGCCCCGTAACTGCGGGGTTTTTCGTGCCTTGGCTGGTTCGGGGTCAACACCTGGGTCAACACCGTGCGAGGAGTCCGTGAGATGGTTGGCGGGACGATG
>DATIDP010000044.1:0-28700 GCA_035456265.1 Solirubrobacterales bacterium | reverse complement strand
CATGGTGAAGCCTGCGCTTCCATACCTCGATGTCGTCCGCCGGGTGAAGGACGCGACAGGCGCCCCCCTCGCCGCCTATCACGTCGGGGGTGAGTACTCGATGGTCAAGGCCGCCGCGGAGAACGGCTGGATCGACGAGCGCGCCGCGGCCATGGAGTCGCTGACCTCGATCCGCCGCGCCGGCGCCGACATGATCATCACCTACTTCGCCAAGGACGCCGCCGCCTGGCTGATGCGAGGGCGCGCGTGAGCGCGACCCGTTCCATGGGAGCCGCCCGCCGGTGACCAAACCGCCGGACGGGATCACGACGTCGGCCGCGACCCCGAAGCTTCGGTCGCGAAAGGGTGGCGCGGCCGTCCCGCTGGACGAGACGGACAAGCGTCTGATGAACCTGCTGCAGTCGAGCTTTCCCCTGCATCCGGAGCCTTTCGCCGAGGTCGCGGCGGTGGCCGAGCTGGAGACCGATGAGGTCAGGGCCCGCACCCAGCGGCTGCTCGACGAGCGGATCATCCGCGAGATCACGCCGATCTTCGATACGCGGGCGCTCGGCTACAGCTCGATGCTGGTGGCCGCCAAGGTCGACTCGGAGAACCCCCACCGCGCCGCGAGGATCATCAACTCCCACCCGGGCGTCTCTCACAACTACCTGCGAACCCACGAGTTCAACCTCTGGTTCACGATCGCGACGCCACCGGATTCGAGGCTGGGCCTCGAGGGGACGTTGAGGGTCCTCGAGGAGAGGACCGGGGCGGAGTCGATCCGCCAGCTGCCGACGCTGACGCTCTTCAAGATCAACATGAACCTCGAGATGGAGGGCGGCACCGATGAGCTCGCCGCCTCCGTCGAGGCCGCGCCGCCCCGGGAGCTGGAGCGCCAGCCGTACGACGACACCGACGTGGCGGTGATCCGCGCCCTCCAGGGCCCGATGGAGGTCACCGACCGCCCCTACGACGTCCCGGCGGCGGAGGCCGGCATGAGCACCGGCGACTTTCTCGGCCACCTCGCTGGGATGGTCGACCGCAAGCTGCTGCGACGGGTCGCCGCGATCCTCTACCACCGCCGCGCCGGCTTCTCGGCCAACGGCATGGGGGTCTGGCGGGTGCCAGACGAGAAGATCCTCGAGATCGGCACGCAGATGGCATCCGTCCGGGGAATCTCGCACTGCTACCAGCGGCCGACCTACGAGGACTGGCCGTACAGCGTCTTCACCATGGCCCACGGCCGCTCCAAGGAGGAGTGCGACGCGGTCCTCGACGGGATCGCCGAGACCCACGGCCTGCACGGCGACGATCGCGCCGTCCTCTACTCCTCGACCGAGTTCAAGAAGATCCGCCTCCACTACTTCACCGACGACTACGCCCGCTGGGAGGCGGAGCACTCATAAGCCGCTCCGAGGAGCTGTACCAGCGGGCGCTCGAGGTGATCCCCGGCGGGGTCAACTCACCGGTGCGGGCCATGAAGCAGATCGGCCGCAGCCCGATCTTCATCGAGCGGGGGGAGGGCCCGTACATCTGGGACGTCGACGGGAATCGGTACGTCGACTGGGTCTCCTCCTGGGGCCCGCTGATCCTCGGTCATGCCGATCCGGTGGTGGTCGAGGCGGTCCGTCAGGCCGCTGACCGGGGCACCAGCTACGGCGCGCCGACGCCCGGCGAGGTCGAGCTGGCGAGCGAGGTGGTGCAGCGCTTCCCGAGCGTGGAGATGGTGAGGATGACCAGCTCGGGCACGGAGGCGACGATGTCCGCTCTGAGACTCGCGCGGGCGGCCACCGGCCGCACCAAGATCGTCAAGTTCGCGGGCGCCTACCACGGGCACGTCGATGGAATGCTCGCCGAGGGCGGATCGGGCCTCGCGACCGCGGGGGTCCCGGCCAGCCCGGGGGTGACCGAGGCGCAGGCCTCCGACACGGTGATCGTGCCCTGGAACGACGAGGAGGCCGTCGCCGACGCGGTCTCGCGGGTCCAGCCGGCGGCTGTGATCGCCGAGCCCATTCCCGCCAACATGGGGGTCGTGCCGCCCGACCCGGGGTTCCTGGAGCATCTCCGGGACGCGACCGCCGAGGCCGGCGGGCTGTTGATCCTCGACGAGGTGATCAGCGGGTTCCGGGTGGCGCGCGGTGGCGCCCAGGAGCTGCTCGGGATCGAGGCCGACCTGACCGTGATGGGGAAGGTCCTCGGGGGCGGGCTCCCCGCCGCCGCCTACGGCGGATCCCGGGAGCTGATGGAGCGCGTCGCGCCGGCCGGCGACGTCTACCAGGCGGGGACCCTCTCGGGCAACCCACTCGCCGTCGCGGCGGGCCTCGCAACCCTGCGCAAGCTCGACGGCGCCGCCTACCTCCGCCTGGCCGCGATCACGGAGACCCTCGCCAACGGCCTGCGCGCAGCGGCCGGGGACCGCCCGGTCCAGGTCGAGAGCGTCCCCGGCCTGGTCACGGTCTTCTTCTCGGCGGACCCCGTCCGCGACTTCGCCGGAGCGAGCGCCTGCAACACCGCTGCATACGGCCGCTTTTGCCGATCCATGCTCGAGCGCGGCATCTACCCGCCCGCCTCCCAGTTCGAGGCCTGGTTCCCGTCGCTCACGCATGAGGACGAGGCCCTCGCCGAGACCATCGACGCCGCCGAGCAGGCCTTCCGCGAGGCCGTCTGATCCGGCCCCTCTCTAACCTCGCAGGTCCGCATGGCACGGAACGGCACCTCCCTCGCCTCCCTGGCCGCTCTCCTTCGCGACGGCGAGAACGTGATCGCTCCGCACGTCGTCGACTCGGATGCGGAGCCGGCGCTCGGGGCCCTGGCGGCGGCCGGGCCGAGGGCGGCCGAGGCGCCCGAGGAGTACCTGGTCCTCGTCGAGGCGACCAGGGAGGGCTACCTGCTCCACTACGAGACCCCGCGGGTCCTCCGGGGCGCGGACCCCGACCTGGCTCTGCTCGCCGGCGACTACCTCTACGCGCTGGGACTGGAGCGACTCGCGGCCCGCGGAGACCTAGAGGCGGTGGGCGAGCTCGCGGACCTGATCAGCCTGGCCGCTCAGATCCACGCGGAGAACGACCACGAGACCGCGGAGGAGAGGGTGCGCGCGCTGTGGCTGGCGGCGACTGTGGCGGTCGCCGCCGGGGCCTCGGATGAGCACGTCCGGGCCAAGGAGGCGCTGCGGGCCGGCGAGCCCGGGGCCGCCGAATCCCTGACCGACGCGGCGGCCGAAACCGCCCGTCGGGCGGGCCTCGGTGACGCTCTGGCGCGCGCAGCCGAGTCGATAGGCTTCGCACGCGAGGACGTCCCGGACCGTGGCTGACGAGGGAAACGACAAGCAGGGGAAACCGAACGGGCTCCCGAACCCGGACCCCGCGGGGTACTTCAGCGGCGAGTCGATGACCCGGCGCACCGTCCTCTCGGTCGGTGTGCAGGCCGTCGGAGGCGTGGCTGTCGCCGCCGTCGCCCTCCCGGCTGTCGGCTTCGCCGTCGCACCACTATTCGAGGAGGAGTCCGAGCCCTGGCAGGCCGTCGGCCCGACAACGGACTTCAATCCGGACACCTACAGGCCGGTGACGATCACGATCGTGCAGGGCATCGGAGAGACCGGCAAGTCGACCGCGTACATCAGGCGGGGCAACCCGGAGATCACGGCCAACCAGACGAAGTATCCGCCCGAGTCGCCCAACGAGTACATCGCGATCTCCACCCGGTGCGCTCACGTCGGCTGTCCGGTCCGCTTCGTCGAGGCCTCCGGCAACTTCATCTGCCCGTGTCACGGCGGCGTCTACGGCTTCCTCGGCGAGCGGATCGGCGGTCCACCGGTGCGGCCGCTCGATCGCTTCCAGACGCGCGTCACGAACGGCCAGGTCGAGGTCGGTCCTCGCTACAGCGTCACCAACAGCCTCGATCCGGTCCGCGCCCGCGACCCCGGGGAGTTCACGGGCGGCATCTGGAACTACCTCTACCCGCCGCGGCCCTCGGTCCCGCCGCCGCCGTAAGGAGAGCCTTGCCGAAGCTTCCGAGACCTGGTCCCCTGAACCGCCCGGCGAAGCCCGGAGAGCGAGTCAACGGGGCGAACGGCAACGGCGCCGGGCCCGTGGAGATCGCCAAGGAGGCGGGCACCGACGTCGTCGGGTGGCTCGACGAGCGCACCGGCAGCACGAGCTTCCTCACCGCGATGCTCTACCGGAAGGTGCCCAAGGGCACCAACTGGTTCTACACGCTCGGCTCGGCGACCCTCTTCGCCTTCGTCTTCCAGGCGTTGACCGGCGTCTTCCTGGCGATGTACTACACGCCCTCGCCCACGCAGGCCTACGGCTCGATCACCCACCTGACGAACGACGTCTGGATGGGCGAGTTCGTCCGCGGCATGCACAAGTGGGGCGCCACGGTGATGATCATCTGCATCTTCCTGCACATGGGGCGCGTCTTCTTCTTCGGCGCCTACAAGTACCCGCGGGAGCTCAACTGGGTGATCGGGGTGGTCCTGCTCATCCTCACCCTGGTGATGGGCCTGACCGGATACCTCCTGCCCTTCGACCAGCGCTCCTATTGGGCGACGATCGTCGCCAACAACATCACCGGCACCGGGCCGGTCCTGGGGCCGTATCTGGCGGACTTCCTGAGAGCGGGCCCGGAGATCGGGGCGACCACGCTCGCCCGCTTCTACGCCATCCACATGCTCTTGGTGCCCGGCCTGATCATCGCCCTGATCGGCGCCCACCTGTATCTCGTCGTCAAGCTCGGCACCACCGCTCCGCCGTGGCTCAAGGCCGGGAAGCCCAAGTCCGCCGTGGCCAAGGAGGAGGTGGGATGAACCGGGCCGAGAAGGAGCAGTACCTCCGTGACTACGAGGTCCTGAAGAAGAAGGGCAAGCCGTTCTTCCCCTACGCGGTCATGAAGGACACGGTGATGATGCTCGTAGTCGCCCTCGTGATCGTCGGCCTGTCGATCCTGCTGGGGGCGGAACAGGGCCCCAAGGTCGACCCGACGACCACCACGTACACACCGCGACCCGAGTGGTACTTCTTCTTCCTCTTCGAGCTGCTGCGGGTGATCAAGCCCGTCTGGGCGGTGCCGATCGCGACGGTCGGCATCCCGACGTTGTGCATGGTGCTGCTTCTGCTGCTGCCGTTCTACGACCGCAACCCGGAGCGGCGGCCGGAGCGACGGCCGATCGCGGCGACGGCCGGAATCCTCACGATCATCGCCATGGCCTACCTGACGTACCTCGGCGCCACGGCGGGCCCGCCGAGCCAGGTGGATCTGAAGACGAGCGCGGCGTTGGAGCCCGGCAAGGAGGTGGTGGCGCAGTCCGGCTGCCTCGCCTGCCACAAGCTCGGTGACAACGGCAACGACGGTCCGGGGCCGGAGCTGACCCAGATCGGCGCGCGGATCCCGCGCAACGCGATCGCCCGCTCCCTCGAGGTGGGCCCGAGCATCATGCCCTCGTACGCGGACCTGCCGCCACAGAAGTTCCAGGCCCTGACCGCGTACCTCGCCTCGCTCAACTGATCGTTTTAACCTCGCCTCGATGAGTGTCTCGTCCGACACCGAGGCCGAGAGCGGCGTCCCGCGGCGGGACTCGGAGGAGTTCTCCGAGCAGGTCCGCGGCATGTTCGACCGGATCGCCGGCGTCTACGACCTGATGAACTCGGCGATGACGGCCGGGCTGCACCACCAGTGGCGCCAGCGGGCCGTCGAGCGGGCCGAGGTCGGGCCGGGCTCAGACGCCCTCGACGTCTGCTGCGGCACCGGCGACCTCGCCCTCGAGCTGCGGCGCCGGATCGGGCCCGACGGGCGCGTCGTCGGCTGTGACTTCTCGGAGCCGATGCTCGAGCTCGCTCGCCGCAAGAGCGGGGACGAGGGCCTGCCCGTGGAGTTCGGCTGGGCGGATGCCCTAGACCTTCCCTACGGCGACGCCGGTTTCGACGTCGCGACCATCGGCTTCGGGGCGCGCAATCTCGCCGACCTCGATCGCGGCATCGGCGAGATGACCCGGGTCCTGCGCCCCGGAGGGAGACTGGTGATCCTCGAGATCACCCGGCCCCACCGTCAGCCTCTGTCCGGTTTCTACTCGCTGTGGTTCGATCGGCTGGTCCCGGTGCTCGGCACCCTGGCGGGTGACCCCGAGGCCTACAGCTATCTCCCGGACTCGGTACGCACCTTCCCGGAGCCCGAGGAGCTCGCCGGCAAGCTCGATGCCGCCGGCCTCGAGCGAATCCGCTGGCTGCTGCTCGCCGGCGGGATCATCGCCATCCACAGCGGTAGGAAGCGGGCATGACCGGTTCGTCCGTACCGCCCCCCGTGACCGCCGTGATGGACGCAGCGAGCGCCTGGCTGCCCGCACGCATGGCCGTGGTCGAGGACCGGCTCGTCGAGCTGGCCGGAGGCTACGGCCCGAAGCTGGGCGAGGAGGCGGAGGCGACGCTCAAGGCCGGTGGCAAGCGGCTGCGGCCGATCCTGGTGCTGATGGCCGCCGGGGACGGGGCAGGCGAGCGCGCCATCCGCGCTGCGACCGCGGTCGAGCTGCTCCACATGGCCACCCTGGTCCACGACGACGTCCTCGACGGGGCGCCGGTGCGCCGCGGCCGCCCCACGGTGGTCGCCCGCTCGGGCCGGGACCGAGCGGTCGGGGTCGGGGACCTGCTGCTCTCGCGGGCGTTCGCGGAACTCGCGGTCGGCGGTGGCGATGCCGAGGTCGCGGAGCTGAGCTCGGCCTCGGTGGCACTCGCGCTCGGGGAGCTGGCGCAGCGCAGCGACGCCTACGACACCTCGATCACCGAGGAGCGATACCTGTGGCGCTGCTCCCTGAAGACGGCACGGCTTTTCGAGTCGGCCTGCCGGGTCGGACGGGTCGCATCCGGCGGACCGGGCAGCCAGGACCTGGCGAGCTTCGGCCGCGAGATCGGTCTTGCCTTTCAGCTGCTCGACGACGTGCTCGATGTGACCGGACCGCCCGAGCGCACCGGAAAGGCGCGCGGCACGGATCTGCTCGATGGGACCGTGACGCTGCCGCTGATCCTCGCCCGCAGGCTCGATCCCGGCCTCGAGACCATCGAGCTCAGGGGGCTCGACCAGGCCGAGGCGGAGGCGATCTGCGACCGGATCGCGGCCACCGATGCCCTCGATCAGGTGCGCGACCGGGCCAGGGACGGGATCGAGCGGGCCAAACGGATCATCTCCTCCCGGCACTTCAGCGACGAGGAGCGCCAGCTGCTCGGCATGATCGCCGACGGTGTCGTGGAGCGCTACTCCTGAATGAGGAAACGGCCCCAGTGGGGCCGTTTCCTGCAGGGAGGTGACTCGATTGGAGTGGTGCTTCTTGGGTGCTGCGCTCTAGAAGTCCTCGGGGAGGATGCTGTCGCTGGCCAGGGCCGCGGCGAAGCGGTCGGCCTCTTCCTCCATGTTGGCCCGGGTGAGGGCGCGCAGGTCCTCGATCAGCTCCTGGCCGCCGCGGTCGAGCTCTTCGTCGTAGGAGTCGACCTCGTTCTGGGAGTAGCTGTCCCGGCCCCACCACTCGCACTCGGGGCAGCGGAGCTCGACGTTCCAGTGCCCATCGCCCTGCTCGTGCCAGTTGACCGGCTGGACCAGGGATGAGGAGCAGCTGGGGCAGGCGTGCATGCCCTCGGCGGACTTTCCACCGGTCCGCGGCGCGACGTTCGCCTCGGGCTGAGTCCTTGTGCGCCTCGGAACTCCCATCGTGGGGGACATATCGGGAGCCCGCACGGCCACCTTTAGCCGAAAATTGGGTTGTTTCCAACCCTGCGGACAACCCGCAAGGGCGTGCCTGGAAGGGCGCGGAATAGACTGCGGCGATGGTTCTCAGCGATCGCACGATCAAGGAGGAGATCGCCGCCGGCAGGCTGGTCTTCGACCCCTATGACGAGTCGCTGGTACAGCCCTCGAGCGTCGACATGAGGGTGGACCGGAGCTTCCGCGTCTTCAACAACTCGCGCTACCCGTACATCGACGTGCGCGAGCCGATGGACAACCTCACCGAGCTGGTCACGGTCGAGGATGAGGAGCCCTTCGTGCTGCACCCGGGGGAGTTCGTCCTCGGTCAGACGCTGGAGCGCGTTCGGTTGCCGGACGACCTCGTGGCGCGACTCGAGGGCAAGTCGTCGCTCGGCCGGCTGGGCCTCGTCATCCACAGCACGGCCGGCTTCGTGGATCCCGGCTTCGAGGGAAACCTCACGCTCGAGCTCTCCAACCTGGCGAACCTGCCGATCACGATCTACCACGGCATGCCGATCGGGCAGATCTCGTTCATGCGCATGGACGGCCCGGTCGAACACGCCTATGGCGCCAGCGAGGCGGGCAGCAAGTACCAGGGGCAGACCGAGCCGACCGCGAGCCGGTTCTACCTCAACTTCCCGGATCGTCCCTCCAACGGCGCCCCCGCCGACCGCGAACGCACGAAGCGGTAGGTTGCGGCGGCTTCAGCCCCTGCCGCTAACATCCGCTCGATGCCCAACGTGGGACCGCTTGAGATAGCCGTCGTCCTCATCATCGTCCTGATCATCTTCGGACCGAAGCGCTTGCCGGAGCTGGGCCAGTCGATGGGACGCGGCATCCGCGAATTCAAGAACTCGCTTTCCGGGGACAAGGATGAACCGGAGGAGAAGCGGCGTGAGCTCGAGGCGAACCAGCAGGTCCAGGTGAGCCAGCCGCAGCCGCCTCAGGCCGGAGCGAGCGCTGAGAAGCCCGCGGAGCCGGTCGAGGGCGAGGTCGTCACCGAGAACAAGAGCTGAGCGTGGCCCGGCTGCGGCCGGTCGACTTCGAGGACCGGCTTACGCTCGTCGAGCATCTCGACGAGCTCCGTACGCGCATCATCATTTCGATCGCCGCGCTCGTCGCCGCGTTCGCCCTCTGCTTCTGGCAGAACAGCACGCTCCTGGACATCGCCAACGCTCCGCTGCCCGGTGACCGGGAGCCGATCACCTTCGGCGTCGCGGAGCCGTTCACGACGACGGTGACGATCAGCGCCTACGCAGCCCTCGTCATCTCGCTGCCGGTGATCCTCTACCAGGCGTACGCGTTCGTCCTGCCGGCGCTCACGACCAGGGAGAAGCGGGTGGTGGTGCCCTTCCTGATCATGGTCCCGATCCTCTTCGTGGCCGGCGTCGTCTTCGGCTACTTCGTGGTCCTGCCGGCCGCGACGAAGTTCCTCCTCAACTTCAACGACAACCAGTTCAACATCCAGGTCCGGGCGCGGGACTACTACAGCTTCTTCACCCTGACGCTGGGGGTGATGGGGCTGATCTTCCAGCTGCCGATCGGCATCCTCGCCGTCACGCGGCTCGGCATTCTCACGCCCCAGCAGCTCTCGAAGAACCGCCGCTACGCGTACGTCGTCCTGCTGATCGTCGCCATGTTGCTGCCGGGCACCGACCCGGTCACCATGCTGATCGAGGCCGTGCCGCTGATCCTGCTGTACGAGGCGAGCGTGCTGCTCGCCAGGGTCTTCGGGAGGCCGCCCGATGAGGCGACCGAGCCGGAGATCGCGGTCTCCGAGCCGCCACCCAGCGGCGCCGCCTAGGCGCCGACGGAGTCACCCGACCCTCTACGCTTCACCGCCGTGCTCTTCGACCTACAGAGCCCACGACGCCGGCGAGTCATCCGCGTCACCTTCGGCGCGCTCGCCGCGATCTTCGCGATCAGCTTCGTCTTCCTCGGCGTCGGTACCGGCTCCGGCGGCTTCAGCTTCAGCGACCTCTTCGGGAGTGGCGGCGGCGGCAGCGCCGCCAACGCCTTCGACGACGAAATCAAGGCCGCGGAGCAGCAGCTCGCCCTGAACCCGACCGACCCGGCGACCCTCGGACGGCTCGTTCAGCTCCACTATCAGGCCGGCAACGCGGACCGGAACAGCGACGGCACGCTGACCAGCGACGGTGAGCAGGAGCTCCGCGAGGCGGCGGACGCCTGGACCAAGTACGTGAAGGCGAGCAACGGCAACCCGGACCAGACCCCCGCCCTGTTCGCCCTCAACACTTTCGACCAGCTCGGCCAGATCGACTTCCAGCAGGCCCGTACCGACACCAGCACGACCGAGGCGCTCACCGACGTGAACGCCGCGGTGGATGACTGGAGGAACGCCGCGCAGGCACAGCAGGCGCTGATCGACGCCAACCCGAAGCAGGCCAACCCGAACACGTACGGGCGCCTCGCCTCCTACCTGTACCTCGCCGGCGACACGCAGGGCGCGAATCAGGCTGTGGCGAGGGCGAAGCAGGAGGCGAAGGGCAGCCAGGCCTCCACCCTGCAGAACCAGCTCAAGCCGATCCAGCAGCTCGGTCAGCAGCTCCAGGCCGCCATCAAGCAGCTCACCAAGCAGCAGCAGAAGTCCCAGGCCGGCGCCGGCGCCGGCAACCCGCTCGGCGGTACAGGGGGCGGCGGCAACCCGCTCGGCGGCATCGGCACCGGCGGGCTCTAGACCCTTCCTATAATTTCGCCTTCCACCCGGGCCGTTAGCTCAGCTGGTAGAGCAGGAGACTCTTAATCTCAAGGTCGCAGGTTCGATCCCTGCACGGCCCACTTCCTCAGATGTCGGCGGGACGACTTCGCGGGCTGCTCATCGTGGCGGGACCTGTGTCCGCCGGCCTCTGCCTTGGGGCGGTGTGTCTCGCTGGGCCGCTCGTCAGCGCTCCTCCCGCCGCCGCCCAGGTCGGCGGGGATCTCTGTCTGACCGCCGACCCGCCTCCGGTCTCGGCTCCGCCCGAGCGGCTGCGTTTCGGGATCACGCCGCTTGCGGCCGGGAGCGCCGGCGCGACGCAGGGCCAGCCAAAGCCTGAGGACCCAGCGGCGGCGCTGCGCGAGCTCGGGCGCCTGCGCCCGGGCCGCCGGCAGCTGCTCCTCCATCTCAACCGGATGCTGATGTCGGACGGCGAGGCGGGCATCCTGCGCTTCGCCGGGCTGGTCGACGGGTACGCCCGCGCCGGGTTCGACTCCGAGTTGCAGGTCCGCTACCACCCGGGTGCCGGCCAGGAGGGCGACATGTCGGCATGGAGCCGCTACGTCCAGCGGGCCGCGCAGGTTCTCGGGAGGCGACCGTCGGTGAAGGCATTGACGATCACGAACGAGGTGAACTTCCCGATCTCGCCGAACACCTCGGACGGCAGCTACGCGGGCGCCCTGCAGGCGATCGTCACCGGCGTGGTCGCGGCCAGGCGAGAGCTCGACCGGATCGGCCGCCCCGACGTCGAGCTCGGCTTCTCGTTCGCCTGGCGATGGCTGCCGACCTCGGATGCAGACTTCTGGCGCCGGCTGGGGGCGCTGGCGACGCCGGAGTTCAGGCGTGCGCTCGACTACGTCGGGCTGCAGGCCTATCCCGGCCTTGTCTATCCGCCCGTCTCAGCGGCGGCGTCGGCCGGAGACGACACCGTCGAGGCGCTGACCCTGCTGCGGCACTGCTACATGCCGCAGGCCGGACTCGGCCGCGGCGTCGATCTCTGGATCACCGAGAACGGCTTCGCGACCAACCTCGGCAGGAGCGAGGCCGATCAGGACCTCGCCCTTCGCTCGACGCTCGACGCCATCTACCGGTACTCCGGCGCGCTCGGTGTCACCGACTACCGCTGGTTCAACCTGCGCGACAATGACTCCACGGGGACCGATCTCTTCGCCGCGGTCGGGCTCCTGCGCGACGACTACTCCGAAAAGCCCGCCTTCTCGACCTATCGCTCCTACATCGACCGGATCGGCGCCGACCGGCCGAAGCCGCGTCGCTGCGATGGTCGCATTGCGACGGTGGTCGGCAGCTCAGGGCGCGACGTCCTGCGCGGCGGCAGGGGCCCCGACGTGATCGCGACCGGCGGCGGCAGGGATGTCGTGCGGAGCGGGCGCGGCGCAGACCGGATCTGCACCGGGGCGGGCCGCGACGTGATCCGCGGCGGCCCCGGCAGGGACACGCTGGTCGGCGGCGCCGCGGCGGATCGGATCTGGGGAGGGCCGGGGCGCGACCGGTGCCCAGGCACCGGCGAGCGGGACCGGGTCCGCAGCTGCGCTGGAAGGTCGGCCACCCATCGGTAGGGTCGGTGGGCCCAACCTGAAGGAGGTTGACTTGGAGACAGGGCCGGCGATCGCAAAGTTCGACCTCGCTGATCTGGAGTTCAGCCCGAGCGCAGCGCTGTTCGAGGGCAAGGCCCGCGCCGGGATCGACATCTCGATGTTCGTTGTGCGGACGCCGCCCGGCCGGTTCATCGAGATGCACGTCCATCCGTACTCGGAGACCTTTCTCCTGCTCGAGGGCGAGGGCCGCTGGACCGTGGGCGATGCGGTCACCGAGCTTGAGCCCGCCCAGATGCTCGTGGTCCCCGCCGAGACCCCACATGGGCTGCGGAACGTGGGCGACGTGCCGCTCCTGGTCGTCTCGGTTCACGAGTCCGGCACTCTGCAGCAGACGTTCCTGGACGTCGAGCCGGCCTGAGTGAGAGACGAAGGTTCGGACCTCGGTCGGGTTGTCGAAGCCGACGAGCTCGAGATCCATGACGATCCACTCTCGAGCACGTAGGGCTTGGTCGTGTGCGGCCGGGCGGTCGCGAAGATGGACGACGGCCGCCAGGTCGTCATGCCCTCCACATCCTCGGCAGCGAGGCCTACGCGAGCTCGGAAGACTGATTCGCCCCACAGCGATGAGTGGGGCCGGGGCCGACGGTCTAAGTGGGTGATGAGACCTTTGACTCCAGGAGGACCGATGAGCACCACAACGAGCACCACGACCGTCACCAACCTGGCGGCCGTGATCATCCCCGTCAGGGACCAGGACCGGATGGTGGAGTTCTACACCGAGGCGCTTGGCCTCGAAAAGCGGGCGGACATCCCCTTCGGCGACGAGGAGATGGGGCGCTGGGTCGAGGTCGTTCCCAGCGGCGGCGAGACGCCGATCGCTCTCTGCCCGCCCGGCCCGGACCGAGAGGCGGAAGGCACGGAGACCGGCATCAGCCTGCGGACCGACGACATCGAGGCGTACCACGCGCAGCTCAGGGAGCGGGGTGTGGACGTGGATGAGGAGGTCAGCCGGATGGGCGAGCCCGTTCCGCCGCTCTTCTGGTTCCGCGACCCGGAGGGGAACACGTTGATGGTCGTCGAGACCACCGACTGACACCGAATCGCTCCCGCAGTGCCAGAGGGCCGCGAGAGCGGCCCTCTTCCCGTCTCAGCGTGCGATCGCGCGGATGATCAGCAGCAGGAGCACCGAGCCGCCGATCGCAATCAGCCAGGTCCCGAGATCGAAGAACTCGTCGATGTGGCCGATGTCGAGGGCGCTGGCGATCAAGCCCCCGAGCAGGGCGCCGAGGATGCCGACGGCGGTGGTGCCGAAGCAGCCTCCCGGCTCCGTCCGCCCGGGGACCAGCGCGCGGGCGATCAGGCCGGCGAACAGTCCGAGGAAGATCCAGGCGATGATTCCCATCCGGCAGGGACCCTATCGAGGGGGCGGGGGATCAGGGGCGCTGGCGGGGGGCGGCGTGGTAGCTCAGGTACCAGAGCACGTGCCGGGCGGCGCTGACGCCTGCGTTGACCGGTGTGAGCAACCTCCGCATCGACGAAATCCTATGAAGCGTCGCGGACTCGATGATCAGTAGTCCCCACTGAATTGGCCTGCATGCAGGCGAAATCCTGCCCAATTTGCGGGGTCAACAAACCTGCCGCGGCTAGCATCAGCGGCCATGAGGAGACTCCTCGGAAGGCGGCGGGAGCGAGGGCTTGGCGCCCTCGCCGGCGGGGCGGGCGCGGACCGCGCCACGGTGGGCCTGGCCGTGCTCGCGCTCGGGGCGGCCGGCACCCTGTTCAGCGGTGAGCTGCTCAGGATGGCCCGCCGGCGCCGGGAGAGCTCGGAGAGCGACACGCCGGAGAGCCTCGTCGACGCCGCCGGCTACGCGACCCTCGACACGATCACCGTGGCGCGGCGAGGAATCCAGGCGACGTCCCACCAGGAGACCGCCCTGTTCAACCTGCTGCAGGGCTTTCTCGGGGCGTTTGCGATCGCCCGGCTCTCGACCTGGGGGATCCGGCGCGGAAGGGGCCCCTTCCGCAACGTTCGGATCAGCGGGCGCCACATCCACCACTTCATCCCGGGCATCCTGATCGCCTTCGCCTCGGGCATCGGCGCGATCACGACCCGGAGCGAGGGCGTGGAGACGACTCTCGCGATCCCGTTCGGGATCGGGATGGGCCTGACGATGGACGAGGCCGCGCTCCTGCTCGGCCTCGAGGACGTCTACTGGACCCGTCAGGGGCTGCTCAGCGTGCAGGTGAGCCTCGGCGTGACCGCGACGCTGGCCGCAACGATCCTGGGACTCCGGATGTTGCGCCGCGGCGAGGAGAAGGGCGTGGAGGAGGGGCTGATCCCCGCCTACATGGGCGAGCACGGGATGCGCGCCACCGGGGCCCTGGCCTAGGCGGCGGCGCGGAGGCGGGGCTCGGCTTCTTCGCCCATCCAGATCACCTGGTCGCGGCCGGGGCCCACGCCGACCAGGCGAATGGGGATGCCGAGGTGGTCCGAGACCGCGCTGAGGTAGTCGCGCGCCTCGGCGGGAAGGTCCTGCTCACGGCGGCAGTCGCCGATCTCGCCCTCGAAGCCGGGCAGCTCCTCGTACTCGGGCTCAGCCGTGTGGAGGATCGACTGGTGGTACGGGAACTCGTCGAAGACCGCTCCCTCCGGATGGCGGTAGCGGACGCAGACCCGCAGCGGGTCGAGGCCGGAGAGGACATCCAGCTTGGTGATCGCAAGCGCGGTCATCGTGTTGAGGCGCACCGCGTAGCGCAGAGCCACCAGGTCGAGCCAGCCGCAGCGGCGCGGGCGACCCGTGGTCGTGCCCATCTCGCCGCCGCGCTCGCGGAGCAGGTCGCCGAGGTCGTCCTCGAGCTCGCTGGGGAAGGGGCCGGCGCCGACGCGGGTGGCGTAAGCCTTGGCGATCCCCCAGACCTCGTCGATGTCGCCGGGGCCGACCCCCGTGCCGATCGTCGCCGCGCCCGAGACCGGGTTCGATGAGGTGACGAAGGGATAGGTGCCGTGGTCGAGGTCGAGCATGGTGCCCTGAGCGCCCTCGAAGAGCACGGTCCGGTCGGCGTCGAGCGCCTCCCAGCAGAGCCGGGCGGTGTCCGCGATGTGGGGCTCGAGGCGGTGTCCATAGGTGAGGTAGGTCTCGACCATGGTGTGGAGGTCGAGCTCCGGATCCTTGGCGAAGGGGCGGAGCATCTGCTGCTTCGGCTCCATCGCCGCCATGATCTTCTTGCGCAGGATCTTGGCGTCGAGGAGGTCCTGGACCCGGATGCCGAGACGGGACGCCTTGTCGGCGTAGCAGGGCCCGATACCGCGGCGGGTGGTGCCGATCTCCATGCTGCCGAGCTTGAGCTCGCCGGCCGTATCGAGCTTCACGTGGTAGGGCATGACCAGATGGGCGTTGGCCGAGACGCGCAGCCCGCTGACATCGATGCCGCGATGGCGGAGCTCCTCGATCTCGCCGGTCATGACCGCCGGGTCGATGACGACGCCGTTGCCGACCGCGCAGGTCTTGCCGGGGTAGAGGATGCCCGAGGGGATCAGGTGGAACTTGAAGGTCTCGCCGTCACGGATGATCGTGTGGCCGGCGTTGTTGCCGCCCTGAAAGCGGATCACGAGATCCGCCTGCTCGGCGAGCAGGTCGGTGACCTTGCCCTTCCCCTCGTCGCCCCACTGGGCGCCGACTATGACGATTCCGGGCATGACCAGGGAATTATGAGAGGTTCAGGGCCGGATTCGGACGCCGCTAGTGGTCCAGTGGCCCCAGGGCCGAGCCGCCGGCGTCGCCGAGTGAGGTCGCGACGCCGGGCGAGAACTCCTGACGCTTGTCCTCGCCGAAGAGGTTGACCGGGTCGCCGCAGATCTCGATCAGGCGCGAGACGACCCGCGTCCCGAGCTGCCTCTCGAGCTCATCGTCCTCGAGATTGCTGGTCACGATCAGCGAGCGCTGGCGCTCGTAGCGCTCGTTGATCAGCGCGTAGAGCTGCTCGAGGACCCATTCCGTCTGCCTCTCGACGCCCAGGTCGTCGAGATGGAGCAGGTCGACGCTCGCCAACCGCTCGAAGAACTGCGTGTAGGACTGCTCCCCGATCTCGGCGTCGTAGGTCTGGCGGATCCGGCTGAGGAGCTTCGGGAGGGAGTAGATCGCCACCGAGCGGCCGGACTCGAGGGCCGTTCGCGAGATCAGCATCGCCAGGGTGGTCTTGCCCGTTCCGGAGCTGCCGAAGAACCACATGCCGCGGCCACGGCCCAGGTTGTCCCCGAGCTGCTCGCAGTAGTCGCGGACCCGCTTCACGACGAAGGCGTCCATCTGGGTGACCGGCGGGCGGTCGAAGGAGACGCCGCGGTACTTGGGCGGGATCACCGAGTCGATGCCGCGGAGCCGGGCCCGGGCGACCATGCGCGAGCGGCACTCGCACGGCCGGGCGACGTCCTCCGGCCCGAGGATCCAGCCGGAGCCGTCGCAGATGCCGAGACGGCAGGGTTCACGCTCGCCCGAACGCGGATTGACGGCCAACTAGAGCTCCTCGGCGTCGGGGAAGTCGTCGCCGGAATCGGCGAAGTCGTTGCCCACATCCGGCGCCGCATCCTTCAGCGGCGGCCCCTCACCGGCCGGCTGCTCGATCGGCTTCTCCTCGCGGGCGCGGTCGGCGAACTTGGGATAGTGCTCGAGGAAGACGAGGCGCACGGTCCCGACCGGGCCGTTGCGGTGCTTGGCGAGGATCAGCTCGGCGCCGCCCGGGTCCTCGGAGGCCTCCTGGTTGTAGTACTCGTCGCGGTAGAGGAAGCCGACGAGGTCGGCGTCCTGCTCGATCGCGCCGGACTCGCGAAGGTCGGAGAGGATCGGGCGCTTGTCGGGTCGCTGCTCGGGGGCGCGGGAGAGCTGGGAGATGCCGATGACGGGGACGTTGAGCTCGCGGGCGAGGATCTTCAGGCCGCGGCTGAACTGGGCGACCTGCTCGACGCGGTTGGCGCGCGGATCGTCGCTTCGCATCAGCTGGAGGTAGTCGACGATGATCAGGCCCAGGCCCTCGTGGCCGCGGCCGCGCTCCTGCGCGTGCAGCCGCCGCGCCTTGGCGCGCAGCTCGAGCAGGCCCAGGTCCGAGGAGTCGTCGATCCAGAGCGGCGCGGACTCGAGCTGGTTGCAGGCCTTGACCACCTTCGGCCAGTCCTTGCTCGCCACCTTGCCCTTGCGGAGCCGGTCGCTGGAGATCCGCGACTGGGAGCCGATGAAACGGTGCGCCAGCTCCATCTCCGACATCTCCAGCGAGAAGAGGGCGACCGGCTTCTGGTGCTTCATCGCGACGTTCTGGGCGAAGTCGCAGACCAGGGTCGACTTGCCCATGGCCGGCCTCGCCGCGATCACGATCAGGTTGCCGGGCTGGAAGCCGCCGGTCTTGTCGTCGAGGTCCCGGAAGCCCGAAGGAGTCCCGGTGATCTCCGAGCTCCCGTTGGCGAGCGCCTCCAGCTTGTCGATCTCGTCATGGAGGATGTCGCCGATCTCGCGGAAGTCGTCCGCCTGCTCCTGGTTGGCGACCTGGAAGAGCAGCCGCTCGGCGTTCTCGACCAGTGCCCGCGGCTCTCCGTCGCGCTCCACGATCGACTGCTGGATCTGCTTCGCGGTCGCGTCGAGCCGGCGCAGCAGCGAGTTCTGCTTGACGATCTGCGCGTAGTGCCGTGCGCTGCCCGGGGCCGGGACCCTCGCCGCGAGGCTGGCGACGACGTCGCGGCCGCCGACCTCCTCGAGCTGGCCACGCTGGGCGAGCGCCTCGGAGACGGTCAGGACGTCGACGGGGTCCGCCTTCTCGTGGAGGCCGATGATCGCCTCGTAGATCGTGCGGTGACGATCGCGGTAGAAGTCGTCGACCCGCAGATGAACGTCGAGCATGACCGGCTCGATCGTCGACTCGGAGACCATCATCGCCCCGAGAACGGATTCCTCAGCCTCCAGGTTCTGGGGCGGGACGACCGCCGTGTTTCCGTTTGCCGCCAACTGCTCCTCTCTCGCACAGGGGATCACCCGGCCGGTGGGCCGAGTCTCCTCTCCAAGTCTGGATACGCGCCCGGCGGATTCGCATCTGCCCCGAACTGGAACTAGACCCGCGCAAGCCTGGCTAGAAAATCACAGGCCGCCGCTCACCGCAGGAGAGTTGCGGCTATTTGCGGCACGCGCGTCTCAGGCACGTTTCGTGCCTGCCGCGGAAGCGCGGTCTTTGCGCCCTCTTGAAGTGCGGGCGGTCCCTCGGCTTACGCCTCGGGAGCCTCTCGCAGCTCGGCGACGATCGTCTTGACCGACGCCGTGACTCCGCCGCCGACCTCGACGTCGACCATGTAGGTGCCGGTCTCGCGGATCGGCTCGTCGAGGCGGATCTTCTTGCGGTCGACCTTGATGCTGCGCGCGGCCTGGATCGCCTCCGCGATCTCGGTCGCGGTGACCGAGCCGAAGAGCTTGCCGTCCTCGCCCGCGCGGTGGTTGATCGTGAGCACCGTCTTGGAGAGCAGGGCCGAGGTCTCGCCGGCCCGCTCCGCGGCCTGGCGCTCTGCCTCCTCGGCGCGCTCGCGCTTGCGCTGCGCTTCCTCAAGCGCGCCCTTGGTTGCCGGCTGTGCCAGCTTGCGGGGCACGAGGTAGTTGCGCAGGTAGCCGGGGGAGACGTCGACCGCGGTGCCGGCCTCGCCGAGGCCCTCCACGTCCTTGAGCAGAACCGCCTGGGCCATCGCTCTAGCGCTCGCCGACGTACGGCAGGAGAGCGAGCTCGCGGGCTCGCTTCACCGCCAGGGCGAGCTGCTGCTGGTGCTTCCTGGAGAGGCCGGTGACGCGCCGGGAGCGGGTCTTGCCGCGATCGGAGATGAACCTCCGCAACAGGTTGAGGTCCTTGTAGTCGATCGTCTCGGCGTTGATCCGCGTGTACTTCCGCGGCCTGCCGCGATCGCTCAGTCCTCGGCGCCTGCGGCCGCCGCCGGTCTGCGTCTGTCGCTGCTGTCGTGCCATGAGGGGCGCGAATGGTAGCGATGGTCGGTTTTAATGCGCTGGATGCTCAACTTCGATCTCGAGACCGAGACCGAGGGCAGCAGCGCGCTGATCAGGATCCGTGGTGATCTCGATCTCCAGGTCGTCGATCAGGTGACCGAGGCGCTCACGCAAGTCGAATCAGCCAGGCCCGAGCTGCTCGTCATCGACCTGAGCCGCCTGAGCTTCATGGACTCCAGCGGCATGGGCGTGGTGGCCGCGGCTCACGCCCGATCCCTCGAGGCCGGCCGGCGATTCGCGATCGTGCGCCCGCCGGGCGGTGTGCGGCAGGCGTTCGATCGTACGCGTCTCGACGAGGTCATGACGATCACGGATGACCTCGCGAGTATCTATCCCTAGCGGACTCCCCCTAGAACGGGATGTCGTCGTCGGAGCCGCCGCCGGAGCTGACCCCGGCGCCCTCGAAGTCCGAGGTGTCCGCGGGCACGTCCGACTGCGGCTGGAAGCCGTTCCCCCCACCGCCACCCGGGTTGTCCGAGCGCGAGCCGAGGAACTGGACGCTGTTGGCGATGATCTCGACGGCCTGGCGCTTGCCGCCATCCTGAGACTCCCATTCGCGCCAGTCGAGGCGGCCCTCGACGGCGACTGGCCGGCCCTTGGAGAGGTACTGCGCGCAGTTCTCGCCCTGGGCCCCCCAGACCGTGACGTCGAAGTAGTTGGGCTTGTCGACCCACTCGCCGCTTTGCCCGTCCTTGCGACGGCTGTTGACGGCGACTCGAAGCTTGCAGACGGCGGTTCCGCCGGGCGTTGAGCGCAGCTCGGGATCCTTGGTCAGGTTCCCGGTGATGACGACGACGTTCACGTTACTGGCGGCCACTTGATCAGCTCCTATTCCTTTCGATTCCGAACATCGATACTAAGCAGGGGCGCGGCGTCTTCTCTCCCCCGAGGGGAAGAAAGACCGGAAAGTGCGGGACAGGCTCGAGCCGCTACTCGTCGCGGTCATCGCGACGCGGACGGCGAGGCCGGTCATCGCGGTCACCGCGTCCGTCGCCGACCTGAGCCGGGCGGTCGGAGGCGGGCGGCGGATTGCTCGGCGATTCGGGATCGACCTTGAAGATCCGGAAGCGCAGCACTCCGTCGGTGATCTTGAGGCTGTGGTCGAGCCGCTCGAGCAGGTCCGGCTCGCCCTGGAAGCGGTAGTAGCGATAGTCCGCCTCGTTGCGCTGGCGGATCTCGTAGGCGAGCTTGCGCATGCCCCAGACGTCCGCGCGGTCGAGCGTGCCCGCGCCCTCGATCGCCTGGCGCACGTCACCCGCGACCTTCTCGCGCGCGTCGTCCGCGGCCTCGGGGTCGAGCATCAGTACGAGTTCGTAGTGCCGGTTCACAGCGACGCGCGACTATAGGGGATGGGAGGCGCCGAGGGACCTCGTAGCTCAGGGGAGAGGACGCCCGCCGCGAGCCTCAGCCAGGGGTGGCCGGGCCGCAGATCAGATGGCGGAGCGTGGGGCGCGCCGCGGCGATCGCGGCCGCCGTGACCGCGGGGATCATCTCCCTCCCGGCCCTGCTCGGCAGCGACCGGCCGCCTCCGGTCCCGCCCGACGTCGGCCTCGTGTCTCCAGCATCCGAACCAGCCGCGCCGGCGCCCTCGCCTCCCGCGGCCTCGAGCTCAGGGCCCCCACCGCCGCAGAAGCGGACGCGTGAGCGACGTCTGGCCGGGCGCACGCGGGCCCCCGGGCGCTCGCACCCGCACAGGAAGCATCGGCACCAGCGCCGGCAGCACCCGCAGGGGGAGGGTTCCCGCGCCGGCAATCACCTCCGGCCCCAGGCGCGGCCCGCACCGGCGCCAGTCCCGCCGCCCGCGTACGTCCCGCCGGCGGTCCACCCCTACGTCCCGCCGCGCGAGCACGGCGAATTCGGGATAGAGCGCTAGCTGACCTCGGCCGGCGAGCGCTTCGCCCGGATGTCGGCCAGCTGCTCGTCGACCCAGTCGCCCGGATCCCGCTCGGTGATGATCTCCTTGAGCCGCTTCGAGCGCAGCGCCCGTTCCTCCGGCTCCATGGTGAGCGCCCGGTAGATCTCGTCGGCCTGCTCCTGGATGTCGAACGGGTTCACGGAGAGCGTGCAGTCGCCGAGCTCCTCGTGCGCCCCGGTGTTCTCGGAGAGCATCACCACGCCGTCACGGGTATTGACCGTCGGCGCCTCCTTGGCGACCAGGTTCATCCCGTCGAAGAGCGAGTTGACCATGAGCAGGTCGAAGTGCTTGTAGCGGGCCACGGCCTCGGCGAAGTTCTCGTAGATCCGCAGGTCGATCGGCATCCAGTCCGTCGTCCCGTGCCGGTGGTTGACGACGGCGACCAGCGCCTCGATCCGCTCCAGGTACTCCGCGTACTCGGGCACGTCCTGGCGCGAGGGCTGCAGGTGGGCGATGAAGGTCACCTTCTCCCGGAACTCAGGGTGCTGCTCGAGGAAGACGTCGAACGCGGTGAAGCCGCGCAGCACGTTCTTCGACAGGTCCGCCCGGTCGACCCGCAGGATGAGCTTGTCGCGGCGCCGCCGGAGCACCTCCTTCTCGTACGACTTGACATCGGAGGACTCGGCGGCCCGGTAGAGCCGCTCGGTGTCGATCGAGAGCGGATACGCCCGGACCCAGACCTCCCGCCCCTCGTGGATCACCGCGTTTCGCTCGAAGTCGACCTCGAGCTCCATCAGCTCCCGGCAGCACTGCAGGAAGTTGCGGCAGTAGGCGGTGGTGTGGAAGCCGATGATGTCGTTGGCGAGCATGCTCTGGTAGATCTCCTCCCGCCAGCGGTTGGGGAGAATCCGCCAGGAGTCGGGCTGCGACCAGGGGATGTGGACGAAGTAGTGAAGGAAGGCGTCGGGCCTCGCCTCTCGGATCAGGCCCGGGCAGGTGTAGAGGTGGTAGTCGTGGAGCATCACCACCGGCTCCTCCTGACCCTCGATCGCGCGGATCACGCAGTCGGCGATGTCCTCGTTGACGACCTTGTAGCCCTCCTCCCACGCGTCGACCTCGGCCTGCCGGATGTCCGGGGCGTTCGAGAGGTCCCAGAGGTAGTGCTGAATGAACCACAGGATCGGATTCGCGATCACGTTGTAGAAGCGGTCGTACGCCGACGGGTTCGAGGCGACCATCTGCACGTCGTAGGCGATCCCGTCGACCTCGATCTCCGTCGGCCCGTCGCTCTCGTTGGCGACGACGACGTCCTCGTCGGTCATGGCCGACGCGATCCAGAGCGCCTTCCGGTGCGAGACCAGCCCGGAGAGGGCCGTCACCAGACCGCCGCCGCCACGGTGCACGACCCGCTGACCGGTCCCATCGCGCCCGAACTCCGCCGGCCCGCGGTTCGAGACGATCGTCAATGGATGCTCGGTCACGCTCCGTTTGTACCAGGCTGGGCTAAGCGCTCATGCGATCCGGTCACCGGGCGCAACGTCATCGTCCGGACGAAGCAGCACCACTCCCTTGGCCTCGTCGAGCGCGCCCAGCACCAGCACCTCGGAGAGGAACGGCCCGATCCGCTTGGGCGGGAAGTTGACAACGGCGACGACCAGCCGGCCCTCGAGCTCCTCCCGCGCGTAGTGCGTGATCTGCGCCGAGGACCCCTTGCGCCCGATCTCGGGGCCAAAGTCGATCTCGAGCTTCCAGGCCGGCACCCGGGCCTCCGGGAACTCCTCCACGCCGACCACGCGGCCGACGCGCATGTCCACCGCCTCGAACTGCTCCCAGGTGATCTCCGCCACCGGCAGAGCCGCCGTCAGTCGAGCGAGGCGAAGATTCGCATCCAGTCGAGCAGCAGCCGCGGGGAGAGGAACCGCTCCCGCGTCCGCTCCTTGCCGGCGCGCCCCAGCCGCCTGCCCAGCTCCGGGTCCTGGAGGATCCGGACGCAGCGCTCGGCCGCCTGCTCCGGCGACTCGACGAGATAGCCGTCCTCGCCGTCGATGATCTGCAAGGGGATGCCGCCGACGTCCCCCGCGATCGTCGGCCGTCCCTTCCAGAGCGCCTCGGACACGGTGAGCCCGAAGCCCTCGCGGATCGACTTCTGCAGGACGACGTCGGACTGGGACTGGAACGCGTTCACCTCGATGGCGCCGACGTTGTTGAGGTTGTTGAGGATCTTGATGTCGGGATCCGAGCCCGCGTACTCGAAGGTGCGGTGGAAGAACTCCCAGCCCTCGGGGTCGTCGGTCGCCATCGATCCGACCAGGGCGAGCTGCACCTCCGGGATCTCCTTCGTGACCTGCCGGTAGGCGTCGATCACGCCGATCGGGTCCTTCCAGGGATCGAAGCGGGAGACCTGGCAGATCATCGGCCGGTCCACGTCGATCCCGAACTGGTTGCATACGAACGCCGCGTCGTCGGGGGAGAGCGCCATGTTCTTCGGCGAGAGGGGGTCGATCGCCGGCGGCACGATCCGGACGCCGCCGTGCCCGTCCAGCGCCTTCGGCACGTACTGCTCCAGGTGCCAGACGGTGATGTCGTACTCCGAGATCAGGGGCAGCAGCCGCTGGATCGGCTCCGGGTTCGGGTCGGAGAGATCGATGTGGCAGCGCCAGATCCAGTTCCTGGCGTGGTCGGTCGCGTTGTGCCGCATGCCGACCGGCTGCGGGTCGTGGACGATGACCACGTCCCACTCCCCGTCGAGGCTCTCGGCGTTCATCTTGTTGTAGTGGTCGAACAGCTCCCACTGGCTGGGGGTGAGCGTGTTCGGATCTCCCTGCAGCGAGTTGTGGAGGAGCTTGGTGGCATTGAAGAACTCCTCCCGGCCCATGATCACCTGCCAGGAGGCCTCCAGCCCCACGTCCCGCATCAGCGGCACGATCGTGTAGAGGATCTCGGAGACCCCGCCGCCGAACGCCGTCGCGCTGATGTGGAGGACCCGCTTGCCCTCGAGGCCCTCGGCCAGCTCTCGGATCTCATCGACCAGGCCGCGCCCCGCCAGGTGCGTGTAGTCGGCCAGCGACTTGCTGCCGAGCGCTACCTCTTGAAGCACGGGCCCCCCATGACAGATCGACTTGGCAAGGGCGGAAACGTACTCGTCACGCGGTGGTGGCGCGGAGCCGCTCGATGCCGGCGTCGATCTCCGCGCAGATCGCCGAGTGCAGATCCTGGTTGGCGGCCGCAACACAGGACATCTGGAACTCATGGTCGGAGCCGAGCAGGGGTCGAGAGGCGAGCGGCTCGCCGTAAGCGTCGGTCACCACCGCGCCGCACTCCTCGAGGCAGATCGTCGCCGCCGCGAGGTCGTAGGGCGAGTTGTTGAGCACCGCGCCGTCACCCACGCGCTCGAACTCCGCGCGTACCGCCGGCACGTCGTCGATCATCCGCGACCCCGGCTCGACGTAGGCGTCGAGTTGCCCGGTGACGATCCGGGTCATGTCGTAGGTCGCGGAGCCGAGGTCGAAGGTTCCGCCTCCGACCGACGAGGCGTCGATCAGGTCGCAGAGCACCTCGATCAGGGCCCGGGCGGGACGGCCGCGAAAGCCGTAGGTCCAGAACATGCGCTCGAGCGAGCGGTTCTGCGAGAGGTTGGCGGCGGGCTCTAGGCCCTGGCCGCGCTCGGCGACGAAGCTGTGCCCGCTCTTCACCTCCAGCACGCAGCCGACCCGCACGTCGCGCATGGTCGGCTCGCCGTCGAGAGGGGCCGCCGCGACGGAGACGCAGCAGGACTCGAGCCCCGCCAGCGCGGGCCGCGTGCCGTCGATCGGGTCCACCACCAGCACCCACTGGGCGCGGTCGCCGGCCGGCGAGATCATTCCCCGGTCCTCGGAGAAGAACGAGACCTCCGGTGCGCGCTCCGCGAGGAAGGACTCCATCCGCGCCTCGGCGCGCTCATCGATCTGGAAGGTGACGTCGCCCCCTTCGGCCGCGCCGGAGTGGGCGCGGCCGGCGTGTGCCCCCAGGTGCGGCAGCACCTCCTCGCGCAGGGTCGAGGCGAGGTCCGTGACGAGGTTTCGGATTGACGACTTCGCCATAGAACGGGTTGCGCTTATGCGCACCCTCGCATCACGCTACCTGCAGGGTCCAACGATCCGGTCGACCCGGGTCGCGTGCCCTACTGGTTTACATCCGCGGGGCGCGAGCCGAGCGTGACGTCGAGGCTCTCCTTGTGCCCGTCGCGCAGGATGTCCAGGGTCACGGTGTCGCCCGGCTTGTGAGCCGCGACCAGCTTGGAGAGGTCGTTGTTCTGAAGCACCGGCTTGCCGTCGACCGCGACCACGACGTCACCGCCGGTCTTCACCTGCTGGAGCTGGAAGGTGTCCTGGCCGGTCGAGCCCTTGAGCCCCGCGTCGTCGGCCGGGCTGCCGCTGACGACGTCGGTGACCAGGGCGCCGGCCTCGGTGTCCAGTCCCAGGTGCTCGGCGAGCTGGGGGTAGAGCGACTCGCTGGTCACCCCGAGGTACGCGTAGTCGACCTTGCCGTCGGCCTTGAGCTGGTCGAGCGAGTACCGGACCGAGGTAACCGGGATCGCGAAGCCGACGCCGGAGTTGCTGCCTGAGCTGGAGGCGATCTGCTCATTGATGCCGATGACCTGGCCCTTGGCGTCGAGAAGTGGACCGCCCGAGTTGCCCGGGTTGATGGAGGCGTCGGTCTGGATCGCGTTGTCGATGCCGAAGTTGGTGAGTCCCTCGACGGTGCGGTTCGTCGCCGAGATCACGCCGACCGACAGCGACTGGTCCTCGCCGAACGGGCTGCCGATCGCGGCGACCGGCTCGCCGACGGTGAAGCTCGACCGATCAGAGAGGTCGACGGGGTGCAGGTCGAGGCCGCCCGGGTCGACCTTGATCAGGGCGACGTCCGCGTCCGCGTCGAAGCCCTTGACCTCGGCCGGGACGCGGTTCCGGTCGCCGAACTCGACGAAGACCTGCTTGGCCTCATGCGGCGTCCCGCCGCCGTTGAGGTGGCCGCCGCTGGTGACCACGTGGGCGTTGGTGACGATGTCGCCCTCCTTGTCGACGACGAAGCCGGACCCCTGGCCCGCCGAGCCGCCGCCGCCGAGGATGTCGTTGACGCCGCCCTCGAAGACCGAGTCGATCGTGACCACGCCGGGCGAGACGTCCTTGTAGATCTGGGCGGGGTTGAAGCTGCCGTCGCTCGCCTCCACGATCACCTGCGGCGCGCTCGGGGGCGCCTGGGCGGCGGTCGTGCTCGAGTCGTTCCCACCGCCACCGCCGCAGCCCGCGATCAGGGCCGTCACCAGGGCGAGGGGAATCCAGATGAGGTGGGGGGGTCGACGTCGCGCCGGGGATCGGAGCCTCATGCCGCCACCCCGGCCGGCTCGCGCTGGCGCCGCCGGCCTCCGGCCAGCGGCAGGCGGAGCGTGAAGGCGGTGTGCCCGCGTCGGGAGACCACCGCGATCTGCCCGCCCATGCGATGCGCGAGCTCCTCCGCGATCGCGAGACCCAGGCCGGATCCGGACGCGGTGTCGCCGGTGTAGAAGCGATCGAAGACCTTCGGGATCGCGCGAGGGTCGATCCCCTTCTTCGCGTCGTCCCCGACGATCAGCTCCGCCGCGTTCGTCCCGCGCACGGCGGTCACCGTTACGTTCGTCCCCTGCGGGGTGTGCGTGAGCGCATTGTCGATCAGGATACGAATGATTTGTGAGACTCGATTTAGGTCCGCGAGAGCGACCACGTGGCCTCGGCCGCGGACCTGCAGCGAGGATTCGTGCAGCTTCGCCTTGGGACGGAACTCGTCCGCGACCTGTCTGGCCGCGTCCTTCAGGTCGACCTGCTCGCGCTTGATCTCCATCACGTCGGCGTCGAGGCGGGAGAGGTCGAGCAGGTCGATGGTGAGCTTCTGAAGCCGCTCGACCTGCGCTCGGATCTCGGCGACGAACGCCTCGCGCTCCGTGGCGGTCAGCTTCTCGGTCTCGAGCAGCTCGAGGAAGCCGCCAAGGGAGAAGATGGGCGTCCGCAGCTCATGGGAGGCGTTGGCGATGAACTCCTTCCGGGAGCTGTCGAGCCGGGCGAGGCGCCGCTGCATTTCGTTGAAGCTCCGCGCCAGCTGGCCCAGCTCATCCGACGAGTCCACCGGGATGGGCTGGTCGAAGTGGCCCTCGGCGACCGCCTCCGCCGCACGCCGCATCCGCCGCAGCCGGCGAGAGACTGCGCCGGAGGCCCAGAACCCGATCAGCGAGGCGGCGACGAGCGCGATCAGACCGGCGATCAGGATCTGCCGGCGCACCAGCGCGACGTCGTCGTTCACCTCCGCGAGCTGGGTCGAGAGGACCTCCACGAAGCGGGTCTGGTCGCCGAGCCTGATCGGGACGGCGGAGGTGCCGACGCGCGTCCCGGCGACGCGCTCCACCCCCGTGGCGATGTGGCCGTCCGAGATCGCTGCCTCCGCGGTCAGGTAGCGGCCCTGGAGCGCCGTCGCCTCCGACTGCGAGTCGGCGACGACGAAGGCGGGAACGGGGCCACCGGCCGCATCGCGCACGGCGAGCAGCGTCACCCGGCTCTCCGTCGTCTGGGCCGTTGCGCGGACGAGCTCCGAGATCTGGGCTTGCGAAGCCCCCGACTCGAGCGCCCGGGCGAGCCGTGGGGACTGCTCGGTCCCGAGCCGCTCGAGCCGCCGCAGCTTCTCCGCGGTCAGGCTCGATTCGAGCTGCGGGACGACGTAGAGGTAGACGAACGCGATCGCCCCCGCGGTGATCAGCGTGATCAGGACGACGAGCCGATTGCCGAGGGTGTTGAGGCGGAGCCAGGCCGGTCTCATCGTCTGGTCCGCCGGGCGGTGGTCAATCGCGGTCGGCGTCGCGGAAGCGGTAGCCCACGCCGCGCACCGTGAACAGGTACTCGGGGTTCTTGGCGTCGGCCTCGAGCTTCTCGCGCAGGTGCCTGATGTGAACGTCGACGGTGCGAGGGTCGCGATAGGTGGAGTCACCCCAGATGTGCTCGAGCAGCATCTCGCGGGTGAAGACCCGGCCGGGGGCGGCCGCCATCGCGGCCAGGATCTCGAACTCGACGTAGGTGAGTTGCGCCGGCTCTCCGCCGAGGATCACGGAGCGGCGCTCGAAGTCGATCTCGAGGGCCCCCGCGCGGATCGGCTCATTGCCGGCGAGCGGCCCGGCCATGTTGCCGCGCCGGAGGGCGGCCTTGACGCGGCTGCGGAACTCCCGGACCGAGAAGGGCTTGGTGATGTAGTCGTCCGCGCCCATCTCGAGCCCGGCGACCTTGTCGATCTCGTCCCCCTTTGCCGTCAGCATGATGATCGGCACCTGACTTCGGGTGCGAAGGCGCCGGCACACCTCAATCCCGTCGAGCTTCGGAAGCATGATGTCGAGGACCACCAGATCGAAACGCTCCTCACCGAAGCGATCCAGGGCTTCCTGCCCATCCATGGCCCCCACCACCTCATAACCTTCCTTGCGGAGCGGGTAGGTGAGAAGCGTCTGCACGGCCTGTTCATCGTCCACGAGCAGGATCCGCGCCTGTCCTCGCGCCATGTCAGAAGGTTAGGGAGCATGTGGGCCGGCCAATGATCGATTTCCGCCTCTGGAGACTGTCGCTGCTCGCGGTGCCGCTGGCCGCGGTCGTCTCGATGTTCTCCCTGCAGGGGGTGCCGTCGGCGCTTCCGGAGGGGATCCCGCCCGACGCGTTCGACCCGGGCGCCGCCGTTCCGCTGGCCCGCGAGCTCGCCGACGCGGCGCCCTACCCGACGCCGGGCTCGGCGGCCGACGATGCGCTGGCGGAGCGCGTCAAGGCCGGGTTCTCCTCGATCGAGGGGGCGACCGTCTC
>DATIDP010000043.1:0-3652 GCA_035456265.1 Solirubrobacterales bacterium | reverse complement strand
GGTGCCCGACGGCCCCGGCTACTGGTTCCCGCCGACGGTGCTGGCGCCGGTCTCCAACGACGACCGCCCGGCACGCGAGGAGATCTTCGGACCGGTTGCCTGCGTGATCCCCTTCGACGACGAGGCCGAGGCGATCCGCCTTGCCAACGACACGATCTACGGGCTCTCGGGGTCGATCTGGACGCGCGACGGCGCCAGGGCGATCCGGACGGCGCGGGCGATCGAGACCGGTGTGATCTCGATCAACTCGAACACCTCGGTTCGGGTCTCCACCCCATTCGGCGGCTTCAAGCAGTCCGGAGTGGGCCGCGAGCTGGGCCCGGACGCGCTCGAGGCCTACACCGAGGTGAAGAACGTCTATTACGCGACGGAGGCGGCCCGATGAGGGCCGCCGGGAGAGGAGTGCCGTAGATGGGGCGCCTCGACGGAAAGGTCTGTGTGATCACGGGTGCGGCGAGCGGCATCGGCGCCGAGACCGCCCGCCTGTTCGCCGAGGAGGGAGCTCGCGTCGTCGGCGTCGACCTGGCCGAGGGCGCCGAGGGCGAGCTGACGATCCAGTCCGACGTCTCCGACGAGGACTCGGTCCGCGACACGTTCGCCCAGGCCGCCGGGCAGATGGGCCGCATCGACGTGCTCTTCAACAACGCCGGCATCAGCCCCGAGGACGACGTCTCCGTGCTCGACACCTCCGTCGATGCCTGGCAGCGGGTGCAGGACGTCAACCTGAAATCGGTCTTCCTCTGCTGCAAGCACGGCATCCCACACCTGATCACGGCCGGAGGCGGCTCCGTGATCAACACGGCCTCCTTCGTCGCCGTGATGGGCGCCGCCACCTCGCAGATCTCCTACACGGCGTCCAAGGGCGGCGTGCTCGCCCTCTCGCGCGAGCTCGGGGTGGAGTTCGGCAAGAAGGGCGTGCGGGTCAACGCGCTCTGTCCCGGTCCGGTCAACACGCCGCTCCTCCAGGAGCTGTTCGCCACGGACCCGGAGAAGGCCGCGCGCCGGCTGGTCCACCTGCCTATGGGCCGCTTCGCGGAGGCACGCGAGATCGCCCAGGGCGCGCTCTTCCTGGCGAGCGACGAGAGCTCCTACGTGACCGCCTCGACCTTCCTCGTCGACGGCGGGCTCTCCGGGGCCTACGTCACCCCGGAGTAGCTAGGACCGAGGCGGGTCGCTTCACGGTGGCCACCCTACAGCCGCCCGCGGCGCTGCCAGGGACCCATGAAGTCGAAGACCTGATCGAGGAAGCGCCCACAGAGCTCGCGGCCGAGCCGGTTCCAGTCGGCGAGCCGCGGCTCGGTGTCCGCGCGGAGCTTCTCCGGATCGACGCCGATCCGGACCGCGTCCTCATCGGCCTGGTAGTCGTCGATCCAGTGCAAGAGGTCCGCGGCGCTCACCTCGGCGTGGAACTGGATGCCCCAGACGCGGTCGCCGATCCGATACGCCTGGGGGCAGACCCCGCTGCGGGCGAGGACGGCGGCCCCGTCGGGTGGGATGGCCTCGTAGCTGTGCCACTGGAACCCGGTGAAGCTGGGCGCGAGCGGGCCGATCACCGGATCCGCGGCCCCCTCGCCGGTCACGTCCACCTCGAACCAGCCGATCTCCGGCTCGCTGGCTCGGCGCACCTCTCCGCCGGCCGCATCGGCGAGCACCTGGGTGCCGAGGCAGACGGCCAGGATCGGCATGCCGTCGTCGAGCATCGCCGCCAGGAAGTCCTTCTCGAAGCGCAGCCAGGGATGGCGGTCCTCCTGGTCGGCGTGCATCGCGCCGCCGAAGGTGAGCACGGCGTCGTAGTCGGCGATCTCACGCGGAGGCCCCGTCCCTCGCTCGGAGAGCTTCCACTCGTCGAGCTGAACGCCGCGAGCGTCCATCTCCTCCGCGAAGACCCCGGGGCCGGCGTCTTCCTGGTGCACGATGGCGAGCGCTCGCACGGGACTCGTCTCGGCGGGGGCATGCATCGGTGGGATACTGGCGGATGGAGCCGGCATGGACGCATCCCAGGGCCTCAGGCGACCGATCGAGACGGACGGAGCGCCCGCTCCGATCGGCCCGTACTCGCAGGCGGTCGTCGCCGACGGGGTCCTCTACTGCAGCGGCCAGGTGCCGCTCGACCCGGAGACGGGCGAGCTGGTGGAGGGAGGCGTCGGAGAGCAGGCTCGCCGCTGCCTGGAGAGCCTCGACGCCGTCTGCCGGGCCGCGGGCACGCGCCTGGAGGAGGCCGCGCGGATCGGCATCTACCTGACCGACATGGACCTCTTCGCGGAGCTCAATGACGTCTACGCGACCTTCTTCTCCGAGCCGTTCCCGGTGAGGACCACCGTCGGGGTCGCGGCGCTGCCGAAGGGAGCCCTGGTCGAGATGGACGCCACGGTCCCGCTCGCCGCGGGCTCAGGCTGAGCGAGCCCGGGATGGCTCACCTGGCGGACACCATCTCCCTCGGGGAGATCAGGCGCGCCCGGGAGGTGGTCGCCGACGTCGCCCGCGATACCCAGGTGATCGAGTCCCGCTACCTCTCGCGGACCACCGGCGGCACGATCGCGCTCAAGGCCGAGAACCTGCAGCGCACCGGCTCCTTCAAGGTCCGCGGCGCCCTCAACAAGATCGCCTCGCTCGATCCCTCGGTGAAGGGCGTCGTCACCGGCAGCGCCGGCAACCACGGCCAGTCGCTCGCCTACGCCGCTCGCGCCCGCGGGCTGACCGCGACCATCTTCATGCCGGAGCGCGCCTCCCTCGCCAAGATCGCGGCGGCCCGCGAGTCCGGCGCGGAGATCCGGCTCACCGGTGACCTCGTCGACGACTGCGTGAGCGAGGCGCGCGCCTTCGCCGAGGCCGAGGGACTCGCCTTCGTCCACCCCTTCGACGACCCTGCGGTGATCGCCGGTCAGGGCACGATCGGCCTGGAGCTGCTCGAGGAGGTCCCCGACCTATCGCGGGTGCTGGTCCCCGTCGGGGGCGGAGGCCTGGCGTCCGGCATCGCGACCGCCCTCAAGGAGAGCCGCGACGGCGTCGAGGTGATCGGGATCAAGGCTCACTACCCGCTCGCCGACGGCATCGCGATCAAGCATCCGGGCGAGATCACCGGGCCTCTCCTCGAGCGCCTGCTCGACGATCTCGTGACGGTCGACGAGGACGCCATCGCCGACGCCATCATGCTGCTGCTCGAGCGCACCAGGCTGGTCGTCGAGGGCGCGGGTGCCGTCGGCATCGCCGCGCTTCGCCAGCAGCTGGTCGAGCCCGCGTCCTCGGGCACCACGGTCGCGATCCTGTCGGGAGGCAACATCGACATCGGGGTGCTGGCCGACATCGCTCGCCACCACGAAACCGAGCGCGGGCGGCGCCTCCGGATCTTCACCAAGATCCCCGACGAGCCGGGATCGCTGGCCGCCCTGCTCACCTGCCTCGGCGAGGGCGGCGCCAACCTGATCGACGTGGACCACATCCGCGAGGGGGTCGGGCTCTCCGTCAGCGAGACCGGCGTCGAGCTGGTGATGGAGACGCGCGGCCCCGAGCACGCCGACCGCCTGCTCGAGATGATCAAGGGCCTCGGCTACAAGCCGGACGTGCTGAGCTGAGGCCCCTCGTAGTCCGCCGGGTCCATGCGACGGGTCCGCCAGCGGTACTCGAGCGTGAAGCCCGGCCAGTTGTTGGTGTT
>DATIDP010000042.1:0-5234 GCA_035456265.1 Solirubrobacterales bacterium | reverse complement strand
CTGAAGACCCGCGACGACCTCTCGATGGCCTACACGCCGGGCGTCGCCCGGGTCTGCCAGGACATCCACGCCGACCGCTCGAAGGCCTTCGAGTACACGATCAAGAAGAACACAGTCGCCGTCGTCTCCGACGGCAGCGCGGTGCTCGGACTGGGAGACATCGGCCCGGAGGCGGCGATGCCCGTGATGGAGGGCAAGGCGATGCTCTTCAAGGAGTTCGCCGGCGTCGACGCATTCCCGATCTGCCTTGCCACCAACGACCCCGAGGAGATCATCCAGACCGTCAAGCTCATCGCCCCCACCTTCGGCGGGATCAACCTCGAGGACATCTCCGCCCCGCGCTGCTTCGAGATCGAGGGGCGGCTCAAGGACGAGCTCGACATCCCCGTCTTCCACGACGACCAGCACGGCACGGCGGTCGTCGTCATGGCCGCTCTCTTCAACTCCCTGAAGATCACCGGCAAGCCGATCGAGAGCCTGCGCGTGCTGGTGCTCGGCACCGGGGCGGCCGGGATCGCCTGCACGAAGATGATGCAGGAGTCCGGCGTCTCGCAGATCATCGGCTGCGACCGCCTGGGCGCGATCTCCACCGAGCGGGCGGACTACGCCGACGGCTCGATGTCCGGAATCAAGCGCTGGTTCGCGGAGAACACCAACGACGAGAAGCTCACCGGCGGGCCGAACGAGGTGATCGAGGGCTGCGACCTCTTCATTGGGCTCTCCGGTCCCGGCCTGGTCGAGCCCGAGTCCCTGGCCAAGATGAACGCCGACCCGATCGTCTTCGCGATGGCGAACCCGACGCCGGAGGTGATGCCCGAGGAGGCCGACCAGTACGTCCGGATCATGGCCACCGGCCGCTCGGACTACCCGAACCAGATCAACAACGTCCTCTGCTTCCCGGGCATCTTCCGCGGGGCGCTCGACGCCGGAGCGCCGAAGATCACCGAGGAGATGAAGCTCGCCGCCGCGCGCGGCATCGCCGAGGTGGTCACCGACGACGACCTGGCGGAGGACTACATCATCCCCTCGGTCTTCAACCGCGACGTCGCCGCGAGTGTGGCGCGCACCGTCGTCCAGGAGGCCAAGGAGGCCGGACTGGCCCGCTTCTCCGAGGAGACGGGCACCTACGAGATCCTCGGCGGCGACGGCGCCGCCGCCGACCAGACCGCCGCGAGCCTCGAGGGCGCGCCCGACGTCGCCGGCACGTAGCCGGCCGACCCGCCGCCTACCCCGGAACCCGCGTCAAGGACTCGAGCGAGGCGGCCGGCTCCGCCTCGAACGCGGCTGCCAGCGTCTCGGCGTCGATCCGCCGGCGGCACAGGAAGCAGAACGGATAGGTGACGTCACCGGTGACGGGGTCCGGGATCTCGATGATCAACGTCGAGAGCCCGCGCTCGGCCGTCTCGAACCGCTGCTCGAAGTCGCGGCCGTAGTCGTGGTAGTGGCCGTACTCGCCGCTCGGCTCCTCCGTGTGACTCGACTCCTCGCCGGTCAGCCCGGAGTTGAAGGTGAGGTGCAGGATCAGGTCATCAGAACCCACGCGGAGCAGCTCACTGAACGCCCCGCGATCGTCGGGCACGAACTCGAGCACCAGGCTCAGGCTGATGAAGTCGTAGCTGCCGTCCGGCCGGTCGATCGCCTGCATGTCGATGCTGTTCTCGCCTCCGTACTCCGACCCCTCGAAGCTGCGGAACCACGACTCGTCCAGCGAGGAGTCGGGCGCGAACTGGAGCGCGCGGCGCCAGGCGAGCATCGGCTGCGGGATCAGCACGAACGCCCGGCGCAGGGCACGGTGCCGCTCCAGCGAGCCGCAGTTGACGCAGCGGGGCGGGCCGCCGTCCGGGCTGGGCCTCCCTCGCGGCCCGGGCTCGAACTCGGTCCCCCCACAGATGTTGCACCGGGCAACCACCGGGTCGCTTAGCCTAGCCAGCACCTGGAGCCGATCCATGGAAGCGATCAATCTCGAGTGGACACCGCTGAGGGGGGCGAGCGCCTACAGGCTGACGGTCACCGACTCGTCGACCGGCGAGCGGCTGCTCCGGACGGACCCGCTCGACCAGCCGCGCTACGCCCTGGACACCTCCTTGGCGGACGGGCGCGAGATCGAGGCGAGGCTCGAGTTCCTCCCGGAGCGCGCCGAGGAGGGCGCCTGGGAGGAGGCCGGCCCGACCGTGCGGGTCCCGGTGCCGGACCCGCGCGCCGACGTCACGATCCTGCGCTGGGAGGGCGTGAGCTCCGTGCACCGGCTCGTGATCGCCGACCAGACCGCGGCGCGCACCGTCCTCGACAGGCCGGTCCTCGGCAGCTCATACCCGTACGTCCCCTCCCCGAGCGAACGCGGCCATGACCTGGTGATGCGGGTTCACTCCTGGCGGGACGGCGACTGGGACGAGGGGACCGAGTGGCGCCCGCTGCCGCTGCGCGTGCTCGTCGGCGAGAGGCGCGACCCGCCACCCCCGCTCGAATCCGACGGAGCGGCGCCGCTGCTGCTCGCCTTCACCATCGACACGGAGGGATTCCTGGCCCGCCAGAGCGACCCGAATCCCGCCACGGCGGTCGACGAGCTGATTTTCGGCGACTACGGCAACTTCGAGCACTACGGGGTCGGGCTGCACATGGACCTGCTCGAGCATTTCGGGTTCCGCGGCTGCTTCTTCGTCGACGTGCTCTCCCAGTTCCAGTACGGGCGCGAGGCGCTCCAGCGCACGGTGGATGCGATCGCGGAGCGTGGACACGAGGTCGAGTTGCACGTCCACGACGAGCACCTGCGCAACTCCGACGACCCGGCGGTGCGCGCCCTCGCCGGCGACATGGCCAACATGGACGGCGACCGGTTCCGCAGGCTGATGGGGCTGGCGGTACAGGTGTTCGAGCGCCTCACCGGCAAGCAGCCGGGTGCCTATCGCGCCGGCGGCTACAGGATCACCGACGAGCACTTTCCCGTGCTCGAGGAGTTCGGGATCAAGATCGACTCCTCCGTCCAGGCGTACTTCCACGCCCACGTCTCCGAGTGGATGAGGACGAGGACGCAGCCGTATTGGATCGGCGACGTCCTCGAGGTGCCGCCCACCTGGACGCTGGTCCGCGATCAACGCGACGCGCCCGAGACACGTGCGCTCGCCCCGAACGCGACGGCCGGGGATCCGGTCTCGCGAATGCCGGTCTCCCCCACCGGCGTTCCCCGAATCGCGACCTACGTCTCGCACTCATGCGAGTTGATGAGGGTGGATCGGGACGTGACGCAGGAGGCGATCGCGGAGTACGAGCGCAGCCTTCGCGCCCGCGTCCGCAAGGAGGTCGCGGACCGGGTCATGCTGGAGGTCGCCGCCAGCCCGAGGCTGATCGACGGCCGGCTCGACGAGGACCTCGTCTTCCGGGTCGCCGGAATCCTGCGCCGGATCGCGGACCGCGACGACGCCCGCTGCGTCACCTTTGCCGAACTGCGCGAGATCGCCGGCAGCTTCCCCCGTGAGGTGCGGCGGGAGCCGGTCGATCCGGTTCCGGTGATCGACCGGCCACACGGCGCCGCGACCGTCACGGGCACCCGCGTCTACTCGCGGGAGCTGCTCGAGCATCTGACCTCAACCGGAACGCCGGGCCGTGCCCGGACCCAGTCCGGCGGCGACGACGTCTCCGCGCTGGTCAACGCGGACGTCTCCTGGGAGGGCAAGGACGTGGCGGTGGTCGGCGAGGGCGCGCCCGCCGTCACCCCGTGGCTCGAGCGCAGGGGAGTGAAGTCGGCCGAGCGATTGGAGGGGCCGAGGGCCGACGCGACGGGCAGGTTCGACGTGGTGGTCTGGCTCTCCGGCTTTGAGCGCTGCGCGCCATCGAAGCTGCGCGGGAGGCTCGACGCCGCAGCCGGAATGCTCCGAGAGGACGGGGCCCTCGTGCTCAGGGTGCGCACGCTGGGGGCGGCGCCGGAGCCCGGCAACAACGGCGAACCGCCTCTCGCGGAGCTGCTCTTCCCGGCCTCGACCCTGCGAGCGGATGAGGTCACCGCCTGGGACGCCTCGACCTTCTCGTCCTGGCTGGCTGCACAGGGCTTCGAGATCATCGGGCGGCGCCCCGTCTCGCGGTCGGGGATCGAGATCGCCGCCCTGGAGCGGTTTCCGGACAAGCTCGCGGCCATCCCCGACGAGGAGCTGCGCACCGCCGGAGCCGACTTCACCCTGCGGCGCGCGGCGGACGGCGGCGCGGGTCAGCTCGGCGCGGACTCGGCAGCGACGGGACCGCAGAGCGCCGCGAGCGAGGAGACCGCCCAAGGCAAGAGCGGGGCCCCAGCACCGGCCGATCTGGTGAATCGCTTCGGCGCCGTCGCACCCGGCGACGACGTGCTCGTGATCACTGCCGGGGGCAGCGCGGCCCCGCGGATCGATATCGAGGACGTGCAGGTGACCGGCACCGGGCCGGAGGAACTCGTCGGCGCGGCTCCGGCCGCCGCGTCCTGCGACGTGGTCATCTGCTCGGGAGCGATCGAGCGGATCGATCTGGAGCGCCTCCAGGAGGCGTGCGGCGCCCTCTACCGCTCACTGCGCCCAGGGGGGCAGCTACTGCTCGGGGTGAGCGCGAGCGGCCTCGCCACTCCGGCCACGATCGTGGTCGCCCTGCTGCGCGCCGGCTTCGAGGTAGTCGCCTCCGAAGACTCCGCGGGACGCAACGACTTCCGGCTCCTGCGCCCGCTCGAGCTCGCTGACATCGCGAGCTTCTCGGGGCTCACCGCCTGAGCGCCTGCGCCGCAGCAGCCGCCAGCGCTGCCCCTCCCGCGCCGGGTCACTGCTTGCACCCGCCTCCGCCCAGGACCGCTTCGGCAGCCCGTGCAGCTTGCGGACGACCCCCTCGAGGGAGTGGAGGTCCTCCGGGTCGACGTCCTCCTCCCAGAGCGAGCGGCCCAGCTCGTCGTGCTCCGCGATGGTCATCTCGTCGAACAGGTACTCGCCGATGCGCGCGTCGTGCTCGGTCGGCTCGCTGTCCCCGTCGAGCTTGCGGAGTAGTCCGACCATCCGAGCCTCGACCTCGCCCGGGCGCGCGTCCAGCGGGTGGACCAGCATGCCCGGCGTCGACCCGCGCACGATGACCTTCTCCAGTGCGGTGACGTTTTCGGGCCCAAGCTGACGCAGGCCGTCCTCGATCTCCGGGGAGCGCACCCAGCGGCTCGGCAGGATGAGACGGAAGAAGCGGCGCGCCGCCTCGCGGTCCTCCTTGTTGATCACGCCGATGGCGAACAGGCCGACGAC
>DATIDP010000041.1:0-2855 GCA_035456265.1 Solirubrobacterales bacterium | reverse complement strand
GGCGAAACGGCGAAGGTCGCGATGGCGGAGATCCTCGGGGTCCTTGCCGAGCCCGCTCCCCCACTCCGCGAGCTGGCCCACGTCGTTCGCGTAGGCGCGGCGGGTCGACTCGGCGGCCGAGCGCACCGCCAGGTCGCGGTCGAAGACGCGCAGCGCTTCCCGCCAAGGCTCGCTCAGGGCCGCCTCTCGCGTCGCCTCGCGCATGTACATAACTTCGCCGCGAGGGCCTCCAGCCCTGCGAGAGCGGTGCGATGGCGCGTTACTGGACGTAGATCGGGTCGCCGACCTGGACGCGGTCGTACAGGTCGATCACGTCCGGGACCGACATCCGCACGCATCCGTGCGAGGCGGCCGAGCCGAGGGAGCCGATGTCGCTGGTCCCGTGGATCCCCGCCCCGTCGAAGATCCCGATCCAGCGCGCCTGAAGCGGATTCGACGGGCCCGGAGGGATCACCTGGCCCGCGAGGCTTCCCGCCCAGGCGGAGTTGGGGACGTGCCAGGACGGGTTCACCTGCTTGTCCTGAGCGTGGTAGAGACCGGCGGGCGTCTCGAGGCCCTGCTGGCCGACTGCGATCGGATAGCTCTTGACGAGCTTGAGATGGGAGTAGAAGCTCAGCCTGAAGGCGCCGCGGTTGATGTAGATGTAGCGCGGATACGCGTCGGCGAGGTCCTTGGTGGTGACCTCGGGTTTGGTCGTCTTCACGACCGCCTCGACCGGCTGGTCGCGGCCCGGGGACCGTGCTGCCTGGTTGATGGCGTCCGTCATCTGCGCCTTCTCCACCGCACGACCAGCCTCGCCGCGGCGCTTCTCCAGCCGGGATCCGCCGGGGACCACCGTGGCATCGACGGGGTCCACGTTGATCTGTTCGGCGAGCTGGTTGACGAAGTCCTTGACGGCCTTCTTGTCGTACTTGACGCGCGTCGGCAGATTGACGTTGACGCCGCCGCCGCTCGCGTAGCGCCCGACGCGGTCGAAGATGGTGCCCTCGCGGCTCTTGTCGATCGCCTCCTGGACCATGCCGTCGATGTCCGCCGTCGGGTGAAGCTGGCTGGCGCTCAGCGTGTAGCTCTTGCCGTCGTAGGTCACGACGACCGGCTGCCTGAGCGGCGCAACGACCTCGCGCTTGATGATCCTGCGCGCCGAGTCGGCATCCCGGCCGCCGACGTCGACACCTCCGATCTTGACCCCCGGCGCGATCTGGTCCTTCTGCGCGTCGTCGTACGCCCAGACGCCGACGGCCAGCAGCAGGCCGAGGGTGACCAGGGCCACCACGGCGATCGCGACCTTGTGTGATCTGTTCAGCCTCGCGCGCAACTCGTACCTCTCGGACGGCTTTCCCCCGCCGCCGAATTCTACGGGCCGCGTCCCCTGATACCTGCTCCGAGGGGATTCGCAACCGTGTTTGCGGGGGATTCGGCCCGCTGGCGAGCCTCACTCTAGGATGCCCGACGCAATGCCGCCCACCGTCACCTGGACCTGATGAGGACCAAGGACCAGGTCCGCCGTGACGTCTGGAAGGCGATGGACCGCGAGGGCGTCTCGCGGTTTCCGGGCGCCGAGGGCAGGATCCCGAACTTCGCGGGCGCGAAGCTGGCGGCAGAGAAGCTCGCCGGCCACCGTCTCTGGCGGCGCGCTCAGGTGCTCAAGGTCAATCCCGATTCGCCGCAGACCCACGTCCGCCGGATCGCCCTCGAGGAGGGCAAGACGCTGATCATGGCGGTGCCGCGGCTCCGGGACGTCCATCCCTTCCGACTGCTCGAACCCCGCAAGCTCTCGGCCAAGCAGCTCCGTGAGGCCGCCACAATCAAGGGCGCCATGCGCCACGGCCGCGTAGTCGCCGACGAGGACCTCCCCGAGATCGATTTCGTCCTCTGCGGCTCCGTGGCGGTGAACCTGAGCGGGGCGCGGGTGGGGAAGGGCGGCGGCTTCTCGGACCTCGAGTACGGCCTGCTGATCGAGGCCGGCAAGATCGACGACCACACCACCGTCGCCACGACGGTCCACCCGATTCAGATCCTGCGCGAGCACCTGCAGAGCACTGAGCACGACCTGCCCGTGGACCTGGTCGCAACGCCGCGAGCCGTCATCGAGGTCGAGCGACAGTACCCGCGCCCGCGCGGGATTCTCTGGGACCACCTGCAGCCGCCCCAGATCCGCGAGATCCCGATTCTGGAGCGGATGGGATACGCCTAAACGGCTTGGCTTCTTCTAGACGCCCCCAGGGTGAGTGGTCCCGAGCTACCACGGATCCATACTGCAGATGGGAACCTTCCACTTCCTGTACCAGCGGGGCCGATCGCGTTTCGACCGCCACCGCTTGCACGGGGTGGCGGAGTAGTACGAGCCAAAGGAAGTGCAGTTCTCTCGGACACCCGCGAGCCCATAGGGGTCCCAGTCCTCGACCTCGAACGTCCCGTTGACCCGGGCGGTGCGTATGACCCGGTTTCCTCGCTTCAGCCGCTTCAGGACCGTACCGTTCAGATCGCCCTTCCAGGGGGCCAGCTGGGGGTTTTCAAACTGGTTCTCGAACCTGTGGTCGAAACGACCATTCGTGATCGCCGGCGCGAAATAGGCGTACTTGCTGGCCGCGTTTCCGCCGAAGCCGAAGTCGGTTTCGCCGCCGGGGTTGCAACTCACCTTGGTCAGCAACTGGTAGGCCGCGGCGTATCGCGGCGTGAACTTGCCGTTCCCGTGCCTGTCCTCGTAGGCGATGGCAAGGGAGATTCGACCGGGGAACGGGCCGCTCGCGCTGAGGTCCTGCCAGTAGCGGTATTTGGTCGTGCCTTGGGCGGCGGCTGGTGCAATGACCGGCACTGCGAGCAGCGAAGCGAACGCGGCAATCAGCAGGCGTCTC
>DATIDP010000040.1:0-3934 GCA_035456265.1 Solirubrobacterales bacterium | reverse complement strand
TGCCCCCCTTCCGCAAGGGCTCGGACCTCGACTCAGACGAGGTCGGGCGCCTGCGCGACGCGATGCACGTGCTCGGCGACGCGATCGACCACTACGAGGAGGTCATCGGCGACGCGCTCCCCGACAAGATGCCGATGCCGCTCAAGGTCCACCGCCGCGAGGGGGAGCCCTGCCCGCGCTGCGGCACGACGATCGAGGCGGTCTTCTTCTCCGAGCACCAGATGAACTACTGCCCCGCGGAGCAGACCGAGGGGCGCGTGCTCAAGGACCGGCGCCTGTCGCGTCTTCTGAAGTAGCTAGCGGCCAGTCACCTGCCGGACCACCCCGCGGCCGATCGTCCAGGGGTGGCCGATCAGGGTCTCCAGCCGGCCGCTGAGGCTGGTCGGGTCCCGGGCGATCCCGAGCTGCTCCAGCACGGTCAGCTGGTCGAAGTAGACGCGCTCGCAGAGCAGCCGATCCTCCTCGAAGACGAACATCGCGAGGATCCGGAGCTCGAACTCGCGCCCGGTCGGCGGCAGGCTGCGGAGCGGGCCCCTGTGGGTTCCGCGGATGATCGCCTCGACCAGCACCGCATCGTCGGAGTGGTGCAGCGCCACCAACTCGTTGCGCTGGTCCGGGAAGGCCCGGCGCGTCTCCTCGAAGTACGCCGACACCTCCCCGGGCCCGTCATGGACTTCGCCGGTGGCGATCAGCTCGTAGCGCGGGTGGTCGAAGGTGTCGAGGGTGACGTCGAACTCGTGCCGGTTCTCGGACTCCATGTGCTCCCGGACGATCTCCTCGCGCTTCTTTCGCATCGCGGCGGTGGGCGGCATCATCACCAAACGGGTTGCTCCTCGGCTTCGCCTGCGGAGCACCCTCTCATATCTATGTGTCGACGGTCATGCTGAGGTCGAGCGCCGGCGCCGAGTGCGTCAGGGCGCCGACGGAGACGTAGTCCACTCCGGTCTCGGCGATCTCGTGGACGTTCACCAGCGTGATTCCCCCGGAGGCCTCGAGCTCCGGCCCGTCGCCGGACCCTCGCGCGGCCACGACCGCCTCCCGCAGCTCCACTGGGTCCATGTTGTCCAGCAGCAGCCGATCGGCGCCGGCCTCTGCCCCCTCGCGCACCTCGTCTAGGTTGCGGCACTCGACCTCCACCGGAAGGTCCGGTCGGGCCCCCCGAGCCCGGCGAACCGCCTCCCCCACCCCGCCCGCCAGCGTGGCATGGTTCTCCTTGATCAGGATCGCGTCATAGAGGCCGATCCTGTGGTTGGTCCCGCCGCCGGCGGCCACGGCCGCCTTCTCGAGAGCGCGCAGGCCCGGGATGGTCTTGCGGGTGTCGAGGACCTTCGCTCCGGTGAGCTCCACCCGGGCGACGAAGGTGGCGGTCAGGGTGGCGACGCCGGAGAGATGGCAGAGGAAGTTGAGCGCGGTCCGCTCCGCAGCGAGCAGCGCGCGAGCGGGGCCGGCGACAGTCGCCACGACGGCCGGCACGTCATCGCGCCACTCGCGCTCCCCCGCCCGGCCCTCGAGCTCTCCCGCCCCGGTCTGGCGGAAGACCTCGGCCGCGACGTCGAGGCCGAACAGCACGCCCGGCTCCTTCTGGGTGATCCTCGCCTGACCGGTCGCGTCCTCGGGAACGACCGCCTCGGCCGTCACGTCCCCGGGCCCGAGGTCCTCGAGCAGGGCGCGGGCGACCAGCTCGCGGGTGTCGGGGTCGACCTGCATGACTAATCGGGTTGCGCCTCGCTTCTCTGCGGCGCACCCTCGTATCACAGTCTCACGAAACCCCGGTGTGCGACGTTTATTGGGCAGATGTCGAATGAAACGCTTCCGCCGTTCCAGCAGCTGCTCGACGAGCACGGCTCCGACGTGCTCGGCTACCTCGTCGCGACCGTCGGTCCGCACGATGCCGAGGACGTCTTCCAGGAGACCTTCATCGCTGCGCTGCGGGCCTACGAGGGACTGGAGCACGCCCGCAACCTCCGTTCCTGGCTGCTCACGATCGCCCACAACAAGGCGATCGACCATCACCGCAGCCGCGCCAGGCGGGCGGTTCCGGCCGGCGACGCGGAGAAGGTGGCGGGTTCCCTGCCCAGCTCCAACTCCAAGCCGGATGAGGTCGTCGCGGGGGGCGACCCCGACCTCTGGCGCGCCGTCAGCTCGCTGCCTCCGAAGCAGCGCAGCGCGGTCGTCCTCCGCTACGCCACCGACATGTCTTATTCCGCAATCGCGCGGGCCATGGACAGCTCCGAAGCGGCCGCCCGCCGCAACGTCCACGAGGGCCTGCAGAAGCTCAGAGGTGAATTCGCATGAACCCCTTGACCGAAAAGCAGCTCGAGAAGATGTTGCGACAGGCACCTGCGCAGGCTGACCTCGACATCGCCGTCCAGGGCCTCCTCGCCCGCGCCGAGCGCGACGGCCTGATCGACATCGCCTACGCGAACGTCGACTCGCCGTTCGGCGAGCTGCTCGTCGCCCGCACCGACCGCGGCGTCGTCCGTGTGGCCCTGCCCGTCGACCGAGGCCGCCAGCGCCCTCGCGACGAGGTGCTCGAGGAGCTGGCCGCGAGCGTCTCGCCCCGGATCCTCGAGTCGCCGAAGCGGCTGGACGAGGAGCGGCGCGAGCTCGAGGACTACTTCGAGGGACGCCGGCAGGCGTTCGACGTGCCGGTCGACTGGAGCCTGACCTCACCCGGCTTCCGCAGCCGGGCGCTCCACGCGGTCGCTCGGATCCCGTACGGGAAGACGAAGACCTACGCCGAGATCGCGAAGTCGGCCGGCAACGCGCGCGCCTCCCGCGCCGCCGGCACGGCCTGCGGTCACAACCCGATCCCGCTGATCGTCCCCTGCCACCGCGTCGTTCCGTCGAGTGGCGGCGTCGGCAACTACGGAGGCGGCCCGGACATGAAGCGGGCGCTGCTCGACTTCGAGGGCGCGCTCTAGAAGCGCTCGCTCAGGCTGGGAACACGGCTATGGTCGCCGTGAACCCGTGCAGGAAGTTGCGCCCGCCGACCGGACCGATCTCTCCGGCGCAGAAGAAGCCGGCGGTGGGGGCGCCCAGCGCATCCTCGATCGCGCCCGCGTCGTGGTCGGGGACGTCGAACATGTGCGAGCCGCGGCCGTTGCAGGTGAAGAGCAGCGCGCCGGCGGCACCGTCCGAGCCGAGCGCCTCGGCCTGGGCTCGAAGCGCCGCTCGCAGGTCCTCGTCCGCCGAGGCCGCGTCCCGCACCTGGAGGCGGACCGTCTGGCCGACGCGCACGTGCTCGCCGATCGCGATCGCTCCGGACTCGCGGTCCGCACCGATGATCGGCCGCACCAGGAAGTCGCCCCGGTCGTACTCCGGCCGGTTCTCATCGATCACCACCCCGACCAGGACACCCGAGGAGGCGAGATCGCGCTCCTCCTCGGCGAGACCGGCGATCACCTCGCCCAGCCGCTCCATCGCAGGCTTGCCGGCCAGCTCGCCGATGACATTCGCCTCGGCCCTGGTGATCGTCATCTCGGGGCCGACCGGCCCGGCGCCCTGTGAGACGCAGGGCAGCACCTCCAGGCCGCGGATCCGGACCGCCACCGCGCCGTCGGTGTGAACCTCCCCTTCCCGGAGCAGCACGGCGCCTCCGGCGAAGGAGGCGCTGGCAAGCCCACCCAGCACGGGGACATGCGGCCTCGAGCGCTCGAGGGCGGCGAGCATCTCCTCGGGCGGGAAGCTGAACGGATCGCAGAGCGCGATCACGGATTCGGCGGGCGCGAGCGGCTCGTCGGACGGGATCGCCAGGGATTCCGGCAGCCCGAGCAGGCGGAAGCCGTCGGCCTCACGCTCGGCCGTCAGATGCATGCTCTCGAGCTGCGCCCCCGGCAGCGACGCACCCCAGACGACGACGCCCGGCGTGTCCTCCAGCTCGTGGCCGCCGGCGACCGTGCCTCCGGCTCCGCAGCCCAGCAGCGCCCGCGGC
>DATIDP010000039.1:0-3320 GCA_035456265.1 Solirubrobacterales bacterium | reverse complement strand
GTAGAAGGCCTCGGCAGCGGTCAGGTCGCCGACGTTGAGATGGACGTGGCCGATTCGGGTGCCGGCCGGCATGCCGGCGTTCGCGTCCTCCCGGCGGAGCTCGCTGAGCACGCCGTCCAGGTCGAGCGGCAGCGTGTCCATCTGGAGGACGCCGTCGCGGACCGGCCACTGATCGCGTGGGCGGTCGCGGTAGAGCTCGATCCCGTTGCCCTCGGGATCGCTGGTGTAGAGCGCCTCGCTGACCAGGTGATCGGATGCGCCACTGAGCCGCCAGCCCGCCTCGGCGACCCGCTGCAGGGCGCGGGCGAGGTCGGGGCGGCTGGGCACGAGGATCGCGAGGTGGAAGAGGCCGCTGGTCCCGCGGGGCCGCGGCGGAGCGTCGGGGTCGCCGACGAGCTCGACGATGGGGTGCTCATCGGTTCCCAGCCAGACCGCCTCGTCCTCGGACGGCAGCTCGGTCAGGCCAATCGCATCGCGGTAGAAGCCCCGCGCGCGGTCGAGGTCGCTGACCGTGAGGCGCACGGCGCCCATCGCGGTGCCGGGATCGATCGAGTCGTTCTCGCTCACGCCGGTGACGATAGTTCCCAGGCCTCGTCAGCCACCCAGGTACCGAGTTTTCCCCCGAAAGTGCGGGGGAAATTACCGATGCCGCGTTCCCCCGATTGACCGATCCTAGGTAGGCCATGGGGGCGGAGTCTTCTCGGATAGGCGGGGTCGACGGGTCCTTCGACCAGCCGGCGAACATGGCCACGGTGCTCGGCTCGCTGTTCATGGCCGGTGCGACCATCGGCGCGCTCTCGCTGCTCCTGCCGCACCCGAGCTCCTACGACTCCTCGTCGCTGTGGAGCAACGTCGGGATCTCGTACGCCTTCGGGTTGGCCGTCCTCGGCTTCCGGCGGCGGCTGCCGGTCTGGGCCCTGCAGCTCTGCGTCCTCGCCGGGACGATCGTCGTCACCCGGGCCGTCTACTACGGCCACGACCCGAGCGGCTACTACACCTTCTGGTACCTCTGGATCTGCGTCTACGCGTCCTTCTTCTTCGGGCCGCGCTGGGGCTCGGTTCACGTCGGCGCCGTCGGAGCGGCCTATGCCTGGGTGCTGACCGAGGTCTCCGGCCCGACCCCGGTCCCGCGCTGGCTGGTCACCGTGGGCAGCATTCTCGTCGCGGCGGTCCTGGTCGACGCGCTCGCCGCCCGGCTGAGGAGGGAGAGCGCCGCCGCGGCCACGCGCGCCTCGAACATGGAGGCGGTCGGCGAGGTCGCCCGCCAGCTGGCCACGCAGCGCGACTCCCGCGCGGTCGGCCGGGCGATCTGCTCCGCCGCGGTGAGCACCGCGGGGGCGTCCGTCGCTGTGCTCTGGCGACCCAGCGTGGCGGGCGACGCTCTGCAGGCGGACGCCGCCGCCGGGGCGGACGTCGAGGGGATCCACCTGCCGTTCGTGACCCCGGCCTCGGGCTCGATCCAGGTCTTCACCACCGCCGAGGACCGATTCGAGGCCTTGGACAAGAGCTCTGCCCACGAGCTTGGTCCGGCGTTCGACGCCGGAGCGGCGCTCTGGGAGCCCGTGCTCAAGGAGGAGGGCGCAGCGGTCGGCGTCCTCGCCGTCTACTGGCGCGACCAGCTCGAGCACGTCGGCTCCGAGACCCGGCGCGCCATGCGCCTGCTGGCTCTGGAGGCCGCGATCGCAATCGACCGCGGCGAGCTGCTCGGGCGGCTCGAGATCGCGGCGCGCACCGACGATCTCACCGGGCTGCTCAACCGGCGCGCCTGGGACGAGGAGCTGGGGCGCGAGCTGGCCCGGGCGGATCGCAGCGGCGCGGCCCTCTGCGTCGCGATTCTCGACCTGGACCGCTTCAAGCTCTACAACGACACCTACGGCCACCAGGCCGGCGACCGCTTCCTCAAGCAGCTCTGCGGGGCCTGGAGCCAGAACCTCCGCACCGGCGACATCCTGGCCCGCTACGGGGGCGAGGAGTTCGCGCTGGCGCTGCCCGGAACCAACCTCGAGCACGCTCAGCAGATGCTCGACCGCCTTCGCGAGGCGCTCCCCGAGGACCAGACCTGCTCCGCCGGCGTCTGCCAGTGGGACGGATCGGAGAGCGCCGAGCGGCTCACGGCCCGCGCCGACACGCTGCTCTACGCAGCCAAGGCGGCGGGCCGGAACCGGGTCGTCCTCGACTGAGGCGCGCCCTGCGGGCGGCCTCAGCCGAGCAGCAGCTCGTCGGCGCCCGCGGGCTTCCAGCGCTGAGCCACGGCCGCGAGCGGAATCCCCAGGAACCAGGTGCAGGCGGCCAGCGTGGTCGAGACGAATGCGACCGGGATGGAGAGCAGGAAGAAGACGACGGGAGCGAGCGACATCACGATGCCGAAGCGGTAGACGTCGCGCGGCAGCTTCCGCTCCAGAAGGTCGTGGCTGTAGGCGTGGCTGAACAGCACGACCTCCATCCCGCTGACCAGCGCGACATTGACGGCATAGATGGCGATCGAGAGCGGGTTCTCGAAGTACTCACCCAGGAGGGCCGTCGGGAAGGGCAGGAAGGCGATGAATGCCAGGTAGAGCAGATTGAGGGCGATCAGCTTGCGGTCGATCCGGGCGAGCGCCGAGAAGTAGGTGTGGTGTGCGAGCCAGTAGCGGCCGATCACGGCGAAGCTGATGAAGAAGCTGATGAACTTCGCGCTGTCGTCGTTGAGCTTGTCGGCGAGCTCGTGGACGCTGCTCCCATCGCTGAGCGTCGGCACGGCGAGGTCAACGACCAGCAGGGTCATCGCGATCGCGAAGAGCCCGTCGGTGAAGGTCAGGGTCCGCGCGAACTCGACGGTCTCGCGCCCGTACGTCCGTCGCGGCGCGAGGTTCTCCTGCACGGCGCCGCTCGCTAGAGACCCAGGTCGCGCAGGAAGCCGGGCTTGAGAGCCGCGAGGTTGACGAACGCCGGCAGCGGCATGTCGTCCGGGTTGCCCCGGACGCCGACGCGAGCGCCCTCCGGTATCTCTCCCTCGAGCCGCTTGCCCAGCTCGGTCGCGTCGTCCTCGGTGGCCGCGCCGACCAGCAGGTAGCGGAAGCGCCGCTTCACCGGGAGACCCTCGAGCCGGAGCTGCCCGGCGAAATCGTGCGTGCCGCGGACGTGGGGCATCTCGATCACGACCTCCCAGGGGTACTCGCCGTAACCCGCCTCGCGCGTCCCCTGCGCCTCGTTCTCCCTCATCTCCTCCGCTGCGGCCGCCTCGTCCTCGGGCAGCGGCTCCTCGGCGTCCTTCCAATCCTCGGCGATGGGATGCCAGCGCGTCAGGTGGACCTGGCCGACCAGCTCCTCGTCTTCCATGA
>DATIDP010000038.1:0-10051 GCA_035456265.1 Solirubrobacterales bacterium | reverse complement strand
TCGTGCTGGGAGCAGCGCGAGCACCCGGGCGTCGATTCGGTCGGTCTTCGCGGCCAGCGGCGCCAGGCCCTTGACCTTGGCGGCGTCTGGGATCTCAACCGCCCAGCCGAGCGATTCGTGGGTGTCGTGAGGTCCTTCTTCATGGCAGTCCGAAGCGGCTATATCGCTTCGCATGCAGGCGGTAAGCCCTCCACAGGGTGGAGGAGGGCCCCCGCTTGCAGAGCTCGTCGAACGGATCAGGTGGGATGACGGCGAGCCCGGCCCGACTTGCCTGGGCCGGGCTCCCGCTGCGGATCAGACCCCCGGGCCTGCCCCCCGGCCCCGGTCGGCGTAGCGGTCATCCTCCTCGCCGTAGACGATGATGCCCCAGACGACCCAGAGGCAGATGGCGAAGAGGGCCAGGTTCCACCAGGGGTGGCCGTTGCCCATCGACAGCAGCGCACCGATCGCGCCGAGGCTGCCGCCGACGATCCCGATCACCCGGCCGTAGACGTTGCCAGCCATCAGCGAGAAGCCCCCGGTCAGCTGGATCACCCCGAGGATGATCAGCACCCAGCCGAGCGTGTTGAGGTTGGTGAGGATGTACCGGGTGTCGTTGGCGTAGAAGTTCGCATCGTCGAGCGCGCCGATCCCGTAGATGATGTTCAGAGTCCCAACGATCAACAGGAAGATGGCGGCGAAGACAACGCGGCCCGCACCTCTCATTCGCTATTCCCTTCTTTAGCCGACCGCCGCCAGAGGCGATCGTGTCCGAGGCAGACGCCCCGCTATTGGGCGCCTCGCTCCGTACTCGGGAGTATCCGCCGTCGCCGAGCGCCGAGCTGAAATCCCCTATTCATCCCCCGTTGAGCACGAGTATCGCTTTCTCTTTGAAGAGACCTCCGCTGTCAAGGGTGATCGTCCCGCCGCTGCCGGTGTCCTCGTGCCGCTCCCAGCTGGTGGATGAGTTGAGCTCATTTCTCTTTCGGCGCTCGGGGCGCAGATCGTTACTGGGAGCTGCCTCGGCCGCTCAATTCCATGCAGGGCCGTCAGGTGGCCAGAAAGCGGGAGGAGTTCGCCGAGGTAGGTGGGTTGAAGGGCTGCTGGCGCGAGAGCATGTGCCAGGCAGCGATCACGAGCTTGCGGGCGACCGCCGATTTCGCCGGGTTCTTGCCGTGGCGGGCCGAGATCCGGCGGTAGTGGCCGTGCCAGGGGTTGGAGGGCCGCCAGGCCTGGTCGGCGGCCTCGACCGCCGCCCAGCGAAGCGTCCTCGAGCCGGCCTTGGAGAGCGCCCCGATCGCCGAGCGCCCCCCCGATGGAGAGATCCGGCGAGTTGAAATGAGCTCATGCGGCCAGCCGTGCGTCTTGATCACGATTCCGATCAGCCACTACTGTGAAAAGGCCCGCTGGGCGCTGGATCGCGCGGGCGTCAGCTATCGAGAGCAGGCGCACCTGCAGCTCATCCACTGGCTTGCTGTACGCCGAGCAGGGGGCGGGACGACCGTCCCGGTGCTCGTGTGCGGCGATCGGGTGCTGGCCGACTCGGCCGACATCGTTGACAAGGCCGACGCCCATGCGCCGCCTGGTCAGCGGCTGTACCCAGACGATCCCAGTGCCGCCGCGGAGGTTCGAGCCCTACAACGGGACTTCGACTCAAACCTGGGACCCCATGGACGAAGGTGGATGTACAACGAAATGCGAGGACGTCGCGATCTTGCGATCGCCTACGGGTGTACCGGCGTCCCGACCTGGGAGCGCCGGGCGTTAGCGCTGGCTTATCCGGCGGCCACACGGATAATCGATCGCTTCCTCGACATCACGGCGACTACGGCCGCGCAGTCCGAGGCCCAGGTTCGGATCGTCTTCGACAACGTTGCAGAGCGGCTCGGCGACGACCGGCCATATCTGTGCGGTGATCGGTTCACCGCCGCCGACCTGACGTTCGCTGCGCTGGCAGCGTCTGTCTTGATGCCACCCGAGTACGGGGTGCCCCTCCCACAGCCCGAGGAACTGCCGGAGGCAATGGCGGCGGTCGTGCGGGAGTTTCGTGCCCACCCCGCGGGCGCGCACGCGCTCGCGATGTTCCGCGACGAACGGCGCTAGCGATGCCAGAGGTGGCCGTCAGCGTCGCGGGACCTGGCTCGCAGGAGCCCAGGAAGCTGCCTGGATCCGCATCGGCGGAGAGCGGCCAGGGCGTCATGTGCGTCCTGCACGCGAAGCTGGCGGCCGAGAACGAAACACCCCCCTACTCTGCGCCACCTCAAGCAGAGTGGCGTGGCGACGCCGAACGCGGACACGACCGGCGCCGACCTCTGCGAAGACCCGGGCGCCTACTACGTCAACTACCACCGGAGCGCTTTTCGAGCGCGGCCAGAGCAATGGCGCGCCTGGGGTGCGGCAACGGGTTCGAGCATGAGCCACTGACGGGTCCGGGTAGGGTTCGACCGTGCGGCTGATCCACACCTGCTACCGAATCACCGATCCACAGCGCTCGGTCGCCTTCTACGAGGCCCTGGGGCTCGAGAAACGCCGCGAGGTGCCGATCCGCGACGAGGCAGTCAACATCTTCATGGGCGTGCCGGGTGAGGAGATTCCCGAACTCGAGCTCACCCATAACTACGGCGTCGACGGCTACGAGATGGGCACTGCCTACGGTCACGTAGCACTCACTATCGAGGACCTGGACGCCACCCTCGAGAATCTCAAGGAGATGGGGATCGAGCCGGAGAAGCCCCCTTATCGAATCCGCGAGGGCGGCTCGCGGCTCTGCTTTGTCAGGGACCCCGACGGCTACAGGATCGAGCTGCTCGAGCTGGCGGGCTGAGGGCAGGCCCTTGGGCCGGTGCCGATCGAGTCGACGCTGCTCGACGTCCCGTGAATACGGATCGTGTGGGCCGCGGACCGCATCACTCCTGCCAAACATCAAGTTCCGTCAATTCCTTCGACGGCCCTTGGTGTGTCTCAGAAGGTCGATACCGCGCCCCCTCTCGATGGCGGCAACGTAGGCGTCCGACGGTGCCGGCCAACGACCATGCCAAACCCCCGGTGGGCGACCGATGGTTGGCCGCATACGGCCGGGCGTGGGAGAACCGTGATCGGGAGGCGGCGGCAGAGTTGTTCAGCGCGGACGCGCTCTACGCATGGGGGCCGTTTGACGAGCTCCATGGCCGCGACGCTATCCGCGAGCGCTGGGCGGAGGCGACCGCGGAACAGCGAGACATCCGGTTCCGCTGGGAGGTTCTGGGTTCGATCGGGCCGACGGTCGTCGCGCGCTGGTGGTGCGAATTCCGCGTCCAAGGGCACGATCGCCATGTCAGCCTGGATGGCATCTTCCTGATCGAGCTGGATGCGCGCGGTCTCTGCACCAGCTTTCGTGAGTGGTGGGCCGCTCGCGAGACGGCCGGATGAGGACTCGCCGTGTGCTCCCCTACTGGGCCGTCATCCCGCCGTCGGCCACGACGACGGAGCCAGTCAGGAAGCTCGACTCGTCCGAGGCGAGGAAGAGGGCGACGTTGGCGATCTCGCGTGGCTCGCCCGGACGCCCAATCGGCTGGAAGGAGTCGATCGACTCATAGACCTTCTCCAGCCCGCCGAGCATCTCAGCGTGGGCGTAGTTGATCGGCGTGTCGACCCAGCCCGGGCAGATCGCGTTGCAGCGGATTCCCTGCTTCGCGTAGTCCAGCGCGATGCCCCGCGACAGCATCACCACCGCTCCCTTGGAGGCGGCATACACCGTGAGGTACGGCTCCGCGACGACCCCGTTGACGCTCGACACGTTGACGATCGATCCCGCCCCGCCCTCAAGCATCGCGGGGATCGCGGCCTGGCTCGCGTAGATGGGACCCTTCACGTTCACGGCGAGCGTGCGCTCGATCGTCTCGTCAGGCGCTTCGTGGAAGACCCCCGGCAGGTTCACCCCGGCGTTGTTCACAAGGACCTCAATCCCGCCCCAGAGCCCGACGCAGCGCGCGACGAAGCCCTCCGCCTGTTCCCGAATGGCGACGTCGGCCTCCTCCGCTTCCGCCGTCCCGCCTTTTGAGCGGATCCGCTCCGCCGCGTCGCGCGCGCCGTCGCCATCGACGTCCACACACAGCACCTGCCCGCCCTCCTCGGCGAAGCGCTCGGCCGTTGCCCGGCCGATCCCGGACGCCGCGCCGGTGACGATGCACGCCTTGCCCTCGATGCGTCCCATCGCTGATCTCCTTCTTCCGAGGCGCCGGAGTCTCCGACACCCTATAGGCGACTGGGTACAGCCCAGAAGCCGTCTTCGCGCACACCGGTGTGGGCCGACGGGGCGTGCAGTCCTTGATGGTGGCCCGGGGTACCAACCGTGGTACCGAACCGAGCGAATCCCAGCCGATCTCAGCTCATCCCAGGTTGCTCAAGCACGCCTGAGGATACGCGAGGGAACGCCCCTGCGGCACCTCATAACCCGAGGGTCGCGGGTTCGAATCCCGCCGCCTATCCGATCTTTGGAAGACGCATTGTGCAAGCGACCGGCCGGCGATTCCGTGCTCTTTGGCGGGGGCGCCCGTGCAGGTGCCCAAGCCGCTGGCTGGTCATAGCCCGGCTGCACTCCCTCGTGAGTCCCGCACCGGCCCTCCGGGTACGCTCGGAAGGCCGCACCGACTGAGCGGCTCCTGAGCGTGGCTAGCGGCCGACGGCGCGCACAGTTCGGGGCTTGACCGGCCGCCGGCGCCGCGGTTAGGGTTGCGCCGAGAAGAGGAGGGCTTGTGTTTCGCTCACATCCGGCGCCGCGGCTTCGCATCTCTGTGTGCTTCTTGGGAGCCGGCGCCCTGCTTGTGACCGTTGCCCTCTGGTTGTCCTTCGGTGTCAGGCCCGCCGCCGCGGCCGGCTTCCACAGTTGCGCTAGCCAGAAGCTCGAGAACCAGAGCATCTTTCGCCTCAAGGCCAGCCACGCAAAGTGCAAGCTCGCTCGGCAGGTCGCGTTTGGGCTGCGGAACGGAGACCGGACGCCGAAGAAGTTCTCCTGTGTGGCCGGCGAGGGCGGCAACTTGACCCCCTTCACCTGCACCCGGCGCGATCAGGTCGTCAAGTTCTCGCTTGAGGGATGAGGGGAGATGAGTAAGCAGATCATCGTGGCTGTCACCACCCTGGCGCTTGGGCTTCTGGGCCTCGCTTCGGCGGCCCAGGCTGCTAGCCAGGTCTCGGTCAGCGTGAACCAGTTCGGAGTCCAGGTGAACGGGGACGCCTCGGACAACTCCATCCAGCTGGCGAATCTGGTCGACCCTCAGTGCCCAGGAGGCTCGCCCTGCAGAGAGGTGAACGCGGGGAATGCGGTGATCGTGGCAGCGGCCCCATGTGTCATCCGGAGCGGGTCGGGCGGCCATACGGCACTCTGCCCGATCAACCAGGATGAACCGGGGATCGGTGTCCGCGCAGGCGGGGGGAACGACGACATCGTCGTCAGTGACTCGGTCGGGGTCGGCGCAAAGATCGGCCTCTCAGGGGGCCGGGGCAATGACACCCTCGAGGGATCCCTCGCAGAAGAGGTGATCTCGGGGGACGACGGCAACGACACCATCCGCGCTGGCCGCGGCGACGACATCGCGTACGGAGACGCCGGCCGCGACCGGATATTCGGCTCGAAGGGCCAGGACCTCATCAAGGCCGGCGCGGGCTTCGACAACCTGATCGGCGGTCCAGGGGGTGACCACCTGTTCGGCCAGGGTGGAAACGATGGGATGGACGGATCCCAGGGTCGCGACGTCTGCACAGGCGGCGGCGGACGTGACACCGGCCGGCACTGCGAGAGACTCAGGTCCACCCCGTAGCCAGCGCTCTGCCCCAGATCGAGGCCGCCCTTCCGCTCGGGACCCCACGCGCTTGATGATCGTCGCCCGGATCGAGCGCCTGGAAGCAGCGGATATCAGGGATACCGACACGCGTTCCCGGCGGCTTGCGCCACACGCCGAGGCGGTTCGTGTGCCCTTCCAGGCAAAGCGGACTACTGCTTCGGACGAGAGCAGTAGCCAGTTCAACTTGGGTGTCGCACGATCTCCCGGATCCGCGTGGGGTCGTAGCGAGAAACGAATCGGGCCCCCGCTACAGCCATGGGCCCTCGAGAGGGGGGCCCTTGGTGCGTTTATGACGCCCTCCAAATGGAGGGCTTTCGTCATTCACGCCAGCGCCGCAAGAGGCGGCCTCTTGTTAGCTCCGAATATCGCGCCTCGACTCTCGATCCGAGGACCTGAGTGTCGAAGTGCCCGTGCCCCATTGGGCCCGGCCACACTGATCCGCCCGTAACGGGCAAGCGGCGGCCCTGGCTTGTGTTACAGGGCTCCGCGGGCCTCAACCCTGCCCGAGGCGGGTCAGGACGTTCTCGTGGAGGGCGTCCTCGGCCCGCAGGTAGCCGCGGATCGCGTGAGCGGCCGCGCTCGCCAGCGGCTCGGGGGGCCAGGGGATCACCCGGCGGTTCACGAACGGGCACTCCTCCGCGGCGGCCCGGGCGTCGCCGAGCAGCAGCTCGGCCAGCAGCTCGCCGTTGCGATAGCTCATCGAGACGCCATGCCCGATGCAGCCCAGGCCATAGACGGCGCTGCGATCGTCGCCTACATATCCGAGCGCGGGGGTCAGGTCGGCAGTCACCGAGAACGGCCCTCCCCAGCGATGCGCGATCGCGACACCCGAGAGGTGTGGCCAGAGCCAGCGAAGGTGCTCCTCGAGATGCTGCCAGGCCCGCGCGTCGCGGTCGCGGTCCAGGTCGCCGCCCGAGGTCAGGCCGACCGGGCCGCCGCCGAGCACGATCCGCCTGTCGGGCGTCAGCCGGTAGTAGTGGATCAGGTTCCGGGCGTCCTCAACACCCTGACCGCCCTTCCAGCCGATCGGCCCGAGCTGCTCGTCGGTCAGCGGCTCGGTCGCGATCATGTAGGTGAACGCCGGCACCTGGAGGCGGGCGAGCTCGCCGAAGAGATGCGAGTAGGCGTTGGTGGCGAACACGAGCTTCTCCGAGGTCACCGATCCCTCCGGGGTGAGCAGCCGGTGGGCGCCACCGCCATCCTTCCTAGCGACCGCGAGGACCGGCGATGACTCGAAGACCCGAACGCCCTGCTCGATCGCGTGGCGCTTCTCCTCCCGGACCAGTCGGGCGGGATTGACGAGCAGCAGGCGAGGCTCCCAGATCGCGCCCAGGTAGCGGTCGGAGTCGACCATCCCGCGCGTCGCCGCGGCATCGATCCAGCTGATGCCGTCGAACCCGAGCGAGGTCATCAGCTCGACCTGCTTCCGAAGCCGCGTGACGTAGGTCGGGGTGGTGGCGACGCGCAGGAACCCGGGCCGGAGCTTGTCGCAGTCGAGGCCGGCCTCGTCGATGAACCGCTCGAGCCGGTCCACGCAGCTCTCCATGTAGGAGTGCGCGCGCCGGAGGAAGTCCTTCCCCCGCAGCAGCGCCGTCGTGCCGAAGCCGAGCCCGACGACCGTCATCGCGAACGACCCGTTGCGGCCGCTGGCGCCGTAGCCCACGGTCTTCGCCTCGAGCACGGCCACGTCGAGCGATGGATCGCGGCGCTTCAGCGCGATCGCCGTCGCCATCCCGGTGAAGCCGCCGCCGATGACGGCCACGTCGACACCCAGCTCGCTCTCGACCGGCTCCTCGGGCTGGTACTCGCCGTATTCGGCGAGCCACAAAGACGGCGGCGAGTCGGGGAGCTCCTGCATCGGCTGCTGGGAAGCTACTCGCCGGGGACGGCTCAGTCGAGTGCGCTGATCAGCGCCACCGGCAGCCCGAGGCCGACGGATCCCCCGGACTGTTGCGATCCGGCGGCCCGGCAGCCCTTGGTGATTTTCGGGTTGGTGCCTACACCGCTCTTTCTAGTTGACGCTTCAGATCGGGCTGCTCGCGAAGCTACCCCTTTGCTCGGGACGTCACCTGAGTCCCGGACTCGCCTCGCAGGATCGCGGCTGCGTCCTCGAGGGCACCGATCGCGGCCGGGTTCCCGCGCGTCTCGGCGAATCGGCAGGCGGCCTCGACCTTGGGCCCGATCGAGCCAGGGTCCCAGGCCATCCGCCGTAACTCGGCGGCCGAGGACTCGCCCAGCGGCTTCGCCTCCGGCGTGCCCCAGCCCGTCGCGACGGCGGAGACGTCCGTGAGCAGGAGCAGCGCGTCGGCCGCGAGCTCGGAGGCGAGCAGCGCCGCGGCGAGATCCTTGTCGATCACGGCCTCCACTCCCGCCAGCCGTCCCTCGTCATCGCGGACTACGGGAATCCCGCCTCCCCCCACGCACACCACTAGGACGCCCGCTTCGAGCAGCAACCGGATCGTCGCCAGCTCCACGATGCCGCGGGGCTCAGGTGACGAGACGACCCGACGATAGCCCTCGCCGTCCGGTGCGATCGCCCAGCCCCGCTCGGCGCGCAGGCGCTCCGCTTCTCTGCGCTCGTACTGCGGCCCGATCGGTTTCGTCGGCCGGTGGAAGGCGGGGTCGTCGCGGTCGACCAGCACCTGCGTGAGCAGCGTGGCGACGGGCCTCCCGCCGAGCGTGTTCTCCAGGCCTTGCTCGAGCAGGTAGCCGATCATCCCCTCGCTCTCCGCCCCGAGGACATCGAGGGGATACGGCGGGACCTCCCGGTAGGCCTCACTCTGCAGCGCTAGCAGGCCGACCTGGGGGCCATTGCCATGAGTGACGACCACGTCGTGCGTGCGGGCGACCTCCGCTACCGCGGCGACTGCCGCCGCGACGTTCCGCCGCTGCGTCGCCGAGTCCGCCTGCTCGCCACGGCGGAGGAGGGCGTTCCCGCCGAGTGCCACGACAACGAGTTCGCTTGTCACACGCGGGTTCTATCGTGTGTGCGTGCCGCGGAGGGTGATCCTGATGGGCGCGGGAGGGCGCGACTTCCACGACTTCAACGTGATCTTTCGGGACAACCCGGAGGTGGAGGTGATCGCCTTCACCGCAACTCAGATCCCGGGGATCGAGGGACGCACCTATCCACCCTCTCTGGCTGGTCCCCGCTACCCGCGCGGAATCCCGATCCTCGCCGAGGAGGAGCTGCCGCGGCTGATTGCCGAGGGCCGGGTGGACGAGGTCGTGTTCGCGTACTCGGACGTCTCCTACACCGAGGTGATGCGGAAGGCGGCGATCTCCGCGGCAGCGGGCGCCGACTTCACGTTGCTCGGTCCGCGGTCGACGATGCTCGAGAGCAAGAAGCCGGTGCTCGCCGTCTGCGCAGTGCGGACCGGCGCCGGCAAGAGCCAGACGAGCCGAGAGATCGGCCGCATCCTGCTCGAGGCCGGGCTCCAGGTTGCTCTGCTGCGGCATCCGATGCCGTACCACGACCTTGATCGGATCGCCGTCCAGCGCTTCGCCAGCCTGGCCGACATCGACCGATCGGACCCGACGGTCGAGGAGCGGGAGGAGTACGAGCGACCGGTGGAGATCGGGATCGTCGTCTACGCCGGCGTCGATTACCGTGAGATCCTCGCTCGAGCCGAGAGGGAGGCGGAGGTGATCATTTGGGACGGCGGCAATAACGATCTGCCCTTCATCCGACCCGATCTGCTGCTGGTCGTCGTCGATCCCCTCCGGGCTGGAGACGAGCTCAGCTATCACCCGGGCGAGGTGAACCTGCGAATGGCGGACGTCGTCATCGTCAACAAAGTCGACAGCGCCACCGCCGATCAGGTCCGCCGGGTGCTCGACGACATCTCCCTGGCGAATCCCGACGCCGCCGTGATCGAGGCCGCTTCGCCAGTGTCGCTGGCGGAAGGTCCCTCGCTTGCCGGAAAAACCGTGCTGGTGGTCGAGGACGGCCCCAGCATCACCCACGGCGGGATGAGCTTCGGCGCCGGGACGGTGGCCGCAGGGCAGGCGGGCGTCGGAACCCAGATCGACCCGCGGCCCTTTGCCGTGGGATCGATCGCGGAGACATACCGTCGCTTCCCGCACATCGGACCGGTCCTGCCCGCGATGGGGTACTCACATGAGCAGCTGCACGAGCTCGAGCGGACGATTAACGCGACTGACTGCGACGCGGTCATCGGCGGCACTCCAATTGACCTCGCGCGCGTTATCAGGTCCGATCATCCGATCCGGCGCGCCTCGTACGAGTTCGA
>DATIDP010000037.1:0-3759 GCA_035456265.1 Solirubrobacterales bacterium | reverse complement strand
AGGGGCCGCACTGCGTAAACATAGTGACCGGACCCGGCCTATCTGAGCCCCTCGGAGCGAGTCCTCGGCAATTGGACCGGGGCGGCTGAGCAAGAGCTCCCGCCCTGCGACGAGGCCGGCCATTTGTGGCCGCTGCTCCAGTCGTGGCCACTGCTCCAGTCCGAGGCTCCATGGTGAGCGCGGCTGATCCGCGACCCGACGATGGACCTAGAGAAGGGCGCCGGCTCGCAGCCAAGCGCCTCGCGCCGAGTTGGGGGTTGATCCCGCGGCGCTCACCGCATAAGCTGAACCGAGTTCAGCTTTCAAGGAGGAGAGCGACTGGCGAGGTGAGCCCTCGGCCTCAGATCGATCACGTCAGGCGACCCCAGATCCTCGCCGCGGCTGCCGAGGTGATCGCCGAGCGCGGCCTCGCCAAGACTCGGATCGCGGACGTCGCCGAGCGGGCCGAGACCAGCTCCCCCGCTGTCCTGTACTGGTTCGGGACCAAGAACAAGCTGCTGACGGCGGCGCTCCACGAGGATGAGCGGCGCTTCGACGACCGGGTCGCCGAGCGGCTCGAGAATCTCGAGAGCCCGTCGGAGAAGCTCCGCGAGCTATTCGAGATCTGCGCCGAGGACGCCAACTGGACCCTCTGGCTCGAGCTCTGGACCCGGTCGCTGCACGACGAGCCGATGCGGGAGGCGGAGCGGCAGGTCGAGGGCCGCTGGCGCGCCCTGCTGACCGAGGTGATCGAGGAGGGCCGTGGCACCGGCGAGTTCACCACGGACTCCGCCGAGGACGCCGCCCTCGCTCTCGGGGCCCTGATCGACGGGCTCGCCGTCCAGGTCACGATCGAGGACCCGGCGGTCAGCCGCGATCGCATGCTGGCGGTCTGCGTCTCCAGCGCGGAGACGTTGCTCGACGCCGACCTCTCGCGACGCCCGGCGCTGAAGGCGGCGTCGTGAACGACAGCCGGTTCAACCGCGGGGACATGCAGATCTACAACTGGGCGGAGAGGCGATGCTGACGAAGATCGGAAGCGGCGTCAGCTACGACGTGATCTTCCCCAGCGGCGAGTACGTGGCCCGGACGCGGCAGGAGGGCCTGCTCAGGCCGCTCGACCGCAGCCGTCTCCGGAACTTCGAGCAGGCGATCGGCGAGGCAGCAAAATACGCTGTCCGTGAGACCGTGCCCCGCCTCGCGGACACCGGACTCAGGAGGGAACTCGAATGACGCACCATCCGAAGGAACGACCGGACTCCCTGAGCAGGCGCAATTTCCTGCTGCGAAGCGCGGGTGTCGCAGTGTCCTTCTCCGCTGCCGGCCCCTTGCTCGCCGCCTGCGGCAACACGACGAACGTCGCGGAGAGCACCGGCACGGGCGGCGAACTCGTCGGGCCGGGAGGCCTGCCGCTCGCGAGGCCCGACAAGCGCGTGACCCTCCCGCGTTGGGAGGATCCCATCGCGTCGGGGCTCCAGCCGGAGACGGGCGGGACGTTCACCGTCTTCAACTATCCCGCCTACCTCTACAAGAAGGTCCTCACGGAGTTCGGGGCCAAATACGGCGTCGATGTCCAGTACACGCCGTTCGACAACGTCAACTCCGGAATGCAGCGGCTTGCCTCCGGGGCGGTCACACCCGACGTGACGAATATCACGCCGGACGTGCTCGATATCGCCGTTGCCGGCAAGCTGATCAAGCCGCTCAACCTCGACTACATCCCGAACCTCCAGAAGAACATCTGGCCGCAGCTCCACGATCCGTTCTACGACGGCGAGTCCCGCTACACCGTTCCCTACACCGTCTACGCCACCGGCATCGCATGGCGGACGGACAAGGTCAAGCAGGACATCGCCGGCATGAGCCAGCCGTGGGACATCTTCTGGGAATCCCAGGCGTACAAGGGCAACGTGGCGCTCCTTTCCGAGAACCGAGAGACGATCGGCATGGCGCTCCTGCGCAAGGGGATCACGGACATCAACACCGAGGATCCAGGGCTCGTGAACCAGGCAGTGTCCGACCTCAAGCAGCTCTATGGCATCTGCAACATCAAGGTGGACGACCTCCAGTACCAGACGGTCCCGGAGGGGTCGAGTTGGCTCCACCAGGCGTGGTCGGGGGACATGATCGCGGGCTACATCTACTACCTCCCGAAGGGAACGCCGGCGAGCGCCCTCGCCTACTGGAAGGCACCCAAGGGCAAGGTGCCGGTGCAGAACGACTGCTTCGCGGTTTGCTCGACCACGAAGAAGCCGGTGCTCTCGCATCTCTTCCTCAACTACCTCCTCGACAACGGCGTCGCCTATTCGAACTTCGTCGACTTCAACGGGTATCAGCCCCCGCTGAACGAGATCGACCCGAGCACCCTGGTGCAGAAGGGAGTCGTGCCCGAGAACCTGGCGAACAGCGTTCTGACGAACGACGATCTCGGGCCCGACTCGCTGCAGTACTGCACGCTGACGTCCAAGGGACAGCAGCTGTGGCAGAACGGCTACTCGGACTTCCTCGCCGGAGGTTAGGGCGTCGTGTACCGGCGCTGGTTGTGGCCCGCTCTTGCGCTCCCGGGCGTTGTCTGGCTGGTTCTCCTCTTCGTCGTTCCGTTCTACGCGGTCCTTGGGGTCGCGTTTGGAACGGTCGACCCGATCCTCTTCCAACCGGTTCCCATCTGGAACCCGCTCGAATGGAACGTGGGTTGGCTCAGCGAGGTCCTCAGTAACCTCGCCCCCGGAGGAATCTGGTTCGACGTCGGGGTCAGGACGATCGTCTACGTCCTCGTCTCCCTGGCCCTCTGCCTGCTGATCGGGTATCCGGTCGCCTACTACACGGCCCGGCACGCGGGGCGGTGGAAAGGCGTGATTCTCATCCTGATCATCCTTCCCCTCTGGATCAGCTACATGATGCGAATGCTCGCCTGGGTGAATCTCCTGCAGGAGGACGGCTGGGTGAACGACTTCCTGATGTTCACCCACGTGCTCAGCCAGCCGCGGGACTGGCTCGGCGGGAGCGCCTCGACCGTCATCTTCGCCCTCGTCTACGGCTACATCCCTTACCTGATCCTGCCACTCTTCGCCGCGCTCGATCGGATCGACCGCAGCCACCTGGAAGCGGCACGTGACCTCGGTGCGAGCCCCTGGTCCGCGTTTCGCAGGGTCACCCTCCCGCTCTCGAAAACCGGCATCCTGGGGGGCGCCGTCCTGATCACGCTGCCGATGTTCGGCGACTACTACACCCCGAACATCGTCTCGGGCTCGCCGAAGACGTCGCTGATCGGCAACCAGATCGACCTCTACTTCCACGGCGGCCCGCAGCCGACGATCGGCGCCGCGCTCACGATCGTGCTTGCCGCCTTCCTGACGATCCTCATGCTCTACTACATGTGGAGCATCCATCGCGCTCAACAGGAGGTCGGGACGGAGGGGGCGCTGTGACGGCCGTTGCCGAGCGGCGAGCGAGGCCGCAGCGCTCGAGGTCGAGGCCGCAGCCCTCGACCTTGACCCGCTTGAGCCGCTGGTTCCGCAACCCATGGGGAAAGCCGCGCTTCCTGCCCATCGTCACCTGGGCCTACATCCTGTGGTCGATCGTGCCGGTGGGGATCGCGGTGCTGTTCTCCTTCAATGCGACCCGCTCGCGCACGGTCTGGGAGGGCTTCTCGACACGCTGGTACTGGGGGGATCCGGTGGACTCGGTCTGGCACGACCCGACCCTTCGGCACTCTCTTGTTCAGAGCTTCAAGCTGGCGGGAGCGGACGTTCTCATCGCTGTCCCGCTCGGGGTCTTGCT
>DATIDP010000036.1:0-16804 GCA_035456265.1 Solirubrobacterales bacterium | reverse complement strand
GAGTCGGGCCGATAGGCACAAGAAACGCCGGCCACGCCAGGCGTGAACCGACGCGTGAAAGTCTAGCAGCGTGCGTAGGTAAGCCATGGTGGAAGCACCCCCGTGGAGACCGAGACGAGGGCGATGGGACTTGCTCTTCGGCTGCGCGTACTTCTTCGTCCGCGCGATGCAGCTCGTGCTCTATGTCCGGAACACGCCCGGTGCCGCGGAAGACGGTGATTTGCAGGCAATTCAAGCTGGCACCGGGAGTTCCGCAATCGCGCTGCTGGCGCTCATCCCGCTCGCGCTGGGCGCCGACGCAATCGTGGCGCTGGGGGCCGTGGCAGCGGTGCTCTCGATGCGTGATCGCCTACACGATGAAGGCGGCGGTCGGCTCAGTCCAAATGCCAGGGGGTCAGGATGCGCGGCCCGTCGCCCGTGACGGCGACGGTGAACTCGAAGTGAGCGGCCAGCGAGTCGTCTGCTGAGTAGACGGCCCAGCCGTCCGAGCCCATCCGCACGTCAGGCCCGCCCGCGTTCACCATCGGCTCGATCGCGAGCACCATTCCCTGCTCGAGCGTGGGCCCCTTGCCCGGGTCGCCGTAGTTCGGGATCTGCGGGTCCTCGTGCATGTCACGGCCGACCCCATGCCCGACCAGGCTGCGGATGATCGAGAGGTCGTCGCGCTCGACCCGGGTCTGAATCGCGTGCGAGATGTCGCTCAGGTGATTGCCGGGCTTCGCCTCGGCGATGCCCTCGAAGAGCGCATCCCGTGTGGTCCCGAGCAGCGGCTCAGCCCCCTCGGGGCCCTCTCCGATCGGCACGGTGATCGCCGCGTCCGCCACCCAGCCCTCGTAGGTGACGCCCACGTCGATCGAGAGGATGTCGCCGCGGCGCAGCTCGTAGGGGCCCGGGATCCCGTGCACGACCATCGAGTTGGGTGAGGTGCAGATCGAGCCTGGAAACCCACGGTAGCCCTTGAACGAAGGCACCGCCCCCTGGGAGCGGATGAACTTCTCAGCGGCCTCGTCGAGCTCCTTGGTCGTGACGCCCGGACGGGACTTCGAGCGCAGCATCCGCAGGCAGCGGGCCTGGATCTTGCCGGCCTCCGCCATCGCGTCGATCTGCGCGGACGTCTTGCGAACGATCATGCCGCGGTACATCTCACATGCCCTCCTCTTCCTCTCGGCGGAGGGTGGCGATTATCCCGTGGATCCGCTCCTCGACCGAGTCCGGCGACTGCTTTCCGTCCACATGATTGAGGATGCCACGTTCGTCGTAGTGGTCGATCAGGGGCTCGGTCTTCTCGCGGTACTGCGCCAGGCGGTTCTTGATGACCTCCGGCTTGTCGTCGTCACGGACGATCAGCTTGGCGCCGTCGATCTCGCAGACGCCCTCCTCCTTGGGCGGGTCGAACTCGACGTGGTAGATGTGGCTCGGGTTCTTCTCGCAGGTGCGGCGCCCACCCAGGCGGCGCAGCACCTCCTCCTCGGGCACGTCGATCAGGATCACGGCCGTGATCTCCCGGCGCAGCTCGGACATCTTCGCGTCGAGCGCCTCCGCCTGGGGAACGGTGCGCGGGAAGCCGTCGAGGATGAATCCGTCGGAGGCCTCCTCGTCCTGAAGCCGTTCTGCGATCACGCCGATGATCACCTCGTCCGGGACGAGATCGCCGCGGTCCATGTACTCCTTGGCCTGCCTGCCGACCTCTGTGCCCTCCTTGACCGCGGCCCGCAGGATGTCGCCGGTCGCGTAGTAGGGCAGCCGGAAGTCCTCCTGCAGGCGCTCCCCCTGGGTACCCTTGCCGCTCCCCGGCGGCCCGAGCAGGATCAGGTTCAGCTCGGGCAAGCCCGGCACCCCGCGGCGCGCGTCACTTCAGGAAGCCCTCGTAGTTGCGCATCATCAGCTGTGCCTCGAGTTGCTTCACGGTGTCCAGCGCCACCCCGACCACGATCAGGATCGAGGTTCCGCCGAAGAAGAAGTTGGCCGACGTCTGAGAGATCAGGATCGTCGGCAGCGCCGCGACCGCGCCCAGGTAGAGGGCGCCGGGGAAGGTGAGCCGGGACAGGATGCGGTCCAGGTATTCGGCGGTAGGTCGTCCCGGTCGTACGCCGGGAATGAACCCGCCGTACTTCTTCAGGTTGTCGGCCTGGTCGACCGGGTTGAAGGTCACCGCCGTGTAGAAGTAGGTGAAGATGATGATGAAGAAGATCTCGCCGACCACGTAGTGCCAGCTGTTGGGGCTGAAGAAGTTCGCGAAGTCGGTCCAGAAGTTGTTCCCGGTGCCGCCCAGTAGCTGGCCGATCGTCGGCGGGAACGCCATGATCGAGGCCGCGAAGATGACCGGGATGACGCCGGCCATGTTGACCCGCAGCGGTAGGTAGGTGGATCCGCCGGCGGTCATCCTCCTGCCGACGACACGCTTCGCGTACTGCACCGGGATCCGGCGCTGACCCTCCTGGACGAAGACGATCGCCACGATCACGGCAAGCGCGATGAACGGCATCATCACGACGAAGACCTGGTCGGGGTTGTTCCACCACTTCGTGATCCCCTCCGGGATCCGGGAGACGATCGACGCGAAGATCATCAGCGAGATCCCGTTGCCGATTCCGCGCTGGGTGATCAGCTCTCCCATCCACATCAGGACGGTGCACCCGGCGGTCAACGTCATCACGATCAGAAAGACCTTCGGGAAGGTCCGCTGGCCGATCACGCTGGCGCCGCCGAAGGCGGACGAGCTGAACAGGAACACGTAGCCCAGGGACTGGGCGAACGCGAGCGCGACCGTCAGGTAGCGCGTGTACTGGGTGATCTTCTGCTGGCCGACCTCGCCCTCCTTCTGGAGTCGCTCCAGCGACGGCACGACCACGGTGAGGAGCTGCAGGATGATCGAGGCGGTGATGTAGGGCATGATCCCCAGCGCGAACAGGGACAGCCTTGAGAGGCTCCCGCCCGAGAACAGGTTGAGGAAGCCGAGGATGTTCGAGCCGCCGACGTTGTCGAGCCCGTCCTTGACGGCGTTCGCGTCGACGCCCGGTGAGGGAATGTAGGCCCCGAGGCGATAGAGCGCCAGGATCGCCGCGGTGAAGACCAGCTTCTTGCGGATATCCGGAACCGAGAACGAGTTGAGGATCGTCTGCAGCACTAGGAGGACTCCTCCTCGTTCGCCGTAACGGGCGTCGCGCTGACCTCGATCAGCTCGGCCGTGCCGCCCGCGGCCTCGATCTTCTCCTTCGCCTGAGCGCTGAAAGCGTGCGCCCGAATCGTGAGTTTCTTGGAGATCTCGCCTCGAGCGAGGATCTTGACCGGATGACGCCGCTTGGCGAGGCCAGCCTCGCGCAGCGACTCGGGAGTCACCTCGTCGTTCGCCTTGAAGCGGGCGTCGAGGTCGGAGAGGTTGACCGGCTGGGTGCGGGTCCGGAACTTCTCGAAGGGCATCGACATCTTCTTGTTCGGCCCGCGGAGCTTGCGCATCCGCATGTGGACGGGGTTCTGGCCGCCCTCGTACGCGGTCTTGCGCTTGTTCCCCGAGCGGGCGCCGGCGCCCTTGTGCCCGCGCCCGGAGGTCTTGCCGTGCCCCGTGCCCACACCGCGCCCGAGCCGCTTCCGGGGACGGCGGGAGCCGTCGGCGGGCTTCAGCGTGTGCAGGCCGACCTTCTGCCGGTCCTCAGCCATTCTCGACCTCGACCAGGTGGCTGACCGTGCGGATCATCCCCTGCAGCTGCGGGGAGTCCGGGTGCTTGGCCTCGCGGCCGATGCGGCCCAGCTTCAGCGAGCGGAGCGTGGCCCGCTGCGACTCGGAGGCGCCGTTCGAGGAACGCACCTGCTTGAGCTGGATCTCCGTCAAGAAGCCGCCTCCTCGCCGGTGGCGTCGGCATCACTTGAAGCTTCTGGGTCGCCAGCGGCTGCGGGGGCGGCAACCTCCTTCGGCGTTTCCTCCTTCGGAGCCTCGTCCTCCGCGCCGGCGCCATTGCCGACGCCGAGCACCTCGCGCACCGAGATGCCGCGCAGCTCCGCCACGTCCTCCGGACGGCGGAGGCTGTAGAGCCCCTCCATCGTCGCCTTGACGAGGTTGATCGGGTTCTGCGTGCCGATGCTCTTGGTGAGCACGTCGCGCACGCCGCCCAGCTCGAGCACGGCGCGCACGCCACCGCCGGCGATCACGCCGGTGCCGGGGCTGGCGGGCCGCAGGACCACGTGGCCGGCGCCGAAGCGGCCGATCACCCGGTGGGTGATCGTCTGCCCGTACTTGGGGACGCGGATCAGGTTCTTGCGAGCGTCCTCGACCGCCTTCTGGATCGCGAGCGGGACCTCGCGGGCCTTGCCGTAGCCGATCCCGACCACGGAGTCCTCGTCGCCGACGGCGACCAGGGCGGTGAACGAGAAGCGCCGGCCGCCCTTGACCACCTTGGCGACTCGGTTGATCTCGATCACTCGCTCCTGGAGGTCGAGACCCTTGGGTGAGACGGTCTCTACAGCCATCGAACGGGTGAGGGTAGAGGACGAACGTAAGCGGTCATCAGAACTTCAGGCCCCCCTCGCGAGCGCCCTCGGCGATCGCGGCGACGCGGCCGTGGAACCGATACCCGCCTCGGTCGAACACGCAGGACTCCACTCCGGCGCTCTTGGCGCGCTCGGCGAGCAGCTGACCGGTGCGCTTGGCCTGCTCCATGGAGTCGAGCTCGCGAAGCTCGGGCTCGGTCCAGGAGACGGCGGCGAGGGTCCGGCCGGCGTCATCGTCGATCAGCTGTGCGAAGACGCCGCGGTTGGAGCGGTAGACGGAGAGGCGCGGGCGCTCGGCGTTGCCGCGGATCCTGGCGCGCACCCGGCGGCGCCGGCGCAGCCTCTTCTGCGGCTTGGTGAGGACGGTCACGGCTAGGCCCTCTTACCGACCTTGCGTGGGACGTACTCGCCCTGATAGCGGACGCCCTTGCCCTTGTAGGGCTCGGGCGGGCGCGACTTGCGGATTCGGGCGGCGGTCTCGCCGACCAGCTGCTTGTCGATACCGCGCACCACGACCTCGGTGGGCTGTGGGACCTCGAACTCGATCCCGTCGGGGGCCTCGATCGAGACGGGATGCGAGTATCCCAGCGACATCTCCAGGTTCTTTCCCCTCAGATTGGCGCGATAGCCGACGCCCTGGATCTCCAGGCGGCGTTCGAAGCCGTCGGTGACACCCTCGACCATGTTCGCGATCAGGCTGCGGGTGAGCCCGTGGAGCGCACGATGCTCCCCCCGATCCGTCGGCCGGGAGACGGTCAAAGTGCCGTCGTCGATCGCGACCTGCATGTCGCGGTCGAGGCTCTGACTGAGCTCGCCCTTCGGGCCCTTGACCGTGACGGCGCCGGGCTTGACGTCGACGTCGACGCCCTCGGGGATCTGAATTGGCTTTCTTCCGATTCGGCTCATCTCAACTCACCAGACGTGTGCGACGACCTCTCCACCGACCCCGCGCTGACGCGCTTGGTGGCCGGTCATGACCCCGCTCGAGGTCGACATGATCGTCGTGCCCATGCCGCCGAAGACGCGGGGCACGTCCTCCTTGGCGACGTAGCGGCGGCGACCGGGCCGCGAGACCCGCTCCATGCCGCTGATCACCGGGTCACGGTTCTCGGTGTAGCGCAAACGGACCTTGATCACCTCGCCGACCCGGCCGGGCTCAACGCTGAAGTCCGTGATGTAGCCCTGCTCCTTGAGGATGCGGCTCATCTCGCGCTTCAGCCGGGAGGCGGGGATCTCCACCTCCTCGTGCTCGGCGAGGAGCGCGTTGCGGATTCGGTTCAGGTAGTCGGTGACTGGATCGGTGAGCATGGTCCTACCAGCTGGACTTGGTCATTCCGGGCACGTAGCCGTTGTGCGCGGCCTCGCGCAGGCAGATCCGGCAGAGGCCGAACTTGCGGTAGTAGGCGCGCGGCCGGCCACAGCGCCGACAGCGGTTGTACCCCCTGGTCTGGAACTTGGGCTCGCGGCGCTGCCGGACCCTCTGTGATGTCTTAGCCAATTCAGCCTTCCTCCTTCGAAGTCTCTTCTGATTCGCCGCCCTCGGCCTGCGCCCCGCCCTCGGGCTCGCCGACCTCGGCGCCCTCCTCGCCTTCCACGCCCTCCTCGGGGCGCTCCGGCTTGGCGTAGGCCTCCGGGTTCTCCTCCTTGAGCTGCTCGAGTGCGGCCTGCTCGGCCTCAGCCCGCTCACGCGCCTCCTCGCGACGGCGCTCCTCCTCTGCCTCCTCCTCGACGTCGGCCTGGCCGGGTCGGCCCTCCGGCGAGAAGGGCATCCCGAGGCCATCGAGCAGCGCGAAGGCCTCCTCGTCGGTCGCCGCCGTGGTGGTGATCGTCACGTCGAGGCCGCGGACCTCGTCGATCGAGTCGTAATCGATCTCCGGAAAGATGATCTGCTCGCGGATCCCCATCGAGTAGTTGCCCCGGCCGTCGAAGGAACGCGCGTTGAGGCCGCGGAAGTCGCGAATCCGGGGAACCGCGATCGAGGTCAGCCGGTCGAGGAACTCCCACATGCGGGCGCGGCGCAGGGTGACGGCGACGCCCACGGGCATCCCCTCGCGGACCTTGAAGGAGGCGACCGACTTCTTGGCGCGGCGCACGCTCGGGCGCTGTCCCGCGATCGTCGCGAGCTGCTCTGTGGCTGCCTCGAGCATCTGGGTGTTCTGCTTGGCCTCGCCGATGCCCATGTTCAGGGTGATCTTGTCCAGGGTCGGGACCGCCATCGGCGTGGAGTAGCCGAACCGCTGGATCAGGGCGGGCTTCACCTCGTTCTCGTAGAGCTCGCGCAGACGGGGCGGCGGTGCCGCCTGTCGCTGCTGCTCTGTCGCCGTGGCTTCCATCAGTCGAGGTCCCTTCCGGTCCTCGCCGCGACGCGCTTGCGCTTGCCGCCGGACCGATCGACCCGTACACGGGTCGGCTTGTTGTCCTCGCGGTCGAGCACCATGACGTTGGAGACGTGGATCGGCCCCTCCTTCTCGATGATGCCGCCGACCTCGCCGCCCTTCGATGCGTCCTTGACGGACCGCGGCCGCTGGTGGCGCTTCACGATGTTGAGTCCCTCGACGAAGACGAAGCCCTTCTTGGGGTCGGTGCGGATCACGCGACCTCGCTTGCCACGGTCCTTGCCGCCGATCACGATCACGTCGTCGTCCTTGCGGACTCGCATCGTGCGACTCATCAGAGGACCTCCGGGGCGAGGGAGACGATCCGCATGAAGTTCTTCTCGCGCAGCTCGCGGGCGACCGGGCCGAAGATGCGCGTGCCGCGTGGGGCGCCGGTGGTGTCGATCAGCACCGCGGCGTTCTCGTCGAAGGCGATGTAGGTGCCATCCCCCCGCCCGAGCTGCTTGCGGGTACGGACCACAACGGCCTCGACGACCTCGCCCTTGCGCACGCCGCCGTGCGGGGTGGCCTGCTTGACCGTGGCGGTGATCACGTCCCCGACGCGGGCGTAGCGGCGGTCGGACCCGCCCTTGACGCGGATACAGAGGATCTCGCGCGCGCCGGAGTTGTCGGCGACCCTTAGCCTGGACTCCTGCTGGATCACGAAGTGGCCCTCCTTGGCGCACGCCGCTCGCGGGGGCGCCGCAGGTCCAGCTGGACAAGGACGCAGGACGAAGCCTTCGGTGGTGCCAAAGGCGAGCCCGAGGACGCAGTCCCAGCGAAGGCAGGCGGCGTCAGCCGCGAGTGGTGTGTGTCGAGGAGGGTCACTTCGCCTTCTCCAGGATCTCGACGAGGCGCCAGCGCTTGGTCCGCGAGATCGGGCGGGTCTCCACGACGCGCACCAGATCCCCCTCGCCCGCCTCGTTGAGGGCGTCATGGGCGTGGAGCGTGCGAGAGCGACGCACGATCTTCTCGTACTGCGGATGCCGGCGAGCGACCTCGATCTGCACGGTGATCGTCTTGTCGGGCTTGCTCGAGACGACGCGTCCCTGGCGGGTCTTGCGTCCCGCCGAGCGCCGCTCCGCGGGAGGGGTTCCGGTGCCGGCCTCCTTCTTGCCGCGGCGCTTGGTGCGGTAGGACGAGCGACGCCCGGCTGCCTGCTTGCGGGCCTCGCCACGTGATGCGGCGCGCTCCTCGGGGCTCTGCTGTGGGTGCTGCTCGGAGGGCTCACGCGAGCGCTGCAGGCGGCGACGCGCCTTCCAGTCGAGGCCCTCCATCGCGTCGTCACCCTCGACCCCGGGAGAGTCGGCATCGCCGTCAGAAGAAGCGTCCTCGGCTTCATCAGAAGAACCGTCCTCGGGCGCCTCTTCCCCAGCCGGGGTCTCGTCCTCGGCAGGGGCCTCTTCGGCCGGGGTCTCCTCGGCCTTGGGCTCCTCCGCAGACGCCTCCTCCTCCTGCGTCTCTTCCTGCTGCCGCTCTTCGTTTCGCTCTTCTTCTGCCATCAGGTCCTCAGCTCGTGCTCGAGATCGATGCCGCGCTCCTTGGCGACGGTCAACAGCCGCGCCACGTCGCGCCGCACAGCCGTGATCCGAGCGCTGTTCTCCAGCTCGCCCGTCGCATGTTGCAGCCGCAGGGCGAACTGCTCCTCGCGGGTCTGGCGGATGCGCTCCAGCAGCTCGTCGTCCTTGAGGTTGTGCGCCTCAGAGCCCTTCATGACGACTGTTCCGCGCCCTCGCGGCGGACGAACTTGGTCTTGATCGGAAGCTTGTTGCCGGCGAGCCGCATCGCGTCCTTGGCCAGGTCCTCGGGGACGCCGGCCAGCTCGAACATCACCTTGCCCGGCTTGACGACGGCGACCCAGCCCTCCGGGTTGCCCTTGCCCGAGCCCATCCGGGTCTCGGCCGGCTTCTTGGTGACCGGCTTGTCGGGGAAGACGTTGATCCAGACCTTTCCCCCTCGCTTGATCTTGCGGGTCATCGCGACTCGGGCGGCCTCGATCTGTCTGTTGGTGATCCAGCCGCGGTCGAGCGCCTTCAGCCCGTACTCGCCGAAGGCGACGGTGGTGCCGCCCTTCGAGTAGCCGCGGCGGCGGCCGCGCTGCTGCTTGCGATAGCGAACCCGCTTCGGCATCAACATCAGGAACGACCTCCCTTCGAGCCCCCGGACGGCGCGGAGCCGTCCTCGTCGGTGAGCTCGGAGCGGTAGCCCTCCGGCATGACCTCGCCCTTGTTGATCCAGCACTTGACGCCGATCCGGCCTGTGGTGGTCTTCGCCTCGATGAAGCCGTAGTCGATGTCCGCTCGCAGCGTATGGAGGGGAACGCGGCCGTCGGAGTAGCCCTCGGTCCGCGCCATCTCGGCCCCGCCGAGGCGGCCGGAGACCTGGACCTTGACCCCCTTCGCTCCCGAGCGCATCGCGGAGGTCAGGGCGCGCTTCATCGCGCGGCGGAAGGCGACGCGGTTCTGGAGCTGCTCGGCGATCGACTGGGCGACCAGCTTCGCGTCGAGCTCGGGGCGCTTGATCTCCTTGATGTTGACCTTGACCGGCTTGCCGGTGAGCTTGTGGAGCTCCCTGCGCAGCGCGTCCACCTCGCTTCCGGACTTGCCGATCACGATCCCGGGGCGGGCGGTGGAGATGTCGACCTCCACCTCTCCCGAGCCCTTCTTGATCGTGATCTGGGACAGGCCGGCGTGCGAAAGCTTGTTCTCGATGTGCGAGCGGATCGCGAGGTCCTCGTTGAGGTAGTCCGCGAAGTCGCGCTCGTTGAACCAGTTCGACTTCCAGTCGTGGATGTAGCCGACCCGGAAGCCCTCCGGATGGATCTTCTGTCCCATCTCCTACTCCTCCGGTGTCAGCGCCACGGCGATGTGGCTGGTTCGCTTGTTGATCCGCGTCGCGCGGCCGAGCGCCCGCGGCCGGTAGCGGCGCAGCGTCGGGCCCTCGTCGACGTGGATGTCCTTGATCATCAGGTCGTCCGCCACCAGGTCGTGGTTGGCCTCGGCGTTCGCGGCGGCTGACTCGATCAGCTTGCGGATGTCCTGGGCCGCGCTGCGGGTGGAAAAGCGCAGCAGGGGCAGGGCATCGTCGAGGTGCAGGCCGCGAACCTGGTCGGCGACCAGGCGCGCCTTGCGGGGCGCCACGCGGACGAAGCGGGCACGTGCGTTGACGACGGGGCGCTCGGGCGCCTCCTTCTTCCCGCGGGAGCGAGACCTCGTCTGGGCCTTGTCGCCGGTCTCGGCCTTGGGCTTGGTCTCGGACTTCTTGGCCGGCGCCTTACGCGCAGATGGCTTCTTCTCGGTCGCAGCCTTTGAAGCCTTGGAATCCGCCGTCTTCGAGGTCGCCTCGGCCGCCGTCCCGCTCTTGCCGCGGGCCGCGGTCTCACCCTTCGGCTTCGCCGACGAGCGGGTGCCGCTCGACTTGCGCTGGCGCGTGCCGGAGCCGCCCGACTTCGCAGTCGTCTTCCCGCCGCCGCCCGAGCTGCCGGACGACTTCTTGGCGGCCGACCTGCGCGTCGAGCTCTGCTTCTTCTCGGTGTCCTTCTTCTCCTCGGCCATCAGTCCCTCTCCGAAGCGCTGCCCGCGCCCGAGTGGGCACGGAAGGTGCGGGTCGGCGCGAACTCACCGAGCTTGTGGCCGACCATCGACTCCGAGACGTAGACCGGCACGTGCTTGCGCCCGTCGTGGACGGCGATGGTGTGGCCGACCATCTCGGGGAAGATCGTCGACTGGCGAGACCAGGTCTTCAGCATCTGCTTCTGGCCCGACTCGTTCATGGCGTTCACCCGCTTCAGCAGGCGCTCCTCGGCCCACGGGCCCTTCTTCGTCGAACGTCCCATCTCCTACTTCCTCTTTCCTCGCCGCCGGCCGCGCACGATCAGCGCGTCCGAGCGCTTGCCCTTCTTGCGGGTCCTGTAGCCGAGCGTCGGCTTGCCCCACGGCGTCACCGGGTGCCCGCCCGGGGTGTGATGGGCCTCGCCTCCGCCGTGCGGGTGGTCGACCGGGTTCATCGCCACCCCGCGAGTCTGCGGGCGCTTGCCCTTGTGCCGGTTGCGGCCGGCCTTGCCGATCTTCACGTTCTGGTGCTCGGCGTTCGAGAGCGTGCCGACCGTGGCGCGACACTCGCCGCGCACCATCCGCACCTCAGAGGAGGGCAGGCGCAGGCTGACCATGGGGCCCTCCTTGGCGACCACCTGGATCGCCGTCCCCGCCGAGCGGCCGAGCTTTCCGCCCTGGCCCGGGATCAGCTCGACGTTGTGCACCACGGTGCCGGTCGGGATCCGGGCCAGGGGCAGGGAGTTGCCCGGGGCGATGTCGGCGCCCTCTCCCGAGACGATCTCCGCGCCCACCCGGAGCCCCTGTGGGGCGAGGATGTAGCGCTTCTCGCCGTCGGCGTAGTTGAGCAGCGCGATGCTGGCCGACCGGTTCGGGTCGTACTCGATGGAGGCGACCTTCGCCGGGATCCCGTCCTTGGCGCGCTTGAAGTCGATCTGGCGGTAGCGGCGCTTGGCGCCGCCGCCCCGGTGGCGGGCGGTGACCCGGCCATTGGAGTTCCGGCCGCCGGAAGAGGTCCTGCCCTTGGTGAGCCGCTTGTCCGGCTCCCCCTTGGTGAGCTCCTCGCGCATCGGATAGGTCCCGAAGCGCCGGCCGGGGCTGGTCGGTCGTGTCTTGCGGTTCGCCATCGCTAGCCCTCCACCGCCGCGCCCTCGAACAGCTCGATGCGCTCGCCGGGAGCGAGCTGCACGACCGCCTTCTTCCAGGAGCGGGAGCGCCCCGAGTGCAGTCCCCGCCGCTTGGGCTTGGACTTCACAGTGGAGGTGCGGACGGCCCGCACCTTGACGCCGAAGATCTCCTCGACCGCGTGCGCGATCTGCAGCTTGTGGGCCCGATCGTGGACCCGGAAGGTGTACTTGCCCTCGCCCATCAGGGCGTAGCTCTTCTCCGAGACCACCGGCCTGACGATCACCTGGCGCGGATCCATCAGGACCGCACCTCCGCTCCGGCGCGGCCCTTGAGCTGCTCGAGGGCGGCCTCGGTGACGACCAGCGAGGTGGCGCCGATCACGTCGGCGACGCCCGCCGCGTCGGCGAGCGCGACGCTGACGCCCTCGATGTTCCGGAAGCTCTTCGCGACGTTCTCCTCCTCGCTGCCGATGACGACCAGGGTCGGGCTGCCCGCGTCCCACTGCTTCAGCGCATCGGCTGCCTGCTTGGTGGCCGGCTCCTTGAAGCTCGCTCCGTCGAGAACGGCGATCGTGTCGCGATCCGCATGCACGGAGAGCGCGGCGCGCAATGCCTTGCGACGCGCCTTGCGATTCACCTTGACCGTGTAGTGCCGCGGCTTGGGCCCGAAGGCGGCGCCGCCGCCATAACGGTGCGGAACGCTCAGTGCGCCGGCGCGGGCGCGGCCCGTGCCCTTCTGGCGCCACGCCTTCGCGGTGGTCATCGAGACCTCGCCTCGCGTCAGGCTCGAGTGCGTGCCGCGACGCCGGGCCGCCAGATCGGCGCGGGCGGTCTCGTGAACCAGCGCCTCGTGGAAGGGCTCGCTGAAGATCTCCTTCGGCAGGTCGGACTTTGCCTGCTTGCCGAGGGTCGTCGCCTTGATCGCAGCGCTCGAGCGCGAGCCCGACTTCTGGGTCGTGCTCTTCGCGGCGGTCTCAGCCATCGCTGCGCACCTCCACGGTGGCGTTCTTGCCGCCGGGCACGGAGCCCCGGATCAGAAGCAGGTTGCGCTCAGCGTCGACCTCGACGATGTGTGCACCTCGCTGCGTCACGCGGCGGGCGCCCATCTGGCCGGGCATGCTCATCCCCTTGAACACCCGGGCCGGATCGGCGCTCGCACCGATGGATCCCGGAGCGCGCACGTTGTGTGAGCCGTGGGTCACGGGCCCCCGGCCGAAGTTGTGCCGCTTGATCGTCCCCTGGAAGCCCTTGCCGATCGAGATCGCGGAGACCTTGACGCGCTGGCCGGGCTCGAAGCTCGAGACGGTCACGTCGTCGCCGACGTTGACTTCCTCGGACCCGGCCTCCTTGCTCTGCCCCTCGGCCTCCGCCTCCTCGCCGCCGCCGGCGGAGCCGCCCACGTCGACATCGCGGAACTCGACCAGGGTGCGCATTGCACCGGCGCCGGCCTTTTTCAGGTGACCGAGCTCGGCCTTGGTGAGCTTGTCCTCCACCGCGACCGGATCGCCGGCCAGCTGGACCGCGTCGTAGCCGTCGCGGTCGGAGCGGCGGATGGCGGTGACCTTGTTCGGCTGAGCCTCGATCACCGTCACCGGGACGGAGGTGCCGTCCTCGGTGAAGATCCTCGTCATCCCGAGCTTCTTGCCGACGATCGCGCTCACAGGCGGATCTCCACGTCGACGCCGGCCGGCAGGGTCTCCATGCGCTGGAGCTCGTCGACCGTCTTGGGGGTTGGCTGGTGGATGTCGATCAGCCGCTTATGGGTGCGGATCTCGAAGTGCTCGCGCGAGTCCTTGTCCTTGAACGGCGAGCGGATCACCACGTAGACGTGCTTGTCGGTGGGAAGCGGGATCGGCCCGGCGACCGTCGCGCCGGTGCGCTCGGCGGTGCCCACGATCTCCTGGGCAGCCCGGTCTATGGCGTCGTGGTCGTACGCCTTGAGCCGGATCCTGATCTTTCCCGATGTCAGTGAAGCCACTTGGTCTTACTGGTCTTTCGCGCAGTTAGGGCGCCGCCCCAAGGATCTAGGGCCGCGCCCTGGTCGTATGTCTTGCAGTTGTCCTGGCCCTTAGCCCGTGTGGGAGGGCCGTACTAACGGCGGGCCCCCAATTCACCGGGGGCCCGCTTCGCAGCTATTCGATTACCTCGGTGACGACACCCGAGCCAACGGTCCGGCCGCCCTCTCGGATGGCGAACCTGAGGCCCTGATCCATGGCGATCGGCTGGATCAGCTCGACCTCCATCTCGGCGTTCTCGCCGGGGGCGACGAACTCGCGGCCCTCGGGGAGCTTGACGACGCCGGTGACGTCGGTCGTGCGGAAGTAGAACTGGGGCCGGTAGCCCGAGACGAACGGCGTGTGACGGCCGCCCTCCTCCTTCTTCAGGCAGTAGACCTCCGCCTTGTACTTCGTGTGCGGGGTGATCGAGCCCGGCTTGCAGAGCACCTGGCCTCGCTCGATCTCCTCACGCTTGGTCCCGCGGAGCAGGCAGCCGACGTTGTCGCCGGCGCGCCCCTCGTCGAGGATCTTCCGGAACATCTCGACGCCGGTGACGACCGTCTTGGTGCTGTCCTTGATCCCGACGATCTCGACCTCGTCGCCGGTGTTGACGACGCCCTGCTCGATACGACCGGTGGCGACGGTGCCGCGGCCGGTGATCGAGAAGACGTCCTCGACCGGCATCAGGAACGGCTTGTCGAGGTCGCGCTCCGGCTCGGGGATGTACTCGTCGAGCGCGGCGGCCAGGTCGATGATCGACTGCTTGGCCTCCTCGTCGCCCTCGAGCGCCTTCAGCGCCGAGCCCTTGATGATCGGAACGTCGGCTCCGGGGAACTCGTACTCGTTGAGCAGGTCGCGGACCTCCTCCTCGACCAGCTCGAGCAGCTCCTCGTCATCGACCATGTCGACCTTGTTCAGGTACACGACCACGTAGGGGACGTTCACCTGACGTGCCAGCAGGATGTGCTCCCGCGTCTGCGGCATGGGGCCGTCGGGCGCGGAGACCACCAGGATCGCGCCGTCCATCTGGGCGGCGCCAGTGATCATGTTCTTGACGTAGTCGGCGTGGCCGGGACAGTCGACGTGGGCGTAGTGCCGGTTGTCGGTCTCGTACTCGACGTGCGAGGTGGCGATCGTGATCCCGCGCTCCTTCTCCTCGGGCGCATTGTCGATCTCCTCGAACGACTTCACCTCGGTGCCGCCCTTCTCGGCGAGTGTCTTGGTGATCGCGGCTGTCAGCGTGGTCTTGCCGTGATCGACATGGCCGATGGTGCCGACGTTGACGTGCGGCTTATCGCGATCGAACTTCTCCTTGGACATCTCGCTCCTTTAAGTGGTGTGGTTGGTGTTCAAAAGTGGTTTGTGGGCGAACCGTGGGAATATAGCTACGCACTGGCTCCCACGGGCTCTCCCGAGCGGTGTTCGATGATCTCGTCCTCGATGTTCTTCGGGACCTCCTCGTACCGCTCGAACTGCATGGTGTAGCTCGCCCGTCCCTGGGTCGAGGACCGCAGGTCGGTGGCGTATCCGAACATCTCCCCGAGAGGGACGAATGCCTGGACGGCGAGGGCGTTGCCTCGCGGCTCCTGGCCCTGGACCTTGCCCCGGCGCCGGGAGAGATCGCCGATCACATCCCCGAGGAACTCCTCGGGCGTGACGACCTCGACCGACATGACCGGCTCGAGCAGGACCGGCTTCGCCTTGCGGGCGGCCTCCTGGACCGCCATGGAACCGGCCACCTTGAAGGCCATCTCCGAGGAGTCGACGTCGTGGTAGGAGCCGTCGATCAGCTCCACCCTCACGTCGACCATCGGGTAGCCGGCCTTGACGCCCGACTGCAGCGCCTCCTCGATGCCGGACTCCACCGAGGGGATGAACTCGGACGGGATGGTCCCGCCCTTGATCGAGTTGATGAAGTCGAAGCCCTCGCCGGGAGCCGGCTCGACGTTGATCACGGCGTGGCCGTACTGGCCGCGGCCGCCGGTCTGACGAACGAAGCGCCCCTCGACCTTGTTGACGCTGTCGCGGATCGTCTCGCGGTAAGCGACCTGCGGGCGGCCGACGTTGGCGTCGACGGAGAACTCGCGGAGGAGGCGGTCGACGATCACCTCGAGATGGAGCTCGCCCATCCCATGGATCAGCGTCTGGCCGGTCTCCTCTTCGGACTGGACCTGGAAGGTCGGGTCCTCCTCGGCGAGGCGAGCGAGGCTGGCGGAGAGCTTCTCCTGGTCGGCCTTGGTCTTCGGCTCGATGGCCACGGCGATCACCGGCTCCGGGAACTCGATGTGCTCGAGCTCGATCGGAGCGTCGGGTGCGCAGAGCGTGTCGCCCGTGGAGGTCTGCTTGAGGCCCACGCCCGCGACGATGTCGCCCGCGTAGCACTCCTCGATCTCCTCGCGGTGGTTCGCGTGCATCATCAGCAGGCGGCCGATCCGCTCGGTGCGGCCCGTCGACGCGTTGAGCACCCGGCTGCCGGCGCTGAGCTTGCCGGAATAGACGCGGAAATAGGTCAGCTTGCCGACGTAGGGATCGGCCATCACCTTGAAGGCGAGCGCGGCGAAGGGGGCGCCGTCGTCCGCGGGGCGCTCCGCCTCGGTCTGGCCGCCGTTCTCACCCTTCTTCGGCGGCTCGATGCCATTGACGGCCGGAATCTCGATCGGCGAGGGCAGCAGCTCGACGATCGCGTCGAGAAGGGGCTGCACGCCCTTGTTCTTGAAGGAGGAGCCGCAGAGGACCGGGGTCACCTTGATGTCGAGGGTGGCGCGATGCAGGGACTTCGCGATCCGCTCGTGTGGTATCTCCTCCTCGTTGAGGTAGGCCTCCATGAGCTCGTCGTCGTAGTCGGCGCAGGCCTCGATCAGGTGGGTGCGGTACTCCTCGGCCTGCTCCGCCAAGTCCTCGGGGATATCCGTGTACTCGAACTCGGTGCCGAGCTCGTCCTTCCAGACGAGCGCCTTGTTCTCGATCAGGTCGACGACGCCGACGAAGTCCGCCTCCTGGCCGATCGGGATCTGGATGGGAAGCGGGTTGGCGCCGAGGCGCTCGTTCATGGTCTCGACCGCCTTGAAGAAGTCCGCGCCGGTGCGGTCCATCTTGTTGACGTAAGCGACGCGGGGCACGCCGTACTTGTCGGCCTGGCGCCAGACGGTCTCGGATTGTGGCTCGACGCCGGCGACGGAGTCGAAGAGCGCGATCGCACCATCCAGCACGCGGAGATTGCGCTCCACCTCGACGGTGAAGTCGACGTGTCCCGGAGTGTCCAGGATGTT
>DATIDP010000035.1:0-23632 GCA_035456265.1 Solirubrobacterales bacterium | reverse complement strand
GGTCGAGGCGATCAAACAGAACTTCCCACAGCGCGAGATCGCGGACGCCTCCTTCCGCTACCAGCAGGAGGTCGACTCCAAGCAGCGCATAGTGGTCGGGGTCAACGAGTACACGCTCATCGACGACGAGGAGACCCCGATCCTCCGCATCGACCCCGAGCTCGAGCGCAAGCAGCGGGGGAGGGTGGAGGCGACGAAGGCCCGGCGCGACTCCGCCGAGGTCGCGCGCACCCTCGCCGAGCTGAAGAGCGCCGCGGCCACCGACGCCAACCTGATGCCGCCGATCCTCGACTGCGCCCGGGCGCGCGTCTCCGAGGGCGAGATGGTCGCCGCCCTCCAGGAGGTCTTCGGCAGCTACACGGAGCTGCCCGTCTTCTGAGCGAGAGGGGCCGGCTTTCGCCGGCCCCTCTCGCCTCTCGGCCGTCGATGCGTGTCAGCCGGCCGGGCTCCCGGACGTCCGCTTCACGGTCGTGCAGATGGCCGTGATGTTCACCGGGAGGGCAGAGGCATTGCCGTTGTAGATCGTGGCTCCCCAACCCGCAGCGGTCGGGTAGCTGTCGTTCACGTACTGATCGTTCTCGTTGCTCAGCTTGACGCCGCCCCCGACCGGGTGTGTGCCGGATGGGCATGACGCCGAGATCTGGAATCCCTGGCTGTCCGGGCCGTTCGTGTTCGGCACGTTGACGGTCGAGGTTGCGTACGTGAGCGGCCCGCGGAGAGCCTGGTTCTTGAACTTCTTCGTCGTGAGAATGCCACCGGCTACCGCCGTCCCGCCCAGGGCCGCCACCAGCGCAATGATCGCGACGACCATCGCGGCGCTGGGACGACGTCTCAGGAGCTGCTTCATCGAATCTCCCCTCATTGGATTTCCCGGTCGTCCTTGACCGGGGCCGCAACATCACTGTCGCCTCGAGATCGGCGACCGTCCTGACCCTAATCGCCGCCCCATACGGAAACGGGCGGCCCGGTGCCGGCCAAGCGCTCTCGACAGATGTTCGGGGTCGCTCGTTTGAATGCGCCTGGTGGTATGAAGTACGGGCGCGTGAGGAGAGTGAAGCCGGGAAGGATCGCAGGACCCATCGCGCTGGCGGCGGTGCTCGGCGCCGGAGTCGCCTACGCCGTGACATCCCAGGTTGGGGTGATCGGCCCCTCGAACAGGATCCAGCCATCGGGCCGTCGCCTCGAGCCGGCGGGCAAGCTGACGCCGCTCGGCAACCTGCCGACCGGTGGAGCGCTGACGACCAACGGCCGCTTCCTCTGGGCGCTCTCCACCGGCCGCGGCCGAAACGACGTGCGCATCGTCCGGGTCGCGACGCCGTCCTGCAAGAAGGAGAAGGCGAGAAAGGGCGGCGCGGCCGAGGCCAGGAAGGAGCGCTCCCGCTGCAAGCGCGGCAAGCGCCGCGGCCCCAGGGTCGGCACCGTAGTTCAGACCATCCCCTTCCCCGGCCTGACCGGCGGGGTCGCCATGTCACCCGACGGGCTCACCGCGTACGTCTCCGGCGTCGCCGACTCCAGCCACCAGGCCGAGCAGGTCGATCCGAGCGTCCCGGGCCGGGAGGGCGACGTCATCCACGTCCTCCACTACGACCCCAAGACCGGGCTCGCCACGAGGACCGGGCTGATCGGCGTTCCTCCGCCGAGCGATGCGCCGGTGGCCCAGGACTTTCCGACCAGCACGGACCACCGCTCGTGGCCGCGCGACATCGCTGTCAGCCCCAACGGGCGAACGCTGCTGGTTGCGCTCAACCTCGCCGACGCGGCCGCGCTGATCGACACGGCGACCGGCAACGTCCGCTATGTCAACGTGGGCCACTACCCCTACGGTGCGGGGATCACGACCGACGGGCGCTTCGGCCTCGTGAGCAGCGAGACGCAGGGGACCGTCGCGGTGATCGACCTGGCGGCGGGCGAGGTGGTCAAGAGCATTCAGGTCGCCCCGCCGCTCTCCCACGCCGAGAGCATCGCGGTCGATCCGAGGGCTCCCCTGGCCTTCGTCGGCAACGCGAACCAGGACACCATCACCGTGATCGACACCAAGTCGCTGTCGGTGACGAGGACGCTGTCGGTCGAGCGCCCGCAGGGCGTGGGCACCTCTCCGACGGACCTGAGCGTGACCTCGGACGGCTGCGACCTGCTCTCCGCCGACTCGGGTGAGGACGCCGTGGCGGTCTTCGCCCTCTCCAAGGGCAAGCGCTGCGGGCAGGGCCCGAAGGTGAGCGGCGAGAGGAAGCAGGGCGGGAAGAAGGGCGCTGCCGCCGTTGCCGAGCCCGCCGCGAAGCGGAAGGGCAAGCACAAGAAGTCGCATCGCCGCAAGGCCAAACCCTTCCAGCTCGTCGGCCGGATCCCGACCGGGAGCTATCCGACGATGGCCGCCGCCACGCCGAAGCGCCGTCAGCTGGTCTGGGTCTCCGCCCGGGGTCTCGGCGTGGGTCCGAACCCGGGCGGTCCCAACCCGAACACCGGCGACGACAGCTACCTGAACCAGTACCTGCCGTCCATCGTCGACGGCGCCTCCGGGGTGCTGAGCTATCCCAGCGACCGGAAGATCCGCAGGCTCACCCCGGTCAGCGATCGCCAGGTGGTCCCCTCGGACGCCCGCACCGCACCCGCCGACACCCCGATTCGCGGCGGAGGTCCGATCAAGCACGTCTTCTACATCGTGCGCGAGAACCGGACCTACGATCAGGTGCTCGGCGACGACTCACGCGGAGACGGCGATCCGGCGCTGACCCTGTTCGGGAGCTCGATCACCCCGAACATGCACGCCCTCGTCCAGCGCTTCCCCCTGCTCGACCACGTCTACGCGAACTCCGAAGCGTCGATCGACGGCCACTACTGGACGGCGGCCGGCGCAGTGTCCGATTACGTGATCAAGAACTGGCACCAGAACTACGCCGGCCGCAACCGCCCGTACGACTTCGGCTCCTATGAGGTCAGCGCTCCGCCCAAGGGCTACATCTTCCAGCGCATGCTGGAGAGCGGCGTCTCGTTCTACAACTACGGCGAGGCGCTGGCGGGCATCTCACCGTTCCCCGACAAGGACAGGACGCCCGAGCAGACGGCGGAGAACGCCCAGGTGCTCGACTCCGCCAGGACCGACGTCCAGCTCAACGGCGGCTGCTACGACAGCGACATCTCGATCTTCGACACCCCGGCGATCGGGCCGAAGCTCGGCAACGTGTACGACTCCAGCCTGCCGCCCGGCTCGCAGCCCGGCGACGCCTCGAGGTTCACCTGCTTCAACACGCGCTTCCAGGCCCAGCTCGCCACCAACTCGGTGCCGACCTTCAACTACCTGTCGCTGCCGCTCAACCACACCGAGGGCCTCGCCCCCGGCAAGCGCACGCCGGACGCCGACATCGCCGACAACGACTGGGCGCTCGGCCAGATCGTCGAGGCGATCTCGCACTCGTCGATCTGGAACAGCTCGCTGATCCTGGTGGTCGAGGACGACTCGCAGAACGGCGCCGACCACGTGGACGCGCACCGGATCCCCGCACTCGTGATCAGCCCGTACACGCAGCGGGGCGCAGTGGTCCACGACCGCTATGACCAGCTCTCCTTCCTGCGGACGCTGGAGATCATCTCCGGCTTGCCGTCGCTCAATCTTGGCGAGGCGCTGGCCGTGCCGCTCTACGGCGCCGTCACGCCCAACGCGGGCAATTCGGCCCCCTACGACGCGATCATGCCGAGCGTCGACATGACCGCCGTCAATCCGGCCACCGCGGCGAACATCGCTGCCTCGAGGGGGCAGCCGCTCGACGCGACGGACCAGGTGCCACAGCGGGTCCTCGACGGGATGCTCTGGCACTACCGTCACGGCTTCGGGTCCCAGCCGCCGCCGCCGGGGCCGAACGCCTCGACACTGGAGAGCAAGAGGGTCGACGACGAGGCCATCGATGTCGAGCAGCTGGCCCGCGAGATCCGCCGGCTCTCGGGGAGGCCCTACCAGAAGCAGTCTCTACGAGATGTGGGGGAGGGCTAGGCCGCGCGCTGCGCGGACTCGACGATCACGACGAGCTCGCCCATCGTCGTCAGCTCTGACCCCGCCAGGAACATGCGGCCGACCCCCCGGCGCTCGGACTCGGCCCTGGCGATGCGGCACGCATCGTCGCGGGCGAGACCCCTCGCGAGCAGCTTCTCTCCATGTGTCCGGTCCAGGAAAAGAACGTCGTACACCGCTATGCCTCCTGTCGCCGCGGTTCCCCTATCCACTACTCATTCTCGTATCGGCTTGCCTCGGTTGAAACCGTAGAAACTTCCTGTTCGATTACGGTTAACTCGCTACGCGAGCGACCGCTGACCGAATAGTGCCAACCGAGTCCGCCAGAAAAATCAGGATAGTCGTTGCCAAGCCGGGCCTGGACGGGCACGACCGCGGGGCCAAGATCATCGCCCGCGCCCTGCGCGATGCCGGCATGGAGGTGATCTACACCGGGCTGCACCAGACGCCCGAGCAGATCGCCGAGACGGCGATCCAGGAGGACGCCGACGCGGTCGGGCTCTCGATCCTCTCCGGCGCCCACATGACCCTGGTGCCGAGGGTGGTGGAGCTCTTGGCGGATCAGGGAGCGAGCGACGTGGTGGTCACCGTCGGCGGGACGATCCCCGCCGACGACATCCCCGAGCTCAAGAAGCTCGGTGTGGCGGAGGTGTTCACGCCCGGCGCGCCCACCGACGAGATCGTGGATTTCGTCAAGCGGGCCGTCGCCGGGCGCGAAGAGGCCTCTGCGGCCAACTAGTAGCCGTAGCCGCCGCTCGAGCCGCCGCCGGAGCTGCCGCTCGAGGTGCTCGTGCTGCTCGCGCTCGAGGACACCTGTCCCGTGCTGGCCACCGTCCAGGTGAAGCTGGTGCCACCGAAGTTGTCGGTGAAACCGTTGCCCGTCACCTGCCCGGGGCTGTCCTGGACGAACGAGTACAGCGGCTTACCGCCGAACGTGACCTGCTTGCCGCCGTTCGACTTGACCATGCCGAGCTTGGCCTGCACGGCCTGATCGCTCGAGGTGGGCTGGCCGCTCGACGGCGCCATCACCGGAACCCAGATGGCCGTGCACGAGCCCGTGCACGCGACGGTCATCCCGCTGTCCTGATTGTTGGTGTAGAGCGCCTGGCCGCTGGAGTCCACCAGCACGGTGCCGACGCCCGAGACGGACTTCGTCGAGACCGTCTGGCCGCCTCCGCCGGCTGTCGCGGCGCTCGCGTTGTTGTCGGAGTTGCTGCTGCTGCCGCCGCAGGCCGCCAGGAGGATGGCGACCAGCGCCATCGCGGCGACCGTGAGCAGCGGAGCGCGTCTGCGATTCATCTTCGGTCCTTTGTCTTGTGTCGGCCCCAATCTCGCCAGTAGTACGGCCGCGCAGGCGCCACGGATTGAGTGAGCAACGTCACACAATCCAGACTGCCTCGTGCTCCGTACATTCCTGATGTGGACCCTTCCGACGAGGCACTTCTCGCCGGCTACGCGACGGGCGACCCCCGCACGGCCGCCGCTTTCGTGCGGCGGTTCCAGGGGCGCGTCTACGGCCTTGCCCTGACGATCGTCCGTCAGCCGGCGATCGCGGAGGAGGTCGCCCAGGAGACGTTCGTGAGGGTGTTCCGACACGCAGGAAACTACGACGCCCGCAAGGGCCGCGTCTCGACGTGGCTGCTCTCGATCGCCCGCAACCTGTCCATTGACCAGACCCGCATGCGGCGCCTGGACCCGGTGGATCCGGAGGTGATCGCGGCGGAGGTCTCTCTGACCTCGCAGGAGCCGGCGGCCGATGAGATGGCGGTGCAGCCCGATGAGCGCGAGCAACTGCGCTCCGCGATCACCGAGCTGCCCGACGACCAGCGGCGCGCGCTCGTCCTGACCGCCTACATGGGCAGGACCGCCCGCGAGATCAGCGATCTCGACCACGTGCCGCTCGGCACCGTGAAGACCAGGATCCGCACGGCGATGATCAAGCTGCGGAACGAGCTCGAGGTGGAGGAGTGATGGACCCGCGCTGCGAGGAGGTTCGCGAGCTGGCGCCGGAACTGGCGCTCGGCATCGTCGAGGGGGAGGAGCGCGGCCGCGCCCTCGAGCATCTCGCCGACTGCCCGGACTGCCGCAGGAGGGTGGAGGAGCTCTCCGAGGTGGCGGATCAGCTGCTCCTGCTCGCGCCGCACAGGGAGGCCCCCGTCGGCTTCGAGTCACGGGTCCTCGACCGCGTCCTGCCCGCGCCGCGGCCGCGGCGCCGGCGCCGGCGTCTGGCGCTCGTACTCGCTCCAGCTGGAGCGGCGTTGGCCTCGGTGGCGATCACGCTCGGCATCGTCTCCGGCGATCTCCGGGATGCGTCGCACTACCACCAGACCCTGCAGGAGGCGAACGGGAAGGAGTTCGAGGCCTATTCGCTCTACGGGGGCGGCGGCGCGTTCGCCGGCACGGTCTTCAGCTATCAGGGACGCCCCAACTGGCTGGTGATCACGGTCGACCCGGCCCACCGCGCCGATCTCACCACCGCCCAGCTGGTCATGAACGACGGCAGCCAGATCCCCGTGAGCTGGTTCCATCTCGACGCGTCGGGAAGCTCGGGCGGCGGCATCCCGGTCGATCCGCACAACGTCTCAGTGCTGCGGCTGCTCCCGGGAGCCGGCGGCCAGCCGCTGGTCGCCCACTTCAGCAGCTAGCGGCCACCAGGCCGCCGCTTGGCTCCGGCGATCCGATTGCGAAGCCGATCATCCGGGAACTGATTGACTGGTCAGTCAGCCAGCTGAAGTCGGTATCATCCCGCGCCGCCCGATGCGAGGGACCCGGGAAGACGCTGAGGGTCACCCGTTTCATGGCGAAGCCAAGAACCACGCGCCTTAGAGAGGACCCAACTTGAAGATCGCAGTGCTCGTCAAAGAGGTCCCGGACGCCGCCGTCGACAAGCGAATCGATCCGGAGACCAAGCGCCTGGACCGCTCGGGCGAGAAGAACCTCAACCCCTTCGACACACACGCCCTCGAGGCCGCGATGCAGGTCAAGGAGGGCGGCTCCGACGTAGAGGAGATCGTCGCAGTGACGATGGGCCCGGAGAGCGCCGTCCGCGCGCTCCACAAGGCCGTCGCCCTCGGCGCCGACCGCTCGGTGCACCTCACCGACGGCGCCCTCGAGGGCTCCGACGTCAACGCGACGGGCTATGCCCTCGCCAAGGTGCTGGAGGCCGAGAGCCCCGACCTGGTGCTCCTCGGCCAGCAGTCGGACGACGGCGAGTGCTACACGATCGGTGCGGTCGTGGCCGACCACCTGCAGATGCCTTCCCTGACCCAGGTGATCAAGATGGACGTCGCCGACGGCAAGCTCACCTGCGAGCGCCAGGCCGAGTACGGCTACGACACCGTCGAGGTCGAGCTGCCGGCCGTGATCAGCGTCGGTGACGCGATCAACGAGCCGCGCTACCCGAGCCTGAAGGCGATCATGGGCGCGAAGAAGAAGCCGCTCGACACCAAGGCGATCGGCGACGTCGGCATCGAGTCCGACCGCGTCGGCGAGAGCGGCTCGCGCACCGCCGTCCTCGATCTGAAGCCGCCGCCCCAGAAGGAGGCCGGAGAGATCATCGAGGACGAGGACACCAACGAGACGGTCGAGAAGATCGTCGCCTGGCTCGAGGAAAGGAAGCTGATCTAAATGGGAGGCATCCTGGTCTACGCCCTCCACGACGACGAGGGCAACTTCAACAAGAACTCCCTCGGCGCCCTCTCCGAGGCCGCGAAGCTGGCCGGCGAGCTGGGGTCCGAGGCGGCCGCCGTCGTGGTCGGCGACGTCTCCGATGAGGCCGCCGCCGCGCTCGGCAGGTACGGAGTGAGCAAGGTCTATCGCGCCAAGGAGGCCCCCGAGGGGCTGGCCCAGCCGATCGTCGACGTGATGGCGAAGGTCATGCAGGACAACGACTTCGGCTACGCGCTCTTCGGCGGGGGCCTGCTCGGCTTCGAGATCGGCGCCGGCCTCACGGCCCGGCTCAACGCCGGGGTGACGATGGAGGTCACCCAGGTGAACGTCCAGGACGGCAAGCTCGTCGCCGAGCGGCCGATCCTCCAGGACTCGCAGATCGCGCACGTCGGGTACGTGGAGAAGCCCGGGATCATCATCGGCCGTCTCAACGCCTTCGACGCCAACGAGGGCGACGGGACCGCCGAGGTCGAGGACGTCCAGGTCGAGCTCTCGCCCTGGTCGACCAAGGCCAAGATGGTCACGCGCGGCGAGCAGCGCGGCGCCGACGTGAACATCGAGGACGCCAACATCCTGGTCGGAGGCGGCCGCGGTCTGGGCAAGAAGGAGAACTTCGAGCTGGCCGAGCAGCTGGCGAACTCGATGGGCGGCGCCGTCGCGGCCACCCGAGCCGTGGTGGACGCGGGCTGGTACCCGTACGCCGCACAGATCGGCCAGACCGGCAAGACGGTCGCGCCGAACCTCTACCTGGCGCTCGGGATCTCCGGCGCGATCCAGCACAAGGTCGGCATGCAGAACTCGGAGAACATCCTGGCCATCAACAAGGACCAGAACGCTCCGATCTTCGAGTTCTCGGACCTCGGCGTGGTGGGCGACCTGCACAAGATCGTCCCCAAGCTGACCGAGGCGATCAAGGCCAAGAAGGGCGGATAGGTGGCCGTCGAGCCGCTCGAGTACCCGCCGCCGGTGAACCCGGCGGAGGAGTTCGTAACGGGGATCACCGATCCCGAGGACGAGCGCATCGAGGTCGGTGTCGCGATCGTCGGGGGCGGGCCGGCGGGGCTCGCGTGTGCGATCAGGCTGATGCAGCTGCTCGAGGAGGAGCCCGAGCTGACCGAGAGGCTGGGCGAGGTCCCGGTCGCCGTCGTGGAGAAGGGCAAGACCACCGGCGCCCACCTGCTCTCCGGGGCCAACATGAAGCCCTCGGCGATGCGGGAGCTGTTCCCGGACCTCGACCCCTCTGACTGGCCCGTCTACCAGGAAGTCACCAAGGACGCGGTCTACTTCCTCACCTCGAAGGTGGCGGTGCCGCTGAAGCCGATGCCGCCGAACTTCCGCAACCACGGCAACTACGTCACCTCGATCGCGAAGCTCGGCCGCTTCCTCGGCGAGAAGGCCGAGGAGGCGGGCGTCTACATCCTCAGTGAGACCGCGGCCGACAGGCTCCTGGTCGAGGACCGGATCGTCAGGGGCATCCGCTCGGGAGACAAGGGACGCGGCAAGGACGGCGAGGAGCTCTCCAACTTCGAGCCGGGCTCGGACGTCGTCGCCAAGGCGACGGTCCTGGCCGAGGGCACGCTCGGTCACCTGACCGGCGCGGCGCTCGACTACTTCGACCTCCGCGGCCCCGACCCCCAGCGCTGGGAGCTCGGCGTCAAGGAGGTCTGGGAGGTCCAGACGCCGCTCGACCGCGTCATCCACACGCTGGGCTGGCCGCTTCGCTGGCGACCCAAGTGGAAGGAGGCGGGGGGCAGCTTCATCTACCCGATGGGCGAGGACAAGGTGTGCATCGGCTTGGTCGTGGGCCTCGACACGAGCGACGCGACCTTCTCAACCCACGATGCCCTCCAGGAGCTCAAGACCCACCCGTTCGTCAGGAAGCTCCTCGAGGGCGGCAAGCGCGTGGGCTGGGGTGCCAAGACGATCCCGTCGGGCGGCTACTGGTCGATGCCGAAGCGGCTTTCCAGCCCGGGCATGGTGATCTGCGGCGATGCCGCCGGCATGGTCAACGTCCCGACGCTGAAGGGCATCCACTACGCGATGCACTCGGGCATGTACGCGGCCGAGGCGATCGTCGAGTCGCTCAAACAGGACTCGGTCAACTTCGAGAATTACGAGCGCAGGGTCAAGGACTCCATCATCGAGAAGGACCTCTGGCAGTCGCGGAACATGCGCCAGCCGCTCTCTAAGGGCCTGATCTTCGGAGGCATCATGGGCAGCCTGATGGTCGCCACCAAGGGCGCCTTTCCCGGCGGGCACTGGAAGAACGAGCCCGATGCCGAGGTGCCGGTGGAGAGCGACGGGGCGGCGAAGAAGTACCCGAAGCCCGACAACAAGTACATCTTCGACAAGCTCAATTCGGTCTTCCTCTCCGGCAACGCGACCCGAGACGACGCGCCCAACCACATCCGCATCCAGGAGAAGGTGCCGCGCGAGCTGGCGCAGACCTGGGTCTCGATGTGCCCGGCCCAGGTCTACGAGATCCCCGAGGAGCAGCTCGAGTCGGGCTCCGAGACGGTCGACGTCCACGTGACGCCGTCCAACTGCGTGCAGTGCGGCGCCATCACCGCCAAGGGCGGCAGGCTCACTCTCCCCGAGGGGGGAGACGGGCCGCTGTACCAAGAGGTCTAGCTCAGGGAGTCGAGCTGCCGGCGGCGTTCGCGGCCACGAACGCAGCGACGTCCTGAGCGTCCTTGCCCGTGTAGAGGTTGGCCGGCATGTTGCCGCTCGGCCCGCTCTCTTGGCCCTTCGCGTGGCGCCCGCCGCCGGTCCTGATCGCGTGCAGGACGTCCCCCTCGTTCACCGCGATGTCATCGAGGTTCGGCCCGACCTGGCCGACCGTGCCGGCGGCATCGAGGGTGTGGCAGGAGCCGCATTTCTGGACGAAGAGCTCACGCCCGTGGACTTCGGCGGAGGAGAGGGGCTGCTCGACGTTCGGCGACTCGGGCGAGCCCGACGCACGCGTCTGCTGCTCGACGGTGTCGGAACCGCTCCCGCCACAGCCGGTGCCGATGGCGAGGCAGGCCAAGCCCGCGATCAGGCATCCGGCGAGCGAGCGACTTCGGGCCTCCATCACCCATTGCACGTACCCGGCCGAGGCTGATTTATGCTCGCCCCGATGCCTGACCGGCCCAGCCAGGCGCTCGAGCGGGAGCTCCTCGAGTTCGCACCGGACGCGGTGATCGGGGTCGACGAGCACGGCGAGATCCGGCTCGTCAACTCGCGGACGGAGACGATCTTCGGTTACGGGCGAGGCGAGTTGATCGGGCGGCCGATCGAAACGCTGGTTCCGAGTGGCCTTCGCGCCGACCACGCCGGACACCGCGACCGCTACTTCGAGGCCCCTCGCACGCGGCCGATGGGCGTCGGCCTCGATCTCCATGCCCGCCGCAAGGACGGCAGCGAGTTCCCGTGCGAGGTCTCGCTCTCCACGGTCGCGACCGACGGCGGCATGATGGCCCTGGCCGCGATCCGCGACATCACCGACCGCCGTCGCCACCGCGATGACCTGCGCCGGGCGGTGAGGCGGCTGCAGGCGGCCACCGAGATCGCGGTCGCGGTCGGCGGGGAGACCGATCTCGAGCGGGTGCTCGACGCGACCGTCGAGCGCGGGCGCGCCCTGGTCGAGGCGAGGGCGCTGATCGTCCTGCTCCGCGAGGGCGATGAGCTGGTGGTCGCCGCGACGGCCGCGGTTGCCGGCGGGCTCGACCCCAAGGTCGGGCAGCTCAGATTCAGCGTCGAGGAGGCATCCGAGCCGGTGCTGCTCGGCAGGATCACCGGGGCGGATCTGGGGTCGAAGGAGAGAGGGCGCGCGCTGATCGCGCCGCTGCACTTCCGCAACCAGTCCCTGGGGTTGGTCATCGCCCTCGATCACGTCGGCGACCCGGGACATTTCGACGACGAGCATCAGCGGATGCTGGACGCCTTCGCCGCCAGCGCCGCGACGGGCATCGCGACGGCGAGGTCGATGGCCGAGCAGCGCCTGCGGAACACCATCGACGCGGCCGAGCAGGAGCGCGGCCGCTGGGCGCGGGAGCTGCACGACGAGACCCTGCAATCGCTGGCCGTCCTGCGCATGCGGCTCGCCTCGGCGCTGCGGGACGAGTCGCCCGACGATCTGCACGAGACAGGGCAGGAGGCCGTCCAGCAGATCGACGACGAGATCGTGAAGCTCCGGAGGCTGATCACCGAGCTCCGGCCGGCGTCACTCGACACGATCGGGCTCGAAGCTGCGCTCTACGCCCTCGCCCAGCAGCACCAGCAGGGCGGCGAGATCAGCATCGACTGCGACTTCGAGATCTCCCGCGACAGCAATGAGCGCCCGGCCGCGCTTCTGGAGACGGCGGTCTACCGGCTCGTGCAGGAGGCGCTCAACAACGTCTCCAAGCACTCCCTGGCGCAGCGCGCGGAGCTCAAGGTGCGCGAGTCGGACGGCCGGATCGAGATCGAGATCACAGACGACGGCGTCGGCTTCGAGCCGAACCTGGTCCGCGAGGGGTTCGGGCTCGTCGGCATGCGGGAGCGCGCGGCGCTGCTCGGCGGGTCGCTGCGGATCGACTCGACGCCGGGATCGGGAACCAAGGTGCGAGCGGAGATCCCGCTCGACCCCCCGAGCCGGGACGAAACCTAGACGTCTATGAGGCCGCGGTCGATCGCGTAGCGGACAAGCTCGGAGCGGGTCGTCATCGCGAGCTTCTGCTGGATGTGCGCGCGGTGTGACTCGACCGTGCGCACGCTGAGGTAGAGCTGCTCGGCGATCTCGTTATTGGTGTGGCCGAGCGCGATCAGGCGCAGGACCTCGAGCTCCCGCTCGGAGAGGTCGTCCGGCGTGGCGGCGTCGGGCTCGGCCGCGAGGCGCGCGCCGAGCTCGGGCTGCAGGTAGGTACGGCCCTCCGCCGCCATGCGGACGGCCTTGACGAGCTCCTCGCTGGCGGCCTCCTTGAGGATGTACCCGAGGACGCCGGCCTGGAGCGCCTCGCGTGCGAACGCGGTCTCGTCCTGCATCGTGAGGACGACGATCTCGGTGTCGGGCGACTGCTCCCGGATCGAGGGAATGGCGGCCAGGCCGGACCCGCCCGGCATGTTGATGTCGAGGATCAGCACCTTGGGGCGATGCCCGCTGACGTAGCGAGCGGCCGAGTCGGCGTCTCCGGCCTCGGCGACCACCTCGATGTCGGGCTCCCGCTCGAGCATCAGGCGGAGCGCGCTGCGGACGACCGCGTGGTCGTCAGCGAGGACGACGGAGATCTTCTCTCCCTCATGACCCCCGGTGGCTGCCACGGGCGTACCTTAACCCGGCGCGCGGGCGACGGCGAAGGGAACCGCGCTGCGCAACTCCCGACCAGGCGAGCGGTTTCATGGCCGTGGGGATCGGCCTACAGCGGAGCCGGGCGGAGTCGGGAAGTCACGGGTCCGTCGGCAGGCGCGTCACGGGGGCACTGCTGTTGGCGGGGCTGCTCTGCGTCGCCGTGGCGCTGGTCCCGGCCGGCGGCGAGGCCAAGAAGCGCAAGCGGGCGAAGCAAGCCAGGCCGAACATCGTCCTGATCATGGACGACGACCAGTCGGTCAACCTCCAGCGGTTCCTGACCAAGACGAACGCCGCAATCGCCAGCAAGGGCGTCACCTTCGACAACTCGTTCGTCAACTACTCCCTCTGCTGCCCATCGCGATCGACAATGCTGACCGGGCAGTACGCCCACAACCACGGCGTCCGAGGCAACCAGCTCCCGACGGGCGGCTACAGCAAGCTGGCGCCCACCCTCGGCAACACGCTTCCGGTCTGGCTGCAGCGCGCCGGGTACTACACCGGGCACATAGGCAAGTTCCTGAACGGCTACGGGACGACCTCTCCAGACACCGAGGTTCCGCCGGGCTGGAACGAGTGGTACGGCTCCCTCGACAAGCCCGACGGCTTCACGGGCGGCACCTACACCGCCTACGGCTACACGCTCAACGAGAACGGGCGGGTCGTCCACTACGGCACGACGCCGGACGCGGTCGACCCCGCCACCTACCAGACCGACGTCTACTCGCAGAAGGCGGCCGACTTCATCCGCCGCGTGGCGCCGGGAAACAAGCCGTTCTACCTCTCGGTCGCTCCCCGGGATCCGCATGCGGAGGCGGCCTCATGCAACTGCGCCGGGAACAACCCGCGTGCCGCGCCGCGCTACGAGGGCACCCTGGCGGGCCTGAACGCGCCACGCGATCCGAGCTTCAACGAGGCCAACGTCTCCGACAAGCCCTCCAACATCAAGAACCTCCCACTGCTCAACGCGACGCAGGTCGGCAACGTCGATGCTCACTACCGGGCCCGGGCGGAGGCGGTGCTCGGCGTCGACGATCTGGTCCAGAACGTCGTCAGCACCCTGAAGGCGTCGGGCGAGCTCAAGAACACGGTGCTGATCTTCACCTCGGACAACGGCTTCTTCCACGGCGAGCACCGGGTCCCCCAGGGCAAGGTGCGGATCTACGAGCCCTCGATCCGGGTGCCGCTGCTGATCCGGGCGCCCGGCATGCCGAGGGGAGTCCATCGCAGGCAGCCGGTCGGCAACGTGGACATCGCGCCGACGATCCTCGACTTCGCGCGGGCAAAGCCCGGGCGCAAGGAGGACGGGATCTCGCTGGTCCCGATCATGAAGCGCAAGCGGGACTTCCCCGGCCGGGCGATGGACCTCGAGACCTACTTCACCCCCGATACGACTGAGGACCCGGAGGATCCGCCGCTTAACTACCAGGGCGTGCGCACGGACCGCTACCTGTACGCCAACTACGGCACCGGGGAGCAGGAGCTCTACGACCTGCGCACCGACCCGTTCGAGCTGCAGAACCAGGCGGGCAATCCGATCTACGCGCCGGTCCAGAGCGCGCTTCGGCGCCTGCTCTCCTCGGAGGCTCGTTGCGCCGGGAAGACCTGTCGGGCGCGGCCGGCGCTCAAGCTGAAGGCGCGCTGCTCGAGGGCAAAGGTCGCCGGGAAGGGCAAGCCGGAGGAGGCGACGTTCTATCTGCGCGGCAAGAAGGTGAAGCGCGACGCAAAGCCGCCGATTCAGGTCCGGCTCCCCAATCCGACCTCAGGCAGCAGGCTGGAGGCCGTGGTGACCTCCTTCGACGGGCGGATGGTCACGCTCGACCGGACGCTCCGCTGCTGAGTGCCCTAGGCGACTGGGGCGGGCTCGCGCGCGAAGCGGGCGATCAGCTCGGCGAGCCGTTCGGGCTGATCCTCTGAGACGAAGGTATAGGAGTCCTCGATCCGCTCCAGCGTCGCGCCGTTGATCGTGTCGGCGAGCTTCTCGGCGAAGGAGATCTTGAAGAAGCGGTCCTCCACCGCCCACGCCAGGAGGGCCGGCCGGCCGAAGCTGCGGAGCTTCTCGGCGGCCTCGTTCGTGTAACGGGGATCGATGCCCCGAAGGACCTTGATGGTGTCGCGGCGGACGCCGCGGCCCTCCAGATAGGGCTCGACCCATTCGCGGGTCGGCGCCCCATCGAAGTCGCGCTTGATCAGCCAGCCGTACGCGTTCGGGAGGCGCCGCATCGGCGCGAACCGCATCCCCTGCATCATTCCGGTGAGCATTCCCGGCACCCGCGCCGCCCATTGCAGTGGCCGGAACGCGGGTGGCAGGAAGTTCTCGAAGGCGTCGCAGTTGGTGAGCAGCAGACGGCCGATCCGCTCAGGGTGGTTCGCGGCGGTGATCTGCGAGATCGCGCCGCCGGTGTCGTTTGCGACCAGGACGACGTCCTGGAGATCGAGGGTCTCGAGAAAGCCGGCGACGATCCGGGCCAGGCCCGGGGGAGAGAGGTCGGCGTCGGGGTTCATGGGCGATCGATGGGAGCCGAGCGGGAGGTCGGGCACGATGCAGCGGAACCGGTCCTCGAGCAGCGGGGTCACCTTTCGCCAGAGGCGCCCGTCAACCAGCAGCCCGTGAGCGAAGACGATCGGCGGGCCATCGCCGGTCTCCGTGTAGTTGATCGTTCCCTGGGGCAGTCTCACTTCGCTCATCTCGGCCTCCTCAGGTTGCGCAGCCGCGTTCGGGCGAAACGGGGCCAGATCCGCGGGCTGGCGGCCACCGCTTTGAGCAGGGGCGCGGGGTCGAGGTACGCAACCCGCTCGACCGCCTTCCCCTCCCGCAGCTTGATCCGGTCACAGGTATGCATGGTGAACGGCCGACGGCCGACGGTCCCCTCGAGCCGGAGCTCGATGTAGACGGAGTCCCCCGACGCGGCCCAGCCCTCGACGGTCCCATGCAGGTCCGGCACGAGGGCGAACAGGGGCCGGGCGAACTCCTCGCGGAACGCCCTCCGCCCGACGGTGGGGTGGAGGGTGGGCTGGATCATCCGGACGTCCGGATCGAGCCAGGGCTCGAAGTGGTTGCAGAACGCGTCCGTGTCGGCCGGGTTTGCCCAGCCCTCCGCGAACACCGCGACCCATCTCGCCGCCGCGTCGGCCTGTTCGGATGTTGATTCGGCGGCGACCTCTGCGGCGGCCATCACTCGCCCCCGAGCTGGCGCTGCATCGCCAAGGAGTCGATGTAGGTCTGCTTGCTGGCGACGAGGCCGTCGCGGACCTCGATGACGTCGACGCAGTCGACCTCGACTCGGGCGCCGTCCTCAACATCTTCGGCGGCCACAAACTTCGCCGCCGGATCTACCCCCTCGACCTCGATCGATCCCGCGACGGTTCCGGACATCGTCGATTCGAGCACCCAGTGGTCCTGGCCGACGTGCAGGGCCCGCTCCGCGAAGTTGATGTCGGGGAGGAGGGCCAGGTAGCCGGCGAAGGCCTCTCGCACGGCGGCCCTGCCCTCGGCCGGGACGCTGCCGGCCGCATGAGCGACGAAGACGGAGTCGTCGGTGTGCAGGTCGATGATCGCGTCGAGGTCCTGGCAGTTCCAGGCCTCGCCGTAGCGCTCGGCGAGAGCTCGAATGCCGGTCTGGGCGTCGGTGGCGGTCGTCATCTCGGGGCCTCCGTGTCGGATCGGGTTCGCATACAGGCTGTATGCATATCACCTACAGGCTGTATGTCAATGTGAGCCGAGCCACAGATGCAGGCCGCTCCGAGCGATCGCCGGTGGTGTTCCGATGCCTGGCTAGACTTGAACGCGATGAAGACCGACATCCATCCCGAATACGTCCTCTCGCACGTCCACTGCTCGTGCGGGAATGACTTCTACACCCGCTCCACGAAGCCCGAGCTGCATGTGGAGATCTGCTCGCAGTGCCACCCCTTCTACACGGGCAAGCAGAAGCTGGTCGACACCGGCGGCCGCGTTGAGCGGTTCCGGCGCCGTGCCGCCAAGCGCGCCCGTTGAGCCCCGAGCCTGACCCGAGATCCAACGGGGCGCGCCCGGCGGGCGCGCAGTCCGAGCGCATGCCGGACGGCCGGCCCGTAGCGGTCGGGGACGCCCCGGTCGGGGGTCAGGCGGTGCTCGAGGGGGTGATGATGCGCGGCATCTCGGTCTGGGCCGTCGCCTGCCGCACCCCCGAGGGCCGGATCGACGTCACCGCCGAGCCGATCGTCTCCTGGGCGAAGCGGAGCCGGATCTGGCGCCTGCCGGTGATCCGCGGAGTGGTCGCCCTGGCCGAGTCCCTGAAGATCGGCTTCAGGGCGCTCGCCATCTCGGCCAACAAGCAGCTCGCCGACGGGGAAGAGGAGGAGGAGATCGGCGGGTTCACCTGGGGCTTCACGATCTTTCTCTCCCTGCTTCTCGCCGTCGGCCTCTTCTTCGTCCTCCCGGTTGGCGCGACCAGCCTGATCAAGGACTGGCTGGGATCCGCCCTCCTCTTCTGGCTGGTGGAGGGAGTCCTGAGGACGGCGATCTTCATCGGTTATCTGGCCTTGATCAGCAAGCTCCCGGATCTGCGCCGCGTCTTCCAGTATCACGGGGCCGAGCACAAGACGATCTCGACCTTCGAGGCCGGCGACGAGCTCACTCCCGCCAATGCCCGCCAATACTCCCGCCTCCATCCGCGCTGCGGGACGAGCTTCCTGCTGATCGTGATGGTGCTGGCGATCTTCGTCTTCGCGCCGATCGGGTTGCCCGCCTGGTACTGGCTGGTGCTCTCGCGGATCCTCGGGATCCCCCTGATCGCGGGACTCTCCTACGAGGTGATCAAGTGGGCGGGCAAGCACCGCAACCTGCGCTGGGTGCGCGCCCTGATGTGGCCGGGACTGATGCTTCAGAACCTGACCACGCGCGAGCCGGACGACGATCAGCTCGAGGTGGCGATCGCCTCGCTCAAAGCCGTGCTCGCCGTCGAGGACCCCTACGAGGCGAAGCGCGACCAGGCGATCGAGATCGTCGCCTGATCCGCCGCCGTTCGTGGCGGCCGCATAAGCGGGTTCTCACCTCCGTCTTACGGGCCGTTCAGGCCGGCGGTCCAGGATCGGGCGGGTGAAGGTCAGGGTTCACATAGACGAGGGCGAATGCCTCGGATACGGCGATTGCGTCGAGCTGGCTCCGGGGGCGTTCGAGATCGACGGAGTCGCGCGACTGGTGGGACGAGCTCCACTTGACGAGCTCACCGATGCCGCTCGCGCCTGTCCATCCGCGGCGATCAGGCTGATCGACGCCGAGTCCGGCGAGCAGATAGCGCCCTAGCTCGGCCTGTAGCCTGGAATCCGGAAGCGGATCGTCGCTCCCTCCCCGGGCGTCGAGCTGGCGGCGATGGTCCCGTCGTGGGCTTCGACGATCGCCCGTGCGATCGCGAGCCCGAGCCCGCTGCCTCCCTCGGCTCGGCTGCGCCCCTCGTCCGTGCGATGGAAGCGATCGAAGATCCGCCCGAGCTGGTCGGGCTCGATGCCCGTACCGTCGTCGCTGACCGCGAATACCGCCGAGCCGTTCTCCGACCGGATCGAGATGTCGATGTGCCCATCGGCTCCGGTGTGGCGCACCGCGTTGGTGACCAGGTTGCGGAGCACCTGCGCGAGCCGGTCCGGGTCAGCCTCGAGATCGCCGTGCAGCGTGGACTCGACGCTGTAGTGGCGCGAACCGAGCAGCGGCAGGTCGCGACGAAGATCCTCGACGAAGTCGTCGAGTGGCACTCGGCGGGGCTGCACCAGGCCGCCGCGCTCGGCCTTGGCCAGGGTGAGCATGTCATCGGTGAGGCGCTCCATCCGGCGGACCTCGCGCATCAGCTCATCGGCCTCGGCCTCGACGGCCTGGCGGCTTCCGGCGTGCCGGGCGAGCTGCTCGATCCGCCCGCGAAGAACGGTGAGCGGGCTGCGCAGCTCGTGTGAGGCATCCGAGACGAAGTCACGCTGCAGGCGGAAGCCCTCCTCGAGGCGGTCCAGCATGTGATTGAAGGACTCCGCGAGGACTCCGACCTCATCGTCTCCGCGGTAGTCGATCCGGTGGGAGAGGTCTCCCGAGTCGACGGCGGACGCCACGGCGGCCATTCGTCGCAGGGGGCGCGTGATCAGGTTGGCGAGCCAGATCGCAATTGCCACCGAGAGCAGCAGCGCCCCGAGGCCGACGGCGATGAAGCGGTTGCGCAGCGACGCCAGCGCCTGATCGACCGAGGTGAGCGGGTTCGCCACTCGAAAGGTCCCGACGCGTGCCCCGCCGACGATCACCGGCTGAGTCAGGACCCGCAGCTTGCCGGTCTCGTCCGTCGAGATCGTGGTCAGGCCATCGCCGGCCGAGACGATGCCGCCCGCCCCGGCCTCGTCGCTCTCACTGCGACCCGACTGTTCGGCGAGCTCCTCGTCGACGATCCGGGCCTGGTTCGTCACAGGCGGTGATCCCTGAGGCGAGATCAGGTAGATGCGGGCCTCGGGGTGGTAGCGCTGGCTGACCACGAACCGATTGCTCGCCGCCCGCAGGGAGGCAGCGTCGCGGACTCTGCCGCCGGCCAGCACCCGCTGCTGGAACTCGGCGTACTGCTCGTTCAGCTCCCGGTCGATCCGGCTGCGGAGGTTTGCGGCGGTGGTCTCGTGGAGTGCGAAGAAGCTCGCCGCCACGGCGGCCACGCTGACGGCGGAGATCGCCAGCACCAGCCGCAGCCGGATGCCGCGGGGAACCCACCTACGCATCCGCGCTCACCAGCCGGTAGCCGGCCGAGCGAATGGTCTGGATCGGAGCCTCTCCGTCGGCCTCCGCCAGCTTGCGGCGCAGGTAGCCGATGTAGACGTCGAGAACGTTCGTGCCGGGGTCGTAGTCGTAGCCCCAGACCGCGTTCAGGATCTGCGCCCGGGACAGGACCTGGTCGGGGTAGCGCATCAGATACGCGAGCAGCTCGAACTCGCGGGCGGTCAGCTTCACCGCATGGCCCTCCCGGTCCACCTCACGGGTCCGGAAGTCGAGGCTGATGCCACCGACCTCGAGGGAGGTGGTCTTCGTCTGGCCGGGCTGGCGCAGGTGGGCCCTGATGCGCGCAAGGAGCTCCGTGAAGGCGAACGGCTTCGTCAGGTAGTCGCTGGCGCCGAGGTCCAGACCGGTGACGACGTCGTCGGTCTCGGCCAGGGCGGTGAGCATGATCACGGGCAGCACCTGGTCGGTCTCCCGAATCGCCTTGACGACCTCGAGGCCGCTCAGTTTGGGCAGGAGCACGTCGAGGACCACGAGGCCGTAGTCGCCCGTCCTCGCCCGTGCGAGCCCCTCCTGGCCGTCGTAGGCGCAGGTGACCGAGTAGCCCTCGGCCTCCAGGCCCCGCTGCACGAACTCGGCGATGGGACGCTCGTCTTCGACGACCAGGATGCGCATGGCGGCAATGCTAGGCGCGCCCCAAAAGGCCAGATGAACGTTCTAAGAGGATTCTCATGGGGGCCTTACCGGCTATTCATCGCGCCGACCGAGCATTGCCTGCGTGAACTCGGAGTCGCCAGCGCCGATCGTCGAGTACGACCGGCGCTTCAAGCTGTTCGGCTCGCACGTTCGGGTGCTGATCGGCGCTCCCACGCGTGCCGGCCTCCCCTCGCCCGAGGCGATGGGCATCCAGATCGAGTTCTTCCTCCGGTTGCTGCATCGAAAGCTGACCCGGTTCGACCGCAACAGCGAGCTGTGTGCCCTCAACGCCGATCCCGGCGAGCGCTGCTCGGTGAGCCCGACGCTGGCCATGGCGGTGGAGGCAGCCCTCTGGGCGGCCCGCACCTCGAACGGCCTGGTCGATCCGACCCTCGTCGGCGAGCTGGAGCGGGCCGGATACGCGAGCTCCAAGGCCGATCTCGAGTCGGCGGAGATCGAGGATGCCCTTGCCGTCGCCCCGAAGCGCCGGCCCGCTTCGCCGCGCAGCGGGGCGCCCTGGCGGGACATCTCCGTCGATCCCGTCGCCGGAATCGTGTCGCGTCCGGCCGGCGTCCGGATCGACACCGGCGGCAGCGGCAAGGGGCTGGCAGCGGACCTGGCCTCGAACCGGTTGGACGGCTATGCGACCTTCGCGGTGGACGCCGGCGGCGACCTGCGGATCGGTGGCGAGCGCCCGGTACCCAGGCTGGTGCGCATCGATCATCCGCTACGGGATGAGCCCGCCCACGGGCTGATGCTCGAGCGCGGTGCGGTCGCCACCAGCGGCATGAAGACCCGCCTCTGGCCGACCGAGGAGGGCTTCGCTCATCACCTGCTCGACCCCGCCACGGGCGAAGCGGCCTGGACCGGCGTCATCCAGGCGACCTCCCTCGGCGAGACCGCGCTCGAGGCCGAGACGCTCGCCAAGATGGCGTTTCTCTCCGGACCCGAGATGGCGGGTGAGGTTCTCGCTGCGCGCGGAGGCCTGGTCGTGCTCGACGACGGCCGTGTCGAGCTGTTCGGATCAGTCGCCGCTCCCGAGCCGGAGGCGGCCGAGGCGGTGATTCCGGCGTGAACTCCTATACCGATCCGGGACAGCACATCTACTGGATCGCCAGCCGCGCGTTCGGCGTGGTGGCGCTCGTGATGGTTGCCATCTCCGTGGGCATGGGCCTCGCCATGGCGATGCGCGCCGCGAAGGGCCCCGGGGCGATGGCGAGGCTGAAGCAGGCCCATGAGGCGACCGCCCTCACCGCCCTGCTGCTGATCGCCGCGCACGGAGTGGTCCTCCTGGGTGACACCTATCTGAGACCCGGCCTCGCCGGGATCGCCATTCCGTTCGTGATGGCCCATCGTCCGGTCTGGACGGGGCTGGGCGTCGTCGGCGGATGGCTCGCGGCGATCCTGGGCCTGACCTTCTACGCCCGCCGCTGGATCGGCCCGAAGCTCTGGCGCCAGATGCACCGCTGGACGCTCGCCGTGTACGCGCTCGCCGTGATCCACACGCTCGGCGCCGGGACCGACGCGCGTTCCGTCTGGCTGCTCGTGATCGTGATCGCGACGGCGGCACCGATCGCGGTGATGGCGGCGGTTCGCCTGCTGCCGACCGATGAGCCGGGTCAGCGACGCCCACGCCGGCGGATCCCGCTGCCCTCCGAGCAGCTCTCCAGGCCCGGACCGGCGGGTGGCTACGACTACGAGGTGGTCCGATGACCCGCGATCCTCGCCTCGACCGCGTCGCGCGCCGGATCCCGGACCGCACGGTCCCAGCCTCTGCGGTGCGCGCCTCGCAGCAGCGCAGGTACACGCGCGGACCGCTGCAGTCGACCAGGGAGCTGACGACGAAGCTCACCGCGTTCGCGGTGATCGCGACGCTGGTGATCGGAGGGCTGCTCGCGGCGCAGATGGCTGCGGGCAGCGATCCGGCCCTCGGCCCGAAGGCCGCAGCGCAGACGAAGAAGGCGTCGGCCAAGCCCTCGAACAACGGCTCATCGAGCTCGTCGAGCAACGGCTCGGGAAGTGATCCCTACAGCCAGTCGTACGGCTCCGACGGGTATTACTACGGGGGCTCGGGCTACTCCGCCGGGTCGGGCGGCTACTCCTCGGGCTCCGGCGGCTACTCGTACTCGGCGCCTCCGGTGACGAGCAGCACGTCCTAGCGCTCACCACCCCCGCTGGCACGGCAAGTCATTCATAGCCGCCCAGGGCCTCAGCCAGCTCGATGAGCATCGCCCCCCGCTGATCGAAGACATCCGTTGCCGTGTAACGGCGAAAGTCATCGCCGCGCGCCCTGCCTCGCATTCGCGTCGGTGATCCTGCTCCCAGGCGTAACGGGACTGGTGGTAGCGGTAGCTGTCTAACTCAACGCTCAACCGGTGCTCCTGCCAGCGGCAATCGACGCGGCGCCCATCCACCATCTTGTTCGTGATGGGCAGCGGCAGCCCGGCCTTGCGGAGCAGCTTGAGGAAGCGATCCTCGAGCCTGCTGAGCGTGACCGGGACTTCCCCGTGCAGCACCCGCTCGAGCTTCCTGCGCCCTGGCGCGTTGGGAAGGCGATACAGAACGGCGTCGACGTGCCTCGGAGTCGTGCGGTAGAGCACGCCGGCCTCGTGGCAGGCCCTTGCCAGTGCAGGCTCGGGCAATGAAGAGGCGAGATCCACGAGCGTTCGCGGCACCGATGTCACTGGGATGCCTCGCTTGAGCACGGCGAGGGGCAGCTCGCTGCGCCGGGCGCGGTGCACGCGGACGTTCCTGACTCGGCGGTCACGAGAAGTCAGAACTTCCGGCTGGGGAGGGGAGCCTTTGATCAACCGCCACAGGTGGGCGGCGGCTCGACCGGCAACGAGTGCACCGTCGCCACACGCCTTGACCGCTGCCATGTAGCGGGCCTCGAGGCTCGGAGCGTGATGACCGACTCGGTAAACACCTCGATGAACGGGCAGCAGGAATCCCTTGTCCACCCGTTGCCTGATCGCCTCCGGGGTGAGCCCCACACCCAAGAGCTCTCTGCGTGTAACGACCCCGTGAGTCTCACTGGCCACTCCCCGAATGAGCGCTTCAGGTGAGGGTGTCCGACCTTTACGTTCCACAGCAACAACGAGTCCGGACACCTTCCCGGCTCGCCCCCGTTCATCGTCGGTTTCGGGGTTTTCCGGCCCTCGCGTCACACTTAGCGTGTGATCGAAGACCTGGTCGAGCAGATACAGGACCGCTTCGCGGAGCTCGAGCGGCAGATGTCGGACCC
>DATIDP010000034.1:0-14092 GCA_035456265.1 Solirubrobacterales bacterium | reverse complement strand
GGTGTCAAAGGGGAACCGTCTCCTCCTGGGCTCCGGAATTCCCATTCCAGAGCCGTCTGGGGCGCGGCCCTCGTTGAGTTGACGTTAAGAATGGGGCCGCCTGGACTACGCTGGGCGCGTGAACGAAGCAGGGGCGCGCCTCGACTACGACTGGATCGTGATCGGCTCCGGCTTCGGCGGCTCGGTGTCGGCGCTGCGCCTGGCGGAGAAGGGCTACCGCGTAGCGATCCTGGAATGCGGGCGGCGCTACCGCGACGAGGACTTCGCCGAGTCCACCTGGAACCTCCGCCGCTACTACTGGATGCCGAAGCTCGGGCTGCGCGGCATCTTCCGGATGACCGTCTTCAAGGACGTCTTCATCGTCTCCGGCTCCGGAGTCGGCGGCGGCAGCCTCGGCTATGCCAACACGCTCTACCGGGCGAGGCCCGCCTTCTTCCGTGATCCGCAGTGGGAGTCGCTCGGCGACTGGGAGTCCTCGCTCATGCCCCACTACGAGACGGCGGAGCGGATGCTCGGCGTGGCCGACTACCCGCTGGAGGGCCCCGCGGACCTCCTCCTCAGGGAGTACGGCGAGGAGGTCGGGGTCGGGGACACCTACAAGCAGACGCGCGTCGGGGCTTTCTTCGGCGAGCCCGGCAGGGAGGTCCCCGATCCCTACTTCGGCGGAGAGGGACCGGCGCGGTCGGGGTGCATCGGCTGCGGAAGCTGCATGGTCGGCTGCCGCTACAACGCCAAGAACACGCTGGTCAAGAACTACCTCTGGTTCGCGGAGAAGCTCGGGGTGGAGATCCTGGCCGAGCGGGAGGTCACGGACGTGAGCCCGATCTCCGGGGCCGCCGCGGACGGCTCCGACGGCTACACGGTGACCAGCGAGCGTTCGGGCTCGTGGATCCGCAAGCGGCGCTCGACGCTCACCGCGCGAGGCGTAGTGTTCGCGGCCGGGGCTCTGGGAACGAACAAGCTGCTAGCCAACTGTCGCCACCGCGGCTCGCTGCCCCGGGTCTCACCCCGGCTTGGGGAGCTGGTCCGCACCAACAGCGAATCGATCAACGCCGTCACGGCGCCGAGCGACGAGCGCGACTTCGCCAAGTCGGTCGCGATCAGCTCGAGCATCTACCCCGACCCCGACACCCACATCGAGGTGGTGACCTACGGGCGCCGCGCGGACTCGATGAGCTACCTGTTCACGCTCCTCACCGGGCAGGGGTCGAAGCTCACACGGCCGCTGCTCTGGCTCGGACAGATCCTCCGCCACCCGCTCCGCTTCCTGCGCCTGCTCGTGCCCTTCCGGTGGTCGCGCCGCACGGTGATCCTGCTCGTCATGCAGACGCTCGACAACGCGATCCGGCTGCGGCCGAAGAGGCGGTTGCTGGGCCGGGGGGTGCGGCTTCAGACCGAGCAGGATCCCGAGAAGCCCAATCCCACCTTCATCCCCGCCGCGGACCACGTGACGCGCTGGATGGCGGAGCGGACGGGCGGAGTCGCACAGAGCGGGATCAACGAGGCGGTCTTCAACATCCCGACCACGGCGCACATCCTCGGTGGCGCCGCGATCGGGGCGGACCCCGAGCAGGGCGTGGTCGACGAGCGCAATCGCGTCTTCGGCTACGAGAACCTGATGGTCTGCGACGGTTCAGCGATCCCGGCGAACCCGGGCGTGAATCCGAGCCTGACGATCACGGCCCTGGCGGAACACGCGATGTCCCGGGTCCCGGCAAAGAAACAGGACGCAGCGCCCATCGCGCGGGTGGCGCCGTAGGTAGATGCGAGGGTGCTCCGAGGCGAAGCCGAAGAGCGACCCGTCTTATGGCGAAGCCGACCGTGACCACGGCTCGCCCGCGGCGACAGGACCCGCGCGCCCAGCGCAGCGTCCCTCAACCGTTTGCCGAGCCGAAGTGCTCCGCGACCTTGTCCCAGTTGACGACGTTCCACCAGGCGTCGATGTAGTCCGGGCGCTTGTTCTGGTATTTGAGGTAGTAGGCGTGCTCCCAGACGTCGACCCCGAGGATCGGGGTGTGGCCGTCGGACACCGGGCTGTTCTGGTTGGGGGTGGAGACGACCGCCAGCCCGGAGCCGTCGTGGATCAGCCAGGCCCAGCCTGAGCCGAACTGGTTGACGCCGGCGTTCTTCAACTCCTCCTGGAAGTCGGAGAACGAACCGAACTTCTCGTTGATCGCGTCGGCGAGGTCGCCGTCGGGCTCTCCCCCGCCGTCCGGGCTCATGATCTCCCAGAAGAACGTGTGATTGGAGTGACCGCCGGCGTTGTTGCGGACCGCGGTCTCCTTGTCTCCGAGGCTCGACAGGTTCTGGAGCACCTCGTTGACGTTCTTGTCCGCCCACTCCGTGCCCTCGAGGGCGGCGTTGGCCTTGTCGACGTAAGCCTGATGATGCTTGTCGTGGTGGACGCGCATCGTCTGCTCGTCGATATGCGGCTCGAGCGCGTTGTAGTCGTAGGGAAGGTCCGGGACCTCGAAAGCCATCTGACCTCCTTCGTCGTGGGGATGAAGCTCGTACTTCTAATCTAACGATCGTGCACAGCGGGCCGCCCGGCGGAGGAACGTGGACCGGCGTCGCCGTGACGGTCGGGGGTGTCCTGGTGGGGGTGGCGGTGGCACTCGCGATTCCGTCCCTGCACGACGCCGTCGGCGATGCGGTCCACGGCAACACGGCGCAGGTTCGCCACGACCTCGGGGGCAGCGTCTCCGGTCCGCTGCTGGTGTTCTGGCTGTCGCTGGTTCACGTGGTCGTCTGGTACCCCGCCGAGATCCTCGACGCGGCCTCCGGCTACGTGTTCGGCTTCGGCGCCGGGTTCCCGCTGGTGATGGGCTCCTGGGTCGTCTCCGGCCTCGCCTCCTATGCGGTCGGGCGGCATTTCGCGCGGCCGGTGCTCTATCGCCTGGCGGGAGAGGAGCGCTTCAGGCGCGCCGAGGACCTGATCCACCGCGGTGGGGCCGTGGCGCTGATCGGCGGGCGGCTGATCCCGATCATGCCGTTCAGCCTGATGGGCTACGTCTGCGGCGCTGCTCGCGTCCCTCTGGTGCGCTTCACGTGGACCACCGCGGTCGGCTACGCGCCGATCACGGCCTACTTCACCTACCTGGGGAGCAAGCTGCAGGGGTTCTCGGCGGAGGACCCGATCCTCTGGATCGGCGGAGCCGGGCTCCTCCTCTGCATGCTGCTGGTCCGCTATCTCATGCCGAGGACCACGCGGAAGCCCGATCAGCGATCGAAGCCAGAGGCACGCGCCGAGCCGGAGAAGGGCTAGCCGGGCAGCGGCGAGCCGCTCGCAAGCCTCCGCGCAACCTCACGCAGACGCCCATCCTGCTTTGTGAGCAGGCGGTCGGCCGCCTCATTCAGCTGCCTCAGGGCGTCTGGCGACGCGTCGTCGAGCGGCGTGCTGGCCTGGAGCTTGGTCTGGAAGCGGAAGTAGCGGGGCCCCGCGCCCCGCGACGCGGGGTCGAGCGCCGCCCGTCCGGGTTCGCGGTTGAGCAGGATCTCCACCCAGTGATCGGCGGCGTCGGACTGGCCGTCGAGGAAAGCCGCGATCAGGGCGGGATCCTGACGGCGAGGCAGGATCCAGCCGATCCGGCCCCAGCGGCGCACCTTCGATTGCGGGTGGCCGGTCTCGTGCTGGCCCGTCCCGAGCGAGACGAGGAGCAGATCGCCGGCGTCGAGGTCATGCGGGTCCTCGTCGCGTCGCTTGAGCGCCTCGACGACCGCCGCCACCGATGGATTGGCGGCGAACAGGCCGCCATCGACGAACGCGCGCCCATCCAGGCCGTGCGACGGGAAGTAGGTCGGCGCGGCCGACGTCGCCAGGCCGACGTCGACCATCGCGACGTCGCGGTCGTCGGACTCCCTGGCGCGCCAGCGCTTGAAGAAGTGCGGACCCGGCTCGCTCATCTCGTAGGAGGTGACGATCAGCTCGCGCAGGGCATCCCGGAGCCTGGCGTCGCCGAAGCGGTCGCGGAGCGCCCGCTCCAACCGCGCCTCGGAGTGCTTCGGCGCGATCCAGCCCCCGAGGCTGAGCAGCTTGTGCAGGGTGTCGCCGAAGATCCGCGGGCCCTCGCTCAGATAGAGCTCGACGAGATCGGCCCCGCTCAGCCGGGGCCTCGTCGGATGAGCCGGATCGGGCACGGTCAGACCCAGAGCGAGCAGGCCGCCGGTCGAGGTCCCGGCGAACATGTGGAAGCAGTCGGCGAGTCGCCGCGCCTCCCCCGCCTCCTCACTGATCAGCTCCTCGAGCCGCGCGATGACCCGCGCCGCGATCAGCCCGCGGATGCCGCCGCCGTCGATCGACAGGACGCGGAAGCGGTCGGGCGGCGTCGGGTCCCCGCGAACGGCCACCCGCGGTTCAGCTCTCGCCGCGGAATTTCGACAGGTCGGCTCGCGCCTGTCGGCGGATCAGCAGGTTCAGCGGCGGAAGCCCGAGCACCAGCCCCGGCGGCCCCAGCGCCTGTCGGGCCCAGGCCCAGAACGGAAACGAGTCCCGGTGCTCCACGATGCGTCCCTCCCGGAAGCGAAAGCGGGCGCGCACGTCATTGACCACCGGCCGGCCGGTGCGGGTGAACGTGTAGCGGGCGATCCAGCGCGCCGTGCCCTCATCGCCCTGGGCCGAATGCTCGGCGAGCTCGACGCTGAGATCCTCGGCGCGGCCGGTCAGCATTCGCCACATGTCCCCGGCCTCAGCCCCGCTCAACTCGCCGAACGCCGGATCGCTGAAACGGCCGTCCGGCTGGTACAACCGCGCCATCGCCTCGCCGTCGTGGCGGTCCATCGCCTCGTAGAGATCCTGGATCAGCCGGGCGTTGTCCGCCACAGGGCAACGCTACCCGCTGCGGCGCCCTCTGCGGCCGGCGCGTCCGCTCTATCCTTCAGCGCCTCGGGGCGTGGCGCAGCCTGGTAGCGCGCACCGTTCGGGTCGGTGAGGTCCCCGGTTCAAATCCGGGCGCCCCGATTTCTGCGACCCTCAGCTCGGCGGCAGGACCTGGAACTTCCTGACCGCCGGAGTGGGGTCAGTGCCTCCGGTCCCGGTGGCCCTGACCTGGAGCCTGTGCTTGCCCGGCCGCAGCTTCGGCGGCTTGAAGGGTGAGCTGCAGGCCACGAACTTGCCCTTGTCGAGCTTGCACTGGAAGCTCGTCCCGGGCTCGTTGGAGGCGAACTTGAACTTCGGACGGGTCTTGCGGGTCTTCTTCGGGCCCTTGGTGATGGTCGTCTCCGGCGGCGAGGCGGGGGTCTGAATGGAGAAGGAGCGCGTCGCGACGGAGGCGTTGCCGGCGGCGTCGGTCCCGCGGGCACGGAAGCTGTAGAAGCCGTCGGCCAGCGGGCTCGGAGGTGTGTCGCTGTTGCCCGGGCCGGAGCAGGCCCTGAAGCTCGCCGTTCCCGTGTCGATCGAGCACCGGAAGGCGACCGGTCCCACCGCGTCGCTGCCGCTGAAGGTGAACGTCGGTGAGGGCTCGGTCGTGGTCCCGCTCGGGCCGCTGTCGATGCTCACTGAGGGAGGCGTCCCGTCGACCTGGAAATTGCGCGTCGCCTCGGCGGAGTTGCCCGCCGCGTCGCTGGCTCTCACCCGGAAGGTGTACGCGCCGTCGGCGAGCGGGCTGGACGGCGTGTGCGTTTTCCCGGGGCCGGAGCAGGTTCCGTAATTGGCCGTGCCGGTGTCGATCGAACACTCGAAGCTGATCGGCCCGACCGCGTCGGTTGCGCTGAACGAGAAGGTCGGGGTCCGGTCGTTCGTCAGGCCGGTGGGACCGCCGTTGACGCTGGGCACCGGCGGGATCGAATCCTCGACATAGGTCTCGGAGGCGGCGGCGGTCCCCAGCGTGGAGGAGCAGGCCGAGGGGTTGTTGGACCCGTCCGTGGCCTTCGCGTAATAGGTGGTGCTCGAGTTGTCCGGCACCGGATCCGCGGCGATCCCGGGTGCCGCGAAGCCGCTGGCGGTCCCCTGACCGACCTCTGTGGTGCAACTGGCGTCGGTGTAGAGGGTCACGGTCGAGCCGGCGTCGGCGCTGCCGAAGATCTTCGGATTGTTTTGCGTGCTGGGCGAGTCCGGCGTCGTCCCGTTGAGGCAGGGGATGGTCGGGGCGGGCCCCGCCGTGTCGACGGTGACCAGGTCCGTGGCCGTCACGGACTGGCCGTCCGGGTTCGTGATCGTCACGTCCACGGAGCCGCTGGTGGCGGACCGGGTATCCAGGTCGAGGGTGAGGTGGGTGGGGTTGATATAGGTCACCGCGTTCACCGCCACGCCTCCCGTGGCGGAGGCACTGATGTGGCTCGGATATCCCGGACCGCCCGGATCGGGGCCGGGGTCGAAGAAGCCCGATCCGTCCGTCGAGGTTCCCGTGACGTCCACGGCCACCGAGCACTGGCCCAGGGGGATCGTGCTTGGCGTCGCCGCATCGGGGGTGGCCGGCGCAGGGGCGCGCAGCTTGATCACCCTCACCCCCCAGGAGTTGTTCGCGTTCGCGTACTCCTGGAAGGTCCAGAAGGTCATGTTGTCGCTCGGGTCGACCACGGTCTGCGAGTAGTCGCCCCAGCGGCGCGGCGTTCCGGAGCCGAGGTTGTAGGTGCCTCCGGGGCTCTGGGTGATCTGGGACGCCTCCGTCTGTCCCGCCGGGTCGGTGAACAACCGCCCCGATGAGGCGATACCGGCCTGATTGGTGGGTCCGGCGGTACTCGCGTTGAGCGAGGCGTGCCCCTGCCCGTTCATCGCGATCGAGGGGATCCAGAACCACCTCGGATTGGAGGCCGCCGGGTCGAAGAGGGTGCCCGACTGGACGAGGGATGGGGTCGTGTTGAGGTTGCCGAGCTGGTACCAGCGCGCCGCGGCGCGGTTGCCGGCCTCGGTTGCCGCTCCCGACGAGTTGACGAGGATGTTGTGAGCGGTCCAGAGCGTCGGGGTCCCGGTCGGGTCCCGGCCGATCATTGCCTCGAAGAGGCGGTCATCGAGAGCGTCGAGCCCACCGGTCGTGCCCTGAGCGGGCACCGAGAACGGGGTCGGCACGAATGTCGTCGGGACGGTGACCGTGTTCGCCGACATCGTCGGACTCCCGCCCGGATTGTTGATCTTGCGGACGTCGAGGCGGCTGAAGGAGGTCGCGTCCGCACCGACGACGTAGCCCGAGCCGATGCCCGGCACCATGTCGGTCGCGGGCTGCGGCGATACGGGGCCCTGTCCGCCGGAGATCAGGTTGCGGAAGGCGGTGACGACGACGGGACCGGCCCCCATCACCGACGACTTCCTGATCACGTAGACGCTGGTGCCGGCGAAGCCCGTCGCCGGAGGGGCGGCGAACTCGTTGACCCCGATGTAGATCGCGTTCTCGTCGACGCCGAGCTGCGGATAGTCGGCGAAGCGAGGGCTCGCGGCCGGCGGCGGAGCTGCCTGGTTGAACGCGAAGAAGGTGAAGTCGCTGGTGCTCGTGATCGTCGGCCCATCGCTGACCGCCAGCATGATCCGGTTGTTCGAGTCCTCGGTGTTGATGCCGGAGACGATCCAGCGCTGGGAGAGACGGTCGTACTCCACTCCGGGGTCCGTCGGCTCGCTGCCGTTGCGCACGGACGCCCAGAACGCGGAGTCGCTGACGTTGAGCCCGCCGGGGTTCCCCTGCTTGTCGAAAACCTTGACGCGGCCGTTGACGAAGACCAGCACCTGGCTGGGACCAACCGCACCCATCGAGTCCGGAGGGATGAACCCCGATTCATTGCTCTGGGAGCCGAGGAAGCTCGTCGACGGGTCGACGGCCTGCTGCGGCCCGATCGCCGCGCTCCCGACCCGCTGCAGCCGGGACCCCGGTGCCTCCTGCTTCGGCGGCATGCTTCCTTCGCCGGGCGGCTCCGGCTTCTCGCGGACGTCGGCCTCCTCCGCGGCCCGCTCTCCCTCCTGGCGCGCCCGTTCCTGGGCCGCCTGATCTTCCTCGCCCGCCGCCGGTATCTCACCGGTCGCCTCGCCCTCTTCCTCGTTGGCCGTGGCCTCCTCGGCCGCGAGCGCCCGGTTGCTGCGGGCCTCGATCTCCGGGTGCTCGTCCAGGTAGCGCTGCCGGGCCTTGATGGAGGACACGCTGTGCGTGATCCCCGCGTCACCGGTGAACGGAGTGCCCTTCACCGCCTCGGCCTCCTGGCCACTCCCACCGCCGGTCGTGGCAAGGACGGTGATCAGGGCCACAAGCGCAGCCACCAGGACTCCCGCGAGGATTGCCCGCCGTCTCATGCGGCTGGCACTAGTGCGCATTAGGGCTGCCTAACGCGATCGGCGCGGGGCGGCGTTTCCTGAGCTTCACGGCGAAGGTCTGGCTGGCTGGATCGCCCCCGGCCGGGGAGAAGGTCAGCGTCGGGGTGAGCGTCAGCTTTCCCGTCTTCTCGAGCTTCCGCTTGCGCTTGCCTACCGACGCGATCTGGAACTGGGCGGTTCCGGCCACAGCGATGTTCTTGCTGGGCCGCTTCTTCAGGCCCCTGCCCGAGATCGTCAGCATGCCGGGATTTGACACGTTGACCAGGACGGTGGCGGTTCCCTGCTTGCGGTTCCGCGTGATGGAGCTGATGGTGAAGGCATTGGAGGGCACGAGCACGGCCGAGAGGTTGAGCCGCACGTCGTTCTGGGGGCCGAATTGCCCGGAGGCGCCATCGGAGAGACTGCCGCCTCGGGTGAGGACACCGTCGCCGAGCTGCGAGAAGGTGCAGGAGTTGAGGCCGCCGCTCTCGTTCAAGCCGATCATGTCCCCGGAGCGAACCGCGATGTTCACGGGCACCGTGTTGACACCCGAGGTGAGCTCATGCGCCGGCGCGTGCGCGATCACCCGGAAGATGTCGGGGTCGCTCGTCCTGCGGAGGACCTTGAAGACGTAGGTCGCACCGGCGCCGGAGGACCGCGTCGACCACGACGTGATCGTGCCCGCCTGCCGGGCGATGTAGAGGTTCCCGCCCGTGATGCTGGGCTGCAGGTAGTCGGCGTTGGAAGAGCACTCGGGCGTGGGAGACGTGGGCGCCAGCTGGCCGAGCGTCACGGCGGCGCCGGCGGGCCGGGCGGCGCACAGGGCCGCGATGGCGGCGAGGGTGAGCGCGGCGGCGATCGGCCACCGGGCATGGCGTCGGTTGGCTCTGCTCACGGGCCAGTCCATCAGGCCTCCACGTGTTTCTAACCCTCCCCCGGTCCCGGGGGAGATTAGAGGGTCCGATCGACACCTAACCGAGAGCGGACCCGCTCCACCCCGGCGGCATGCTCTGGGCGGCCCGCGCCAGGCCGGGCGTGAAGTAGGCTGGATCCCGTCTCATGGGAGTGATCCGCCGCCTGCGGTTGTCCTTCTGGCTCATCGCGATCGCCACGGTAGTGCTCTACGGGTTCTTCGTCGTGGTGGCGACCATTTCGCCACGACAGATCGCGGCCGTAACCGTCGTCGTCGGCGCGCTCGCCGCGCTCTTTCTCTTCAGGAACCTGCGCGTTGCCGCTCAGCTCGCCGATCGCGGCGGCGATCCCCAGCTGCGCCGTTCCGTGAACCGGATTCGCGAGCGGCGCGGGTTCTAGCTCGCTCGCGGGCGATGATCGTCGCTCGGATCGCAAGGTCCGCGCGGTGCCCGTTCCCGTTGCCGTCACCGTTGCCGTTTGAGCTCGGCCGCTCGGGCGAAGTCGACGAACCGACGGCGATCAGCCGGTCGAGCAGGGCAAAGGCGTCGCCGACTGCGCCGCGCGTGAAGCAGACCCGGGCGGCGTAGGCGCCGGCGCCCTCCCTGAGCCAGATCGACGGGAAGATCCCGACCGTCCAGGCGATCCGGGCCCGCATGCGGAGCCGGGCGAGCGCACGGCGCAGCGGGCCCCGGTCGAGGTCGGCGCCTCCGTAGCTCAGGCAGATGTCCCGCCGGATCCGGCTGATCCTGCGGTATCCGCCGGTTCCGACGACGAGAGAGGCGTATGGCTCGAGGCGCTGCCGATCGGCGTAACCCACTCCATCGTTCCAGCTCCGCAGAAACGACCCGATGACGGGGCAGACGCAGCCGGGACGGTCGGTGAACCGCTCGCCGCCGATCATGGAGGCAAGTTCGACGACGCACACCCCGTCTTCCGGGGAGCGGTGCCGCCCCGGTTCGAGGCGCACACCAGCGACCGAGCTCACCCTCCTCTGATCGCTCGCTCTCATCCGGACACCCGCCGCAAGAATACCCCCGCTCCTCAGGCGCGTCGAGCGCGAAGCCGCAGGAGCAGGCCGGCGAGCAGGTACGCGATCGTCACCGCGAGCAGTGCGAACTTGAGTGAGGCGCAGATCTGGCTCAAGCGGGGTGCGAAGTCCCCCCCGTTCTCGTTGACCGCGAGCAACAGGCCGACGTCCTCGATCGCGTCGAAGGCCGCTCCCGCGACCGCGAAACCGATTGCAGCCGCTCCGAAGGCGGTCATTCGCCGCCAGCCGCGCCTCCGGGCGAGGTCCCGCGTCGCCGATGCGGCCAGGACCAGAAAGGTGCCGTAGGCGAGGATGTATGCGTAGTCGATCCACAGCGAGGCCTTCGCCGCGTCGGTCCCCTGATCGCCCCAGTCGGCCAGGATCTCGGCGGCCCGCTCCTCGCTTCCGGCGAACTCGAAGCCCACGATCCCGGGGCCTCCAGCGTCCATCATCCGGCTGTCGAGCACGACGAGCACCGCGCCGATCGCGAGCGAGGCGACGGCCGATGCAATCAGGGCGCGCTTGCGCGTCACCTCGACGCCAGTCGCTCAGTCGACCTGGGCGATCGCGGCCTGGACCTCCGCGAGCGAGGGTGACTCGATCAGCTGCTCGGTCCCGTTCGGGCCTCCGACCACCACAGCCGGCTCCGCCGGGAGCCGGCGCTCGGCGCTGAGCTTTTCGTCTGCGTCGAGCGTGTCCTGGATGTCGGAGTCCTTCATGTCGCGTTGCCACTGCTCGACGTTGAAGTTCACTACTCCGACGCCGCGCGCGATGGCATCGAGGAAGTCCTGATCGGCGCCCTGCTTCTTCGCCTCCTCCTGGTTGAAGAAGAAGAGCTGGATGAACTGCCACTCGTAGTCCTGCTTGGCGGCGGCGACCGCCCCATAGGCGCCGAGGAAGAACCCTGACTCGGTCATGGGGAAGTTGTGGTAGACGAGCTGGACATCGCCGCTTCGGACCGGTCCCTGGATCAGCGGCACGATCACGTCCTTGTTCCAGTCCGAGCAGGGGTCGCAGGAGAGGTCGTTGAAGACCTGGATCGTCACTGGCGCATCTGGGGAGCCCAGCCTGGCGCCATCCTGGGGAATCCCCCCGACGAGACTCTGCACCTCCTCGGCTCCGGTGATCCTGACGTCGCTCTTCTCACCGCCGCTGCCGACGGAGAGGCTGACGATCGCGAAGCCCAGCAGGCCGACGCAGAGCGCCAGCACCAGCAGCCCGATGAGGCGGGGGCGTCTGCGCGGTTGATCGTCGTTCATGGGGCTGGGCATGGTAGATGTGCTGGGGAATGGCGGATCGAGACGAGATCCTGGGCTACTGCGACGACCTGCTCGACTGCGGGTCGTTCGACGACTACGGGCCGAACGGCCTTCAGGTACCGGGGGGTACCGAGGTCACGAAGGTCGCCACGGGGGTGAGCGCGAACCTGGAGACTCTCGAGCGGGGCATCGAGGCTGGTGCCGAGCTCGTTCTCACCCACCACGGCCTGCTCTGGGGCGACGAGCTCTCGGCGCTGTCCGTGCCGATGGCCGCGCGCCTGCGTGCGCTGCTCTGCTCGGACGTATCGCTCGCGGCGTACCACCTTCCTCTCGACGCCCACGCGGAGATCGGCAACAACGCGCTGCTCCGCGACGCGCTCGACCTGGAGGCGGACGAGCGGCCCTTCGGGGAGGCGAAGGGGTCGGCCGTCGGCCTGATCGGCAGGGCGAGCGAACCGATCGGCCTCGACGAGCTGCGTCGTCGCCTGGCGGAGGCCGTCGGCCAGGAGCCACTCGTCTTCGACTCGGGCCCGGACCGGATCTCGACGGTGGGGATCGTCACGGGTGCGGGGGGCTTCGCGGTGCACGAGGCCGGCCCGCTCGGGCTGGACGCCCTGGTCACCGGCGAGCCCAGCGAGCCCGTGATGGGCGAGGCCCGCGAGTACGGCGTCCACTTCCTCGCCGGGGGCCACTACGCGACGGAGACGTTCGGCATCCGCCGGCTCGGGGAGCTCGTCGCCGAGCGTTTCGGGATCGAGCACGATTTCATCGACGTGCCGAACCCGATCTAGCCGGAAAATCCCCGCTCGTTCCGGAAAAACAATTGACACGTCGTCGTGACGCGGTATACATGCCTTCCTTGCAGACACGCGGCCGAATCGGAACGAGGAGAGGAGTGGCCTAGATGTCCGTTCACCTGACGCCCACCGAGCTCGCCGAGGAGATGCACATGAAGCGTCGCGATGTGCTCACCAAGTGCATCGAGATGAATGTGCCGGTCCTCAAGGGTCGGATCGACAAGACCCTCTTCGAGTCCTCTCTCCGGGCGTTCCAGGCGCAGGGCAACAAGGCAACCGCCTAGAAGCCTCGCTTTTCCTGGCTGCTCAGCCAGCCTCCTAATAGACTCCATCCAAGGGCCGCCGTCGGCGGCCGCCACGATCACGGAAGACAGGAGAAGTGGAGACAGCGACAGTCGCCCCCAGCGGCACCGCGGCCGAGTCGGGCACCAACAGCAAGACCGTCGCGGACCTGGCGCCGCGCGCGGCTGAGCGCCACGCGGATCTCCCCGCCGTCACCTACAAGGATTCCTCCGGCCAGTGGGTCTCCAAGACCTATCGCGAGGTCGGTGAGATCGTCCGCCGTCTTGCGCTCGGGCTGATCGAGCTCGGGATCGAGAAGGGCGACAAGGTCTCGATCCTCGCCAACACGCGTCCCGAGTGGACCTACTTCGACTTCGCCGCCCTCAGCGTCGGGGCCGTCGTCGTCCCGATCTACCAGACGAATTCGCCGGACGAGTGCCAGTACGTGCTCGAGAACTCCGACGCGAGGGCGGTCATCGTCGAGGACGACGAGCAGCTCGCGAAGATCGAGCAGATCCGCGACCGCGCTCCCAAGCTCGAGCAGGTGATCCGCATGGACGGCTCCGGCGGCAACGCCGTCTCGATGGACGAGCTGATCGAGGCGGGCAGCGGCCGCTCGGACTCCGAGTGGGAGCAGCGCTGGCAGTCGGTCACTCCGGACGACATCTGCACCTTCATCTACACCTCGGGCACTACCGGCCCGCCGAAGGGCTGCGTGATCTCGCACGGCAACTACCGCTCGATGGTCACGATGGCGCTCGACGAGAGTGTCCTCGACCGCAACACGACGACCTACCTCTTCCTTCCCCTCGCCCACTCCTTCGCGCTCCTGATCCAGTTCCTGAGTTTCGACCTCGGCGGCAACATCGCCTACTGGGAGCGGGATCCGCTGAAGATCATTCCCAACCTCGCCGAGGTGAAGCCCGACTACTTCCCGTCGGTGCCGCGGATCTTCGAGAAGATCTACACCGCCGCGACCAGCGAGGTGGAGAAGTCCGGCGGCCTCAAGAAGCTGGTCTTCAACTGGGCGATCGGCGTCGGCGAGAAGGTCCGCGAGAGGGAGCGCGCCGGCAAGCCGGTGGGCTGGCTCCTCCGCAAGCAGTACGAGATCGCCGACAAGCAGGTCCTCTCGAAGATCCGGGGGCTGTTCGGCGGCAAGATCAAGAACTGCGTGACGGGTGCGGCGCCGATCAACCCCGAGATCCTGCGCTTCTTCGACGCCGCCGGCGTCCTGGTGCTCGAGGGCTGGGGCATGACGGAGACGTCGACCGCCGCGACGGTCGCCAGGCCGGACGCCTTCAAGTTCGGCAAGGTCGGCCGTGCCTTCGCCGGCTGCGAGATCAGGATCGCCGAAGACGGCGAGATCCTGGTTCGGGGCCCGAACGTCTTCCAGGGCTATTACAAGAACGAGGAGGCGACCCGCGAGACGCTGGAGGACGGCTGGCTGCACACCGGCGACATCGGCGAGCTCGACGCGGACGGCTACCTCTCGATCACCGGCCGCAAGAAGGACATCATCATCACCGCGGGCGGCAAGAACATCACCCCCGCGAACCTCGAGGCCGAGATCAAGCAGAGCCCGTACGTTTCCCAATGCGTCGTCCTC
>DATIDP010000033.1:0-69067 GCA_035456265.1 Solirubrobacterales bacterium | reverse complement strand
AGAAGTCGAACATCCTGCTGCTCGGCCCCACCGGCTGCGGCAAGACCCTGCTCGCCCAGACCCTGGCGAAGATCCTCAACGTCCCCTTCGCGATCGCGGATGCCACGGCCCTGACCGAGGCCGGCTACGTCGGCGAGGACGTAGAGAACATCCTCCTCAAGCTGATCCAGGCCTCCGACTTCGATGTGAAGAAGGCCGAGACGGGGATCATCTACATCGACGAGATCGACAAGATCGCGCGCAAGGCCGACAACCCGTCGATCACGCGTGACGTCTCGGGGGAGGGCGTGCAGCAGGCGCTCCTCAAGATCCTCGAGGGCACGACCGCCTCGGTGCCGCCCCAGGGCGGCCGCAAGCATCCGCACCAGGAGTTCCTGACGATCGACACCTCGAACATCCTCTTCGTCTGCGGCGGCTCGTTCGGCGAGCTCGACCGCGTGATCGAGAAGCGGATCGGCAATCACGGCGTCGGCTTCGGCGCCGAGGTGACGTCGGCCGCCGACAAGGACACCGGCGAGTACTTCGAGCAGGTCCTCCCCGAGGACCTCATGGAGTACGGCCTGATCCCGGAGTTCATCGGCCGCCTCCCGGTCGTGGCCGCGATCCATCAGCTCACCCGCGACGACCTGATCACCATCCTCACCGAGCCCCGCAACGCTCTCGTCCGTCAGTTCAAGCGCTTCTTCCAGTTCGACGACATCGACCTGGTCTTCGCGCCCGATTCGCTCGGGGCGATCGCCGACAAGGCGCTCGAGCGTGAGACCGGCGCCCGCGGCCTGCGCTCGATCCTCGAGGAGACGCTGCTCGACGTGCAGTTCGAGCTGCCCTCTCGCGGCGACGTCCAGAAGTGCGTAGTCACGAAGGAGACGATCGACAAGGGCCAGCGGCCGATGCTGGTGACCGACGCCACCGGCGAGCACGAGATCGTGCTCGAGGACCCGGCGCTCGGCGAGCAGACGGCATAGACGCGCGGCCACGCCAAACCCTTCCCGCCCCGGTTCGGAGCCGCGATACTGATCGTGCGATGCCGGAGGAGAGGGCCGTTCCGCTGCTCAACGCCATTGAGGCGTTCAATGGCGCGGGCGTGGAGGGCGCACTGCCGTACCTCGATCCCGAAATCGAATGGTGGGCGCCGCCGGATTGGTTGGAGGACCGGCTCTACCGCGGCCACGACGGCATCCGGCGCCTTGCGGCCCACTGGACGCAGCTCTTCGACGAGTACCAGCTGCGACTCGAGCGGGTGGTCGATGTCGACGAGGCGAGGGTCGTCGTCCTGCTCTACCAGCTCGGCCGGATCGTGGGGACCGGCGATCGGATTGAAGCGCCGATCGGCTACGTGGCGGAGATCCGTGATGAGGTGGTCGCCCGGGTGGACATCTACTTCTCCTGGGAGGCAGCGCTCGAAGCCGCCGGGGTTGCCGCCTAGCCCCCAATGTCGTCGACGAACGTCGAACTCGTGCTCGAGGGCTATGCCCGGTTCAACGCAGGCGAGTCCAGGCCGGAGCTGTGGTTCTGGCATGAGGACGCCGAGTTCCACGCCTCCCGGGAGGACCCCGACACGGCGGTTCATCGTGGCCTCGATGCGATCAGGAGCCAGTTCGCGAGCTGGTTCGATGCGTACCCGGACCTGCGGGTGGAGCCGCTGGAGGCCCGGGGAAAGGGCGACATGGTGTTCCTCTGGGTCCGCTTCAGCGGCCACGGAGCCGGCAGCCGAATGCCGATGGAGATGGAGCTCGCACACGTGATCACGATGCGGGACGGCAGAGCCGAGCGGATGGTCGAGTACACCGATCGGGCGGAGGGCCTCGCAGCGGCCGGTCTCTCCGACTAGCGGTGACCGGCGCCTACGACGTCGCGGCGAACAGCCGCCATTCGTCGGGGACACCCCTGAGCTGCTTTGTGCCGCGGTCCTCGAACTCGATGCCCGAGCCGGTGACGAGGTCCTTCACCGTGCTCGTGACCAGTACCTCACCGGCTCCGGCGAGAGCTCCGACCCGGGCCGCGATGTGGACCGCGATCCCGCCGACGTCGTCGTCCATCACCTCGACCTCACCCGAGTGGATCCCGATGCGCTCCTCGAGGCCCAGGGACCGAGCCGTCCGCGCGATGGCACGGCCGCACTGAATCGCCCGGGCGGGGCCGTCGAAGGTGGCGAGCGAGCCGTCGCCCATCGTCTTCACCTCGCGTCCCCGGAAGCGGTCCAGGTCCCGGCGCACGGCCGTCTGATGCGCCTCGAGCAGGTCGCGCCAATGAGTATCGCCAAGCTCGGCCGCTCGCTCCGTGGAGCCACAGATGTCGGTGAACATCACGGTCGCCAGCACGCGGTCCGGCTCGGCCGCCGACCGGGCCCCGGTCAGGAACTCCTGGACCTCGCCGATCACCGCTTCCGAGTCACCCGCCCAGGGCAGATGGTCGATCCCTTCGAGCTCCACGTACTTGGAGCCCTCGATCCTTCTTGCGAGGTCCCTGCCGGCGCGCCAGTTGACCACTCGGTCGCCGCGCCTGTGGGTGACGAGCGTGGGGACGTGGATGGTGGGCAGGATGTCGCGCACGTCCGTCCCCAGGAACATCTCGAAGATCTGCTGGACCATCGCCGGGCTGGCGGCGTTGCGCTCCAGGCGCGCGAGCATCTCGAGCGTCCGAGGATCACCCGCGAAGCTCGGGGCGAAGAGCTCCACCATGCCCTCGGGATCCCGTCCCCAATTGGGCGCGATGAACTCGGCCGCCGACTCCCGCAGCGCCTCCGCGGGCGTGGCCCAGGGATAGTCGGGGGCCTCGGTGGTTCGCGCCATGGCGCCGTGGAGCACCAGGGCCGTGGCCCGCTCGGGATGGGCGGCCGCGAACATGACGCTCGTCGGGCCGCCCTCCGAGACGCCGAAGAGGGCCGCCCGGTCCGAGCTCGCTGCGTCCATCACCGCACGCACGTCGTCGATCCGCTGCTCCAGTGTCGGGACCTCGGGCACCGGGTCCGAGAGCCCGGTGCCGCGCTTGTCGAAGATGATCAGACGCGAGAAGCTGCCGAGCCGCTCGCAGAAGCGGGCGAACGGAGCACCCTCCCACTGAAGCTCGATGTGGGTGGCGAAGCCGAGCACCAGGACCAGGTCGATCGGCCCATCGCCCACGACCTGATAGGCGATCGAGGTCTCGCCTGACTTCGCGTACTGAGTCGGTGGCGGGCTCATCGTCTTTCGGCGGCAATGCGAAGCTACCTCTTATCCTGCTGTTCATGAGCACGCGATCGTCCCGCGAGCCAGTCGAGGCGGTGAGGCACCAGCTGCGGCCCCTGTTCGACCAGGTGGTCCTCAAGGAGCTGGACCAGGACCGCATGCGCCGCTCCGGCCTGGTCGTGCCCCAGGGGATCGACGAGCCGCCGCCCCAGCAAGGGATCGTTCTGGCCGTCGGGCCGGGCCTCGACTGGTGGGAGAGCGCCGGTGTCGACATGCCGGTGCAGCCTGGAGACCACGTCGTGTTCCCGTCCTCAGCCGGCGTCTGGGTTGAGATCGACGAGGAGCGCCTGCTCGTCTGCCGGGTGGGCGAGATCCTCGGCGTGCTCGAATCGCTCGAGTCGGATCCCGGCTCTTCCTGACCCGGATCGGCCCGCCGGTTGGCCGGCGCGAGCGTGAATAATCGGCGCATGGACGCGGAGCGCCGTCAGACCCTCGAGGAGACGACGCGCTGGGATCCCGGCGCGATCGAGCAGCGCGTCTTTCAGCGCTGGATCGAGGGCGGCTGGTTCCACCCGCCCGCGGAGGGGACCCCCGCGCAGAACTACTCCATCGCGATCCCGCCGCCCAACGTCACGGGCGCCCTCCACATGGGGCACGCGCTCAACGGGTCGATTCAGGACGCGCTGATCCGCCTCAACCGGATGCGGGGACGGAACACGCTCTGGATCCTCGGGACGGACCACGCGGGGATTGCGACGCAGGCGGTGGTCGAGAAGCAGCTGGCGTCACAGGGCACCTCCCGCGAGGAGCTCGGCCGCGAGAGGTTCACGGAGCGCGTCTGGGAGTGGAAGGAGCAGTACGGGTCGACGATCGTCGAGCAGTACCAGCGGCTCGGCGCCTCCTGCGACTACGAGCGCGAGCGCTTCACGCTCGACGAGGACTACGTCCGGGCGGTCTACAAGGTCTTCGTCGACCTGTACGAGAAGGGCTACATCTACCGCGACAACTACATGGTCAACTGGGACCCGGGACTCCGCTCCGCGATCTCGGATCTCGAGCTCGAGAACCGGGAGGTCACCGACACGCTCTATGAGATCGCCTATCCGCTCGAGAGCGGAGGCGAATTGGTGGTGGCGACGGTCCGGCCCGAGACGATGCTGGCCGATACCGCCGTCGCGGTGGACCCGAACGACGAGCGCTATCGCGACGTTGTCGGCGAGCACGCGATTCTGCCGCTCCTCGAGCGCCCGATCCCCGTGATCGCAGACGAGCACGTCGACCCCGAGTTCGGCACCGGGGCGCTGAAGATCACGCCGGGTCACGACCCGAACGACTTCGAGATCGGACGCCGCCACGGCCTCGAGGAGATCGTGGTGATCGGCGAGGACGGCCGGCTCATCCCCCCGGCGCCGGACCGCTTCGTGGGGGTGACGACGGCCGAGGCGCAGAAGGCGGTGGTGGAGGAGCTCCGCGACAAGGGGCTGCTGCGCGGCGAGGAGCCCTACACGCACTCGGTCCCGTTCTCCCATCGCTCCGGGGAGCGGATCGAGCCGCTGATCTCGCTGCAATGGTTCTGCCGCATGTACGAGCTGGCTAAGCCGGCGGTCAAGGCGGTCAAGGAGGGCCGGGTCCGGATCACTCCCGACGGCGCCCTCCGCCAGTACCTGCACGGGATGGAGAACATCCCGCCCTGGACCCTCTCCCGCCAGCTCTGGTGGGGCCATCGGCTGCCGGTCTGGTACCGCGGCGACGAGACCTATGTGGGCGAGGAGCCGCCCGGCGGGGACGGCTGGGAGCAGGACCCGGATGTGCTCGACACCTGGTTCAGCTCCGCGCTCTGGCCGTTCGCGACCCTGGGCTGGCCCGACACCAACACCCCCGAGTTCAAGGCGTTCTTCCCGACCGACGTGCTGGTGACGGCGCGCGACATCATCTCGCTCTGGGTCGCCCGAATGATCATGACCTCCCTCGAGTTCACCGAGCAGGTGCCGTTCGAGGACGTCTACGTGCACTCGGTGATCCAGGCTCCGGACGGCCGGCGGATGAGCAAGTCCCTCGGCACGGGAATCGATCCGCTGGACGAGATCGACGAGCACGGGGCGGACGCGCTGCGCTTCGGGCTGCTCGCGATGACCTCGACCCAGGACGTGCGCTTCTCGCAGGCGCGCGTCCAGCAGGGACGCGACCTCGCCAACAAGATGTGGAACGCCTCGCGCCTGGTGCTGATGGAGGCGCGCGACGATGTCGAGCCGGGCCCGCGATCCGGTCGCGTCGAGGACCGCTGGATCGCCTCGCGGCTGCAGCGGGCGGTGCGGTCGGTCAGCGAGTCGATCGAGGAGTACGACTTCTCACACGCCGCGCTCGATCTCTACGAGTTCTTCTGGTCGGAGCTCTGCGACTGGTACCTGGAGATCGTCAAGCCGCGGCTGTACGACGGCGACGAGGACGCTTCGGCGACGCTGCTTTGGGCTCTCGAGCAGGTGCTGGCGCTCGCGCATCCGATCATGCCGTTCGTCACCGAGGAGATCTACTCCTACCTGCCGAGCCCGAGCGCCGAGGCGCTGGTCATCCATCCGTTTCCCGAGCTCGACGAGGGCCTGATCGACCAGTCCGCGGAGGGCGAGATCGGGCAGGCGATCGCGCTGACCCGGGCCCTGCGGCGCTGGCGCCAGCTCGCCGGCATTCCCGTCAAGCAGGTGCTCGCGGCCCGCACCGACGACGGACGTCCGCACGAGCTCGTCTCCCGTCTCGCCAAGGTCGAGTTCTCCGAGGACGGCGGAGAGCCGATCGCCAGCGTCGCCGGGGTCGAGCTGCTCGAGACCGAGGGAATCGACCCCGAGGCCGTGGCCGCCCGCATCGAGGAGCGGCGGGAGAAGCTCCGCGGGGAGGTGAAGCGGGGGGAGGGCAAGCTCTCCAACGAGGGGTTCGTCGCGAAGGCCCCCGCCGACGTCGTCGATGCGGAGCGCGAGAAACTCGCCGCCTACCGGGCCGAGCTCGAGGAACTGGGGGGCTGATGCCGTCCGCCGACCTCACGGGCTGATCGCGAGCCGGGCCGAAGAGATCCTCCATCGCCGCGAGGTCCTGGGCTGGAAGCTCGGACTCGAGCGGATGCGGCGGCTCTGCCTGCTGCTCGGGTTGCCGCAGAACCGGTTCGCCTCGATCCACGTCGTCGGCACCAATGGCAAGACGTCGGTGACGCGGATGACCGCCGCGCTGATCGAGGCGCACGGGGTCACGACCGGCGCCTACGTCTCGCCGCACATCAGCTCATGGCGCGAGCGGGTCCTGATCCGCGGCGAGCCGATCTCGGAGGAGCTCTTGGCAGGAGCGCTGGGGCGGGCCGAGGAAGCCGCCGCGGCGGCAGACCGTGCCGCGGGCGACGAGGGGCCAGTGACCCAGTTCGAGCTCCTCACGGCTGCGGCCTTCCTGGCCTTCGCCGCCGCCCGCGTCCAGTACGCGGTCATCGAGGCCGGGCTCGGCGGCCGCCTGGATGCCACCAACGTGATCCCGTCGAAGCTCACTGTGCTCACCTCGGTCGGCTACGACCACACCGAGTGGCTGGGGGAGACCCTCGAGGAGATCGCAGCGGAGAAGGTGGCGGTGCTTCGGGACCACACGGCGCTGGTGGCGCCGCAGATGCTTCCGCCGGAAGTCGAAGCCGTGGTCAAGGGATTCGTCGAGGAGCGTCACGCGCTGGACGCCCGGGCCGACAATTTCCACGTCCGCCGTGACGGCCTCGAGGTCGTTCACGGCTACCAGCGTCGGAATCTCGCCCTTGCAGCCCTCGCCGCCCGGATGGTGCTCGGCGAAGACTTCGACGATGGGACCGTCACGCGCTGGACGGCGCAACCGCACGCCATCGAGATCAAGGGACGCGCCCAGGCTGTCTCCGGCGATCCGCCCACCATCTTCGATGCAGCCCACAACGCCGATGGGGCCCGCGCCCTTGCCGAGGCGTTGCCCGAACTCGCCGACGATTTGGATGTGGTGTGCTGCCTCGCCATCCTGGAGGGCAAGGACGCGCCTGGGATCGTCAACGCCCTGGCGCACGCCGTTTCTCGGTTCGTATGCACGGAGATCCCGCCGGAGCGGATCGAGGGCTCAGGGCGGCCGGGCGGGCGCTCCAGAGCCGCCCTGGAGATCGCGGCGCTCTGCGAGAAGGCCGGGGTCGAAGCCGAGGCGATCCCCGATCCGATCGTCGCCTGGGAGCGGGCACGGGAACTTGCCGGAGAGCGCAAGGGGGTCGCGTTGGCCGCCGGCAGCCACTACCTTCTGTCGTCGATATGGACAGAGAGGCCCGCTCAGAGCTCCTGACGATGATGGGACTCGTCGCCGTGGTCGTCGCGGTGGTGATCCTGATCTTCTTCGCGCTCGGTTACGTTTTCGGGCTGCTCTTCCTGTAAATGGCCTGAAAGCCCCGACTCCCGCCCGCAGGCAGGGTTACACGCACCCGCAAGGAAGTACGTACACTCGCCCCTCCTCAGCCCATGCCTCTCGCACTCTTCGGCCTAGATGGCGGGTTCGGCCTCGCCGTAAACCTGCTGATCCTCTTCCTGATCGTCGTCTACCTGGCGCTGATCTGGTGGACCTATCTCGACGCCCGGCGGCGGATCGAGGATCCGGTTCTGATCGCCTGCGCGACGGCGGCGTCGATCTTCCCCTTCCTGGGCACGATCGTGTACACGATCCTGCGGCCGCCGGAGTTTCTGGAGGACCGCGAGGAACGTGAGCTCGAGCTGCGTGCGGCCGAGCTGGAGCTGCGCCAGCGGATCGAGAACTCCTGTCCGCACTGCGAGTACCCGATCGAGCGCAGCTACCTGCGCTGCCCGAACTGCGAGCGGCGCCTGCGCAATCCCTGCCGCAAGTGCAACAAGCCCCTGGATCCGAAGTGGGGGATCTGCCCCTACTGCGAGACCGAGGTGCGCAAGGAGCGGCCCGCCCGCGAGCCGCGGCGCACCGACCGCCAACGCACGGCCCGAGCCGCCGCGCAGCGCACGGCCAGGAGCGAGAGAAGCGAACGAAGCGACCGGAGCGAGAGAGTCGAACGAAGCGAGAGAACCGACCGGAGCGAGAGAAGCGACGGCCCGACGCGCCGCCAGCCCCGGACCACGGTTGCGGCTCGCGAGGAGCGGCCGAGCCGCTCCAGCCGTTCTTCCCGCTAGGCGCTCGCGCTCCAGAGCTGGTCTTGCCACCCTCGGCACCCAACGGGGGGGCATTAAGTGGCAACGCCCTGTAATTTCCCGCCGCCGTGGCACAGGAACGCACCCTCATCCTCGTCAAGCCCGACGCCTTCGAGCGCGGCCTCACCGGTGAGGTCGTCGCGCGCTTCGAGCGCAAGGGCCTGAAGCTGGTCGCGATGAAGCTGATGCAGACCGAGGAGGAGCTAGCGAACACCCACTATGAGGAGCACGCCGAGAAGCCGTTCTTCGGCGAGCTCGTCTCGTTCATCACCGGCGGTCCACTGGTTGCGCTGGTGCTGGAGGGAGAGAGCGCGGTGGCGGCGGCGCGCCAGCTGATCGGTGCGACCAATCCGCTCGAGGCCGACGCCGGCTCCATCCGCGGCGAGTTCGCCACCGAGGTCACCTTCAATCTCGTCCACGGGTCCGACTCGCCCGAGTCCGCGGAGCGCGAGATCTCGCTCTGGTTTCCCGAACTCTGATCCTCGCCTCGCGATCGCCCCAGCGGCGCGCCCTGCTTGAGGCGCTCGGCCTCGATTTCGAGGTGCGGGATCCTGAGGTGCAGGAGGAGGGCGTCGGCGAGCCGCGGGAGCTGGTCATCCGGAATGCGACCCGCAAGGCGGAGGCCGTCGCCACTGACCGTCCGGACGCGCTGGTGATCGCCGGCGACACCGAGGTCGTCATCGACGGCGAGGTCCTCGGCCAGCCGGAGGACGAGGCGCAGGCCCGCGCGCACCTCGAGCGCCTTTCGGGGGCGAAGCACCACGTCCTCGGCGGCCTCGCTCTCGTGGGCCCCGGCGGTGAGGAGCCCCGCACGGGCGTGGACGTCTCGACGGTGGCGTTTCGGGTGCTCGAGGAGCCCCTCCTCCATGCCTACCTCGCCTCCGGCGAGTGGCGCGGCCGTGCCGGGTCCTACGCGATCCAGGGCCTCGGGTCCGCGCTGGTGGACATCGTCCGCGGCGACGTCTCCAACGTCATCGGTCTCCCCGTCGGTCTCCTCCTCCGTCTCGCACCGGAGTTGGTCGGCGACGGCTAGTCGCGGCGCGCGAGCGGAGTCCTGGGCCTGTCCGTGGATTCCCGCAACCTGCCGTCTGCAATTCAGCTGGAAGCCGCAACTTGCGGACTTTGGGGGTTTTAGGGCGAGCCGCTAGGCTCCGACGGCCTTTTCGGTATTCGTCCCCACTCGTGAGCGTTCTCAGCACAATCAGCCCCGCCAGGGACATGGCCGTCGACCTCGGCACGGCCAACACGCTCGTGTACGTCCGCGGCCGCGGCATCGTGCTCTCCGAGCCATCGGTGGTCGCCGTCGACACCGCGACCGGTGAGGTCCATGCCGTCGGAGCGGAGGCGAAGCAGATGCTGGGGCGGACGCCATCCACGATCAACGCGATGCGTCCCCTCAAGGACGGCGTCATCGCCGACTTCGAGGTCACCGAGTCGATGCTTCGCTACTTCATCAAGCGGGCGAATCACAGCCGCTTCACCCACCCGCGGGTCGTGGTGTGCGTTCCTTCGGGAGTGACCGGCGTCGAGAAGCGAGCGGTCGAGGAGGCCTGCCTCGGTGCCGGCGCGCGCGAGGCCTATCTGATCGAGGAGCCGATGGCCGCCGCGATCGGCTCCGGCCTGCCGGTCAGCGAGCCCACCGGAAGCCTCGTCGTCGACATCGGCGGGGGAACGACGGAGGTGGCGGTCATCTCGCTCGGCGACATCGTCGTCTCGCAGTCGGTCCGCGTGGGCGGCGACGAGATGGACGAGGCGATCATGAACTTCTGCAAGCGGGAGCACCAGCTCCTGATCGGTCACCAGACGGCGGAGGACATCAAGCACGAGGCGGGCTCCGCGACGCCCCTCGCGCACGAGATCGAGATCGAGATCCGCGGCCGCGACCTCGGCTCCGGCCTGCCTCGCGCGGTGAAGCTCAACTCCGAGGACATGCGCAAGGCGCTCGATGACCCGATCCAGCAGATCATCGCCGCGGTCAGGGACACCCTCGACCGCACCCCGCCCGAGCTCGCGGGCGACCTGATGGAACGGGGCATGACCCTCGCCGGCGGCGGAGCCCTGCTCCAGGGGTTCGCCGATCGGATGAGCGACGAGTGCCAGATGCCGGCCAGGCTCGCGGAGTCGCCGCTCACCTGTGTGGCAACGGGATCTGGACAGGCCCTGGAGGAGTTCGAGGCGATCAAGAGGGCGCTCAAGAACTCCCGTGTCCGGAGGCGCTACTGAGCGCCTGCTGAGAGGTAGACGCGGCCATGTATCTCCTGGACCGTCCCGAGGACATCCCGCCGCGGCTGACCAATCGGCTCAACCTGCGCATCGCGCTTCTCGGGGCGGTCGTCGTCGCGGCGGTCGCGACGGTCCTGCTCCGCCTCTGGTCGCTCCAGATCCTCGACGGACCGCACTACCGGGCCCTGGCGCAGGATCACGGCGTCCTCGACGTCCGCGTCCACCCGCCCCGCGGCGAGATCCTCGACCGCGACGGCAAGGTCCTGGTCGACAACCGGACGGTCATGACCCTCCAGCTGCGCCCCTCGGACCTGCCGGCGGGTCGGACCGAGCGCAGGCGCGAGCTTCGCCAGCTGGGCGACCTCCTCGGCCTCTCCCAGCGCGAGATTCGCCAGCGGGTTCGAGCGACGCCGCAGTACGCCGGCTACCCCGTGGTGCTGAAGCAGGGCCTCGACCGCCGGCTGCTCTTCTATTTCCTCGAGAACAAGGAGAGCTTCCCCGGCGTGAACGTGGAACGGACCTACGTCCGCAAGTACCCCGAGGGCACCCTCGCCGCCCACGTCCTCGGGCTGGTTGGCCAGATCAGCCCACGGCAGCTGAAGCAGCGGAAGTACACGGGGCTGCGGCCCGGGGACATCATCGGCCAGGCGGGCGTCGAGTACAGCTATGACAAGTTCCTGCGCGGCACCGCCGGCAGCCAGCGGATCCAGGTCGACGCCCTGGGCCGGCCACGCGGAACGCTCGGCAACCGGCCCGCCCGGGCCGGCGACAACCTGCGCCTCACCCTCGACTCCGGGCTCCAGGCGGTCGGCGAATCGGCGCTCCGCGCCAAGGGACTGCCCGGCGCCTTCGTCGCGATGAACGTCCACTCCGGGGCGATCCTCGGCATGGGCTCCTACCCGACCTACGACCCGTCCTTCTACACCGAGCCCCACACCAAGGGGCAGTACGACGCCTTCGGCAACCGACCCGGCGATCCGCTCGTCGACCGGGCCGACCAGGGCGGCTATCCGACCGGGTCGGCGTTCAAGCCGATCACGGCGACCGCCGCGCTCGAGGACGGCCTGATCACGCCGAGCACGATCTTCAACGACACCGGGTCGCTCGACATCGGCGGGCTCGTGGTGCACAACGCCGGCGGCGCGGCCAACGGCCCGATCGACATGGGCACGGCGCTCCAGGTCTCCTCCGACGTCTACTTCTTCGACCTCGGTCTGCGCGCCAGCGCGAGCGGCAGGGGCGGCCAGATCCAAGACTGGGCCTTCAAATATGGCCTGGGCCGCAACCCCGACATCGACATCCCCAACGCGAGCGCAGGCCTGATCCCGACGCCGGCCTGGCGGAACCGCGTCTACCGCAGCCACAAGAACCCCTACATCGACCGGCCCTGGAACCAGGGGGACAACGTCAACCTGGCGGTCGGCCAGGGCGACGTCATGGTCACCCCGCTGCAGCTCGCTCGCGCCTACGCGGCGCTCGCCAACGGAGGAACGCTGGTGAGGCCGCACCTGGGCGCCCGGGTCGTCGGCGTGAACGGCAAGACCGTCGAGAAGATCAAGCCGGCGCCGAGGCGCCACCTGCGCATCTCCCAGGAGACACGGAGCGTGATCCTCGGAGGCCTGGAGCGCGCGGCGATGGAGCCGGGCGGCACCTCCTATCCGGTGATGGGCGGCTTCCCCTTCCCGGTGGCCGGCAAGACCGGGACGGCGGAGCGTGGAACCGGCCAGGAGGACCAGTCCTGGTACAGCGTGATCGCGCCGTATGACAACCCGCAGATCGTCGTGACCGTCACCGTTGAGCACGGCGGCTTCGGGGTGGAGTCCGCCGCGCCGATCGCGCGATCGATCCTCGAGCACTACTTCCACGTGAACGCCGGGGGCGCGAGCGGCTCGGCCGCGGGCTCCGCGGGAGGGGTCGAGTGATGGAAGCCGCGAAGCCCTCGCTCACGATCGCTCCGCAGCGCTCCCGCGTCCTCGAGGTGCTCAACCTCCGCAACCTCGACGGGGTCATGCTCGCGGCCTCGGTCGGGCTGATCGCCTTCAGCGTCTTCACGCTCGAGTCCGCCAGCCGGCATGAGGTCGCGGCCGATCCCCTCTACTTCGTCGTGCGGCAGTCGATCTACGGGGCCCTCGGGATCGCTCTCATGATCGCGGTCAGCCACATCGACTACACGCGATTGCGCGAGCTGCGAATGAGCATCTACGCGTTCATGGTCGGCTCGATCGCGTTCGTGCTGCTGGTCGGTACGGCGATCCGCGGATCGAATCGCTGGATCGAGCTGCCGTTCTTCCAGTTTCAGCCCTCCGAGCTCGCCAAGGTCCTGCTCTGCGTCTCGCTCTCGGCCTTCGTCTACGAGCGGATCAGGCGCCCATTCGGTCTGCAGACGACGATCGCTCTGCTGGGGCTCGGGCTGCTACCCGCCGGGCTCGTCTTCCTGCAGCCGGATCTCGGGACCGGGATCGTCCTCGTGGCGATCACGCTGACGATCCTGTTCGTGGCGGGGATTCCCTGGCAGCACTTCGCGGCTCTCGGCGCGGCGGTCGCGCTGATCGGCGGCGCGGCGTACGTCGGCGGGTCCGCCGTCGGCTTCGACCCCCTGCAGGGCTACCAGCAGGACCGGCTCACCTCGTTCCTCCACCCGAGCAACGATCCGCGCGACGGCAGCTACCAGGTGAACCAGGCGATCATCGCCGTCGGGTCGGGCGAGAAGTCCGGACGGGGGGACGATGCGACGCAGACCGAGCTCCTCTTCCTGCCGGAGCGCCACACGGACTTCATCTTCGCCGTGATCGGGGAGCGCTTCGGTTTCCTGGGCGCCGCCTTCGTGGTCTTCCTCTACGCCCTGCTCTTCTGGCGCGCGATCCGGGTGATGCGAATAGCCACTAGCTACTACGGCGTGATCATCGCCGGCGGGATCGTGGCGATGCTCGCTTTCCAGGCGATCATCAACGTGGGCATGAACCTCGGACTCATGCCGGTCACCGGCATCACCCTGCCGCTGATCAGCTACGGCGGCTCGTCGGTGCTCGGCACGTTCCTGGCCCTCGGCCTGCTGCAGGCGATCCACGCGCAGTCGCGCGCGCAGAGTTTCAAGTCTTATTGAGGCTAGGCGCTACTCTCCGGTCGCTCGAGGGTGCCCCACAGGCGAGGCCGAGGGGCAACCCGATCAATGACGGCCGGGCCGGGGGGCCAAAACAACCGTGAGCCGAATCGACGTGAGCTGTGAGGGCTAGCCAGACATGTACCGCAAGCAAGTGCGCCGTCGACGGGCGGTGCTGTTGCTGCTCGTCGCCGCCTCGCTGACACTCCTCAGCCTCTATTACCGAGAGGGCAACGGGGGGCCGATTCACGGCGTCCAGGACGTCGTCTCGACGGTCTTCAGCCCGATCGAGTCCGGCGCCGACCGCGCGCTGAAGCCCGCCCGCGACCTCGTCAACTGGTTCGGCGAGACCTTCGACGCGCGCGGCGACCGCGCCAAGCTCGAGGACCAGGTCGCGACCCTGCGGGACCAGCTGGCGAGGGCGCAGACCCAGCAGCACGAGGCGAAGGAGCTCTCGGCGCTCAACGAGCTCACCAGCGGCGGGATCGTCCCGGACGGCAGCGATCCGGTGACCGCGCGGGTGATCGGCCGCTCGCCGACCGTCTGGTACTCGACGGTCACCATCGACAGGGGCTCAAGCGACGGCGTCCGGATCAACGATCCGGTGGTCGCGGCCGAGGGATTGGCGGGCAAGGTCACCCAGACGACCCCGAACAACTCCCAGGTCACGCTGATCACCGACGCCGACAGCGCGGTGACGGCGCGGGTCACGCCGAGCGGCGCGACCGGCGTCGTCCAGCCCGACGTCGGCAACCCCAACGACCTCCAGCTCGACTATCTCGAACGCGGCTCGCACATCGCCGAGGGCCAGATGGTGCTCACCGCCGGGTTCTCGACCGGGGACCTCGGATCGATCTTCCCCCCGGGAATCCCCATCGGCAAGATCACCAGGGCGACCGTCGAGGAGCAGCAGGCCTATCAGCGAGTCCACCTCGAGCCCTTCGCGGACCTGCGCAACATGGACTTCGTCAAGGTCCTGACCATCCACACCGGAGGCGGCAAGCGGTGATCCTGACCCCTGGAATCATCGCCAGGCTCGCGGTCCTCGGGGCGCTGGTCGCGATCGCGCAGGTCGTCTGCTTCTCGAAGATGGACGTCTTCGGGACGAGCCCGGACATCGCGCTGCTGGTGGTGATCTCGGTCGGGATGCTGGGCGGCAGCCTGACCGGCGCCGTGACCGGCTTCTCGATCGGGCTGCTGCTCGACTGCCTGCTGCTGGAGACGATGGGGGCGTTCGCGCTGACCCTGCTGTCGGTCGGCTACGTCGCCGGCCGCTACCGCGAGACGCTCGGTCGTCCGACGCGCGCGGCGGTCGCGCTGCTCGGCGGCTCGCTCACCCTGCTCGGTGCCGTGGTGATCGCCGCGATCCAGATCGGGACCGGCATCGACGCGAACGTGAGCTTCCTGGTGGTGCGGGATGCGCTCGTCAAGAGCCTGATCGGCGCGCTTCTCGCGATTCCCGTCCTCTGGATCGTCAGACTGGTGGTGCGCTCGGCCCTGGTGGACGAGCGCAGAGCGGCGCGACGCACGTCGGCACCGCGACCCGTGGAGAGTGGTTGAGCTTGATGTATCTGCGTCGAGATGAGGTCGAGCCCGAGAGGCGAACGTCGCCGCTGGCCCTCCGGGTCTCCATCATCACCGGGCTCGCAATCGCGATCTTCTCGGTCCTCTTCCTGCGGCTCTGGTATGTCCAGGTGCTCTCGGGCGACAAGTACCGGACCCAGGCGAACGACAACCGGATCCGCGAGATCCGCGTGCAGGCGCCGCGCGGCGACATCCTCGATCGGAACGGCAAGGTCCTGGTCGACAACCGGACCGAGCTTGCCATCCAGGTCACCCCGCAGGACCTGCCCCCGCCGGGGCGCGATCGCGCCCGCGAGCTGAAGCAGCTCGCGTCGATCACGGACATGAACATGAAGGAGCTTCGCAAGACCCTGCAGGGCGGCAGCCGGGCGGCACCGGGCGGCCCGGTGATCCTGAAGAAGGGCCTCGCGGTCGACAAGGTCTATTACCTGCGCGAGAACCAGTCGAGCTTCCCCGGGGTGAGCGTGGAGCGGGTGTTCACGCGCGACTACCGGCAGGGAACGCTCGCTGCCCACCTCTTCGGCAACGTCGGCGAGGTCACCGCCCAGCAGCTCAAGGAGCCGCGCTACGCGGGGCTCCACCCCGGCGACCAGGTCGGCCAGTCCGGGGTCGAATACGAGTACGACCGCTACCTCCGCGGCCGGCCCGGCACGGATCGCATCCAGGTGGACGCGCTGGGCAGGCCGACCGGTCAGCTGCGCAGCGTCCCCGCCGAGCCCGGCGACGACGTCCGCCTGACCATCGACTCGAACCTGCAGGCGACCGGGGAGGGGGCCCTGCAGTCGTTCGGACTGCCGGGCGCCTTCGTCGCCATGAACGCCCAGAACGGAGAGATCCTGGCGATGGGCTCAGCGCCGAGCTTCGACCCCTCGATCTTCACCCACCCGATCAGCCAGAGCGAGTACCGGCAGCTCACTTCGCGGAAGACCGACGCGCCGCTCGCGAACCGCGCGATCCAGGGCCTCTACCCGACGGGATCGACCTTCAAGATGATCACGGCGACCGCGGCGCTCCAAGACCACCTGATCAAGCCCGACACGATCTTCAACGACACCGGATCGCTGAAGCTCGACGCGAACCTCACCCTCCACAACGCCGGCAAGGCCATCTACGGGCCGCTCAACATGAGCGACGCCCTCAAGGTCTCCTCCGACATCTACTTCTACCACCTGGGTCTCGAGGCCAAGGCGAACAAGGGGCACGGCCAGATCCAGGACTGGGCCCGCCAGTACGGGCTTGGGGAGAGGACCGGAATCGATCTTCCCTCCGAGGTCGACGGCCTGATCCCCACCCCCGCATGGCGGAACCGGCTCTACGCCGAGAAGGTCACCGACCGCCCCTGGAGCGCCGGCGACAACGTCAACCTTGCCGTCGGCCAGGGCGACCTCGAGGCCGACCCGCTGCAGATGGCGGTTGCCTACGCCGCCCTCGGCAACGGCGGCACGGTGGTACGGCCCCACATCGCCGACGACGTCGAGAGCGTCACCGGGCGCGTCCTCCAGGAGATGCGGCCGGCGCCGCGGCGCCACATCGACATCTCGCCAACCACCCGGGACACGATCATGACCGGGCTGACCCGCGCCGCCACAGAGCCGGGCGGGACCTCCTATCCGGTCTTCGGGAACTTCCCCGTCGCGGTCGCGGGCAAGACCGGAACGGCCCAGCGCCCGAACCAGCCCGACCAGTCCTGGTACATCGTGCTGGCGCCCGCTAAGAACCCGCAGATCGTGGTCGCGGTCACGATCGAGCGGGGCGGCTTCGGCGTCGACACGGCCGCGCCCGTGGCGGCCCGGATCCTCGAGCGGTACTTCCACAAGCCGATCACGCCGAGCGCATCCTCGACCAGCGCCGGAAACGGCAAGACGCCAGAGTGATGGCAGCGGGATCCCCTCAGACCTCTACCCTCTTGGGGGAGTCGCGCCCCCGTCCGGGGCGCGATCACTACTGATGGAAGCTGCACCCCTCACGCTGACACCCAGCCGTACTCGCGTTGTCGAGCGCCTCGGCGTGGCCTATTTCGACGCCTGGCTGATGGCCGCCGCCCTCGGCCTGATCGGGTTCAGCATCTTCACCCTCGCCGTGGCGACTCCGGACGCCGTCCAGGGGCAGCCCCTCTACTTCGCGATCCGGCAGACGCTCTACGCGCTGGTTGGCCTCGCGCTGCTGCTGGCCGTGGCGAAGATCGACTACTCGCGCTTCCGCGAGATCCGCGTCGGCATTTACTCGCTGATGATCGCCTCCATCTGCCTCGTCCTCATGTTCGGAGCCGCCGCCCGCGGTTCCCGCCGCTGGATCGAGCTGCCCTACTTCCGCTTCCAGCCCTCGGAGCTGGCCAAGCTGCTGCTCATCGTCGCCCTCGCGGCGTTCGTGATCGAGCGCACCCGTCGTGGCACCCCGATGCGCCAGACCATGCGAATCCTGGCGCTCGGCCTGGTCCCGGCCGGACTCGTCTTCCTGCAACCGGACCTCGGCACGGGCATCGTGCTGGTGGTCATCACAATCGCAATTCTTTTCCTCGCCGGGGTGCCCTGGAGGCACTTCGCGGTGATCGGTGGACTGGCGGCTGCGGCCGTCAGCTTCGTCCTGGTCATCGCCCCGGCCGCCGGCCTGCCGAGCCCGCTGCACGGGTACCAGCAGGACCGGCTCACAGCATTCCTGCATCCCTCGAACGATCCGAGCGATGCGAGCTATCAGGTCAACCAGAGCGTCACCGCAATCGGATCCGGCGAGAAGACCGGACGCGGCGACAACTCGACCCAGACCAAGCTCCTCTTCCTCCCCGAGCGGCACACGGACTTCGTGTTCGCCGTCATCGGGGAGCGCTTCGGATTCATGGGAGCAGCGTTCGTACTGTCCCTATACGCCCTGCTTATCTGGAGAATCTTGCGCATCCTGACGCTCTCCAAGAACTTGTTCGGGACCCTGATCGCGGGCGGCATCGTCGCCATGCTCATGTTCCAGATCCTTGTGAACGTGGGCATGACTCTCGGCATCATGCCCGTGACCGGCGTCACCCTGCCCCTGATGTCATACGGGGGCTCCTCGGTGATTGCCACCTTCCTCGCGATCGGGCTCCTGCAGAGCATCCACACTCAGGCGCGGCTCAACACATCTCCACGCAGCAGGGCGCCTATCCCACTGTTGCGCTGAGCCACCGAAAGCAGACCCAGATCACATCCATGACCCGAGGCCCCGCGCAGAGCGGCGGCTCGGTCGTTGATGCGAGGGTGCGCCGCCAGGCGCAACCCGTTTCACGCTGGCTCAGCCAGAAAGGAAAGTCATGAAGAAGAACATCCTCGTCAGCGTCGACCGGGGCGAGACCCGGGTCGCGACGCTCGAGGCCAAGGGAGCGCCCTCGAAGAAGCGCAAGAAGGCGGCCCCCAGCGATGAGTGGAAGGTCGCCGAGCTCTATGTGGAGCGCCGCGGCCGCCGCTCGATCGTCGGCAACATCTACAAGGGCAAGGTCGACAACGTCCTGCCGGGCATGGAGGCGGCGTTTGTCGACATCGGACTGGAGCGGAACGGCTTCCTGCACGTCGACGAGATCGTGCTCCCCGGTGGCCAGGCCGTCCCGAAGCGGGGCCGCGGCCGCGGGCGGCGCATCGACGAGCTGATCAAGCCCGGCCAGGAGATCATCGTCCAGGTCGTCAAGGATCCGCTGAAGACGAAGGGCGCCAGGCTGTCCATGCAGCTCTCGATCGCCGGGCGCTACCTCGTCTACATGCCGCAGGGCGGCGGGATCGGCGTGTCCAAGCGTCTGCCCGACAACGAGAGGCAGCGACTTCGCAAGCTGATCGAGAAGGTGGACATCGGTGACGGCGGAGTGATCGTCCGCACGGCCGCGCAGGGCGCCAAGAAGGAGGACTTCGTCCGTGAGATCGGGTACCTGCACCGCCTCAACGAGGTGGTCACGGAGCGCGCCGAGAAGTCCGGCGCCGGCGAGATGGTGTTTCAGGAGGCCGACCTCTCGATCCGGGTCGTCCGCGACGTGCTGGTCGAGGAGTTCGAGAGCGCGATCCTCGACGACGACAAGCAGTTCGAGCGGGTCACGAAGTTCCTCCAGCGCACCGCCCCCGAGCTCGCCGATCGCGTCGAGCTCTACAAGGACAAGCAGCCGCTGTTCGAGAAGTGGGGCGTCGAGGAGGCGTTCGACTCGGTGCTCAGCCGCCGCGTCGATCTTCCCTCAGGCGGCTACCTGATGATCGACTACGCCGAGGCGTTGACGGTGATCGACATCAACACCGGCAGTTTCACCGGCAAGGGCAAGGGCCGGCTCGAGGACACGATCACCAAGGTGAACGTCGAGGCCGCCGAGGAGGTCGTCCGCCAGCTGCGGATGCGAGACATCGGCGGGATCATCGTCATCGACTTCATCGACATGGCGCGGTCACGGAACCGCGACATGGTGCTGAAGACGCTGCGCTCCGCCCTCGACGAGGACCGGACCAAGACCTACGTGGTCGAGGTCTCACCGCTCGGCCTCGTCGAGATGACCCGGCAGAACGTCACGGACGGCGTCCGCGAGATCCTCACCAAGCGTTGCCCGACCTGTGATGGGGAGGGCGTGGTCCCGTCCGAGGAGACGGTGGCGATCCAGATCGTCCGCAAGCTCCAGGAGGTGGTGGAGGAGGACCCGAAGCCCGAGGCCTATCTGATCCGGGTCAACCCTCGCGTCGCGGCCGAGCTGCTGCAGCCCGATTCGGGGCTCACCGACCTCGAGGAGGAGACCGGCAAGCGGTTCCACTTCGAGGGCGGCGACGCGTTGCCTCTGGACACCTTCCACGTCGTCGAGACCGGCGCTCGCGAGGAGATCGAGGAGCGCGCGCTGCCGTTCCAGGTCGGCGAGGAGGTCCTCGTCTCGATCGAGGAGCCGCACATGTACAACGTCGACGACGCGGTCGCGCGCGTCGACTCCTACATCGTCAGCGTGACCGGCGCCGGCCCCCACGTCGGCGAGCAGCGAATGGTCCGGATCGAGAGCGTGGGCCGCTCCGCGGCCACCGCCTCGCTGCTCGACAGCGAGGGGAACGTGGTGCAGGCGTCGAGCAATGGCGGCGGCGAGGAGAAGCTAGAATCCTCGTCCTCCAGCGGGCGTAGGCGTCGCGGCTCCAGAGGCGGCAGGCGACGCTCACGCGCCGGCGGTGGTGCAAAGACCTAGGAAGTCATCATCAGCGGCGGCCACAAACACCGCCGCCGAATCAGGAAAGGCACAGTTGAGCTACGCAGTGATCGAGACAGGCGGCAAGCAGTACCGGGTCGAGAAGGGCTCGACCCTCCTCGTCGATCGCCTGAGCGCGGACGAGGGCGACAAGGTCGACCTGCGTCCGGTGGCGTTCAAGGACAAGGAGATGGTGCTCGGCAAGGACCTGGAGAAGGTCAAGGTCGAGGCCAAGGTCGCGGGGCACGAGCGCGGGCCCAAGGTGCGGGTCTTCAAGTACCGTCCGAAGAAGGGCTACCGCCGCCGCGCCGGACACCGCTCCGAGCTCACCCGCCTCGAGATCACCGACGTGAAGATGCTCTCCCGGAAGCCCGCCCGCACAAGATCGCCGGCCACAAAGACCGCCGACGGATCTACGGCAGCCAAGGAGGAGTCGAGCGATGGCTCATAAGAAGGGACTGGGTTCCAGCCGCAACGGCCGCGACTCCAACCCCAAGTACCTGGGGGTCAAGGTCTTCGCCGGCCAGTCGGTGAACGGCGGCGAGATCATCGTCCGCCAGCGCGGCACCCGCTTCCGCCCCGGCGACGGCGTCGGCATCGGTCGCGATCACACGATCTTCGCCACGCGGCCCGGCGTCGTGCAGTTCTCCAGGGGACGCCGCGGCCGGACCATCTCCGTCATCGAGGGCGAGTAGCGCACGGGAAACCCTGACGTGGTCGGCCGCGGCCCGTGTTAGGTTCGGCTGGCCATGCGCCGGCCCGGAACGTTGGCGATCTGCCTCGCCGCCATCGCGTCCGTCTCGCTGATCGCCCCGTCAGCGGCCGCGGCCGTCGCTCCGACCCCCGACGAGGAGAACCTGGTCAGGGCGTACGCGCCGATCCTCGAGCTGCGGGCGCAGGAGGACCCGGTCAACGACCCCTGCGACACGACCGAGGAGCAATACAACCCGCCGACCTGGGTGGAGGTGGTGCTCGGCAATCCCCGGGTGAAATTGGTGCACTACGTCGACGGTCGGGAAGTCGTCGTCAAGTCGGCCCCGACCGAGGCGGATATCGCCGGGCTCAACGAGGACTACTACCTCGACCTGCCGGGTGACACGCTCAACGCCGGTTGCGACTACGCCAGGGACTTCCTGAACCTCAAATCGGACGGCAAGGCCCCGCCGATCACCTATGCGCACATCGCCAGGGAGACGGGCCATTCGGGACTCGTCGTCCAGTACTGGTTCTTCTACTACTTCAACCAGTTCAACGACGTCCACGAGGGCGACTGGGAGGGGATGCAGATCTCCTTCGACGCGGACACGCCGGCCCAGGCCCTCGCCGACGGCCCGAGCCAGATCGCCCTCTTTCAGCATGCCGGAGGTGAGCGCGCGGACTGGGACGACACCAAGGTCCGAAAGGACGGCACGCATCCGATCGTCTACCCCGCCGCGGGGTCGCATGCCACCTTCTACGACTCGGCGATCTACATCCAGAACGGGAAGAACGGCTCGGGGGTCGGGTGCGACAACACGTCCCAGCCGCTGACGCGCACCGAGCCGGAGCCGATCATCGTTCCGACGCACGCTCCCCCGGGAGCCATGCAGCAGTGGCTCAGCTACCTGGGTCACTGGGGCCAGCGGGAGAAGGGGTTCAACAACGGCCCCACCGGCCCGGTCACCAAGTCGCAATGGCTCGAGCCGTTCACCTGGATGGAGGGCATCCGGCAGGACAGCCCGAAGCTGCCGGGAGGCACGCTCCTCGGACCCGCCGCGTCCACGGCATTCTGCGGAGCGATCGCAGGGGTGTCGGAGTTCATCAACCTGCAGGCGAAGAACACCCTGGGCGCGATCGCCCTGGCGCTCTGCCTACTGCTGCTGCTTGTGGTCCCGCCGTTCCTGACCCGCTGGCGGCCGGTCGACCTGAGCACCCTGCGCCACCCCTGGGCGATCGGCCAGCTCCTTCGCGCCGCGGGCAAGCTGTACGGCAGACACTGGAGGGTGCTGCTGCCCATCGGACTCAGTGCGCTGATCGTGATCGGTGCGATCGACCTCGGCCAGTACCTGTTCCAGGAAGTCCACGGGGACAACCAGTACACGTTCCGTTTCGACCTCTTCGGGCTGGACTTCCAGTTCAACGGAACCTTCAGCGGCCTGGCCCATCCGGTCGGCTACGCGATCGTCTCGGGAGCAGTCGTTGCCTTCCTGCGCCTTCGTGAGGACGGGGAGGCGACCGACCTCCGTGCGTGTTACGCGGCGATGTACGACCGGCTCTGGCGAGTCGTCCTCGGCCAGCTGCTCGCGGTCGCCCTGCTCTACGTGATGGTCTTCACGGTCATCGGGATCCCGTTCGCCGCCTACTTCTACGTCGCCTGGCAGCTCATCCAGCAGGTGATCATGTTCGAGAACCGCTCGATTCGTGACGCGTTTCGGCGAAGCCACGAGCTGGTCCGCGGGCACTGGTGGCTGACCATCCGGGTCGTCGCCCTGCTCTGGGCGATCGGCCTGGTCACGGGCCCGGTGCTCGGGTTCTTCCTGATCTTCCTGAACCTCTCGCCGGTCACGGTCAACGCGATCGGCTCGCTGATCTTCGCCCTGCTGATCCCGTATGTGGCGCTCGGCCGGACCCTGCTCTATCTCGACCTCACCTCGCGGGAGGCCGAGGCGCCCGCCCCCGGTCGCTGGCGGCGCTGGCTTCCCCGGCGGGCGCGTCCGGCGCCGGAGGCGGGTTAGCCGGACCGGTTGGACCACGCGGGCTCGGGGAGCTTCTACCTTCGAGGCATGCTGTTCGACCGAGCGAAGATCCACGTGGAGGGCGGCCGCGGCGGCAACGGCGTGGTCAGCTTCCGGCGCGAGGCGCACGTGCCGCGCGGCGGCCCTGACGGCGGCGACGGCGGGCGGGGTGGCGACGTGGTGCTCGTCACAGATGCGCAGCGCCGCGACCTCTCCTCCCTGGGCCGAAGCCGCCACTTCCGCGCCGGGCGCGGTGAGCACGGCAAGGGCAAGCGCCAGCACGGCGAGCGCGGGGAGGACCGCGTGATCGCGGTGCCGCCGGGGACCGTGGTTCGCGGCCTGGACGGGTCGGAGACGGAGTTGCTCGAGGACGGGCGGAGGGTCGTGGTCGCCCGCGGCGGATCGGGGGGACACGGGAACAAGCGCTTCGCGACCTCGACACGCCAGGCGCCGCGATTCGCGGAACGGGGGCTCGAGGGCGAGTCCGGCGAGGTCGAGCTCCGCCTCAAGCTGCTGGCCGATGTCGGCCTGGTCGGGCTGCCCAACGCGGGCAAGTCCTCGCTGCTGGCGCGTCTCACGCGTGCCGATCCGAAGGTCGCCGACTACCCCTTCACCACGGTCGAGCCGAATCTGGGGACGATCGAATTCGATGACCGGCAGCTGGTGATCGCCGACATCCCGGGCCTGATCGATGGCGCCGCGGAAGGCGCCGGCCTCGGCCACGAGTTCCTCGCCCACCTGGAGCGCTGCCGCCTGCTGGTTCACCTGGTCGAGGTTGCCCCGGCGGAGGGCGATCCCGAGTCCAACTACAACACCGTCCGGGCCGAGCTGGCCGACTATGGCGCCGCGCTCGACGAGCTGCGGGAGATCATCGCGCTCTCGAAGATCGACCTGCTCGCCCCCGAGGACGCCGATCGACTAGTCGCCCCCTGGCGCGAGCGCCATGGCGCGGCCGCTGAGGTCCTGGGGATCTCAGCGGCCACCGGAGCCGGGCTCGATGAGCTCGCCCGCGCGATCTTCGCGGCGCTACCCGAGGAGGCCACACCGCCGCGGCGCGAGCGCTTCGAGGCCGAGCACCGCGTCTACCGCCCCGGAGAGGAGGAGGGCTTTGACGTGATCCGCGAGGGAGACGGCAGGTACAGGGTCACCGGGCGGGGCATCGAGCTGCTCATCGCTCGGCACGATCTCCAGAACCCTGAGGCTCTGGATTATCTTGAGGCTCGGCTGCGCGAGATCGGCGTGATCGCCGAGCTTCAGCGGGCTGGCTTCGAGCCGGGCGACGAGGTCGTGGTTGGGGACCTCGAGTTCGAGCTGGATCCGTCCTGAGCTGTCACCGCGGGCGTCGCCGAGGAATCCGCCGGGAGCCGGAGCTCGCGCAGCAGGACGTCCTCGCGGCTGTAATGGCCGACCGGATCGAACCAGCGCTTGGCGTGCAGGCCGTTGCGGAGATCGCACTCGGCGATGACGATCCCCTCGCGGTCATGGAGCGGGCCCGCGATGACCTCCGCATCCACCGGTTCGATGATCGCTGCCCCGCCTCGGCCGAACACCTCCTGGTCTGGGAGTGGGACCGGGAAGTCGTCGGGGAACGCCGACCGGGGGATGTACTGCGGGGCCGAGATCACATAGGCGCCCGACTCGAGCGCGATGTGGCGCATCGTCGCCAGCCAGCCGTCGCTGTCGTCCGCTGTCGGGGCGACCCAGATCTGCGGGCCGGTGCGGTAGACGGCGTAGCGGGCCAGGGGCATCATGTTCTCCCAGCAGATCAGTCCGCCGATTCGGCCGAGCGGGGTGTCGGTCGCCTCGAGGTCTCCTCCCGCGCCGATCCCGTGAAAGAGCCTCTCGTGATGGGTCGGCATCAGCTTCCGGTGCTTCGCCAGCAGGCCGTCGGGTCCGATCAACAGCAGCGCGTTGTAGATGGTCCCCGGCCGCTCCAGCTCCCGCTCGTTCACCCCGATCGCGCAATGGACGCCGTGCTTCCGACACGCGGCGATCAGCTCGTCGACGAGCGGACCGGGGACCTCGACCGAGTTCGACCAGAGTCGCTCCCAGAACTCGTCGAAGCCCTCGAACGACGCCGCCTGCTTCGCCCAGATGCCCGATGGATAGAGCGGAACGAAGGTCTCGGGGAGGACGATGAGCTCGGCGCCGTCCGCGGCGGCCTCCGCGATCAGGTCGACCGCCTTGCTGACGGTCGCCGGCGCATCGAGGATCACCGGAGTCGCCTGGGCGGCGGCGACGCGCACCGTCCGAAGCTCGGTCATCTGGCGAGCATACGCCCGCGGGCCCGACATTTCCGTACCTACACTCACCAACCCAATGACCGTGGTGGCGAAACTCGGCTCCTCCATCGTGGCCGGGGAGGAGGGAGCGCTCCGGACCGACGTCCTCGACCGCGTCTGCTCGCAGGTCGCGGAGTTGCATGCCGGCGGGGAGAACGTCGTCCTGATCACCTCGGGCGCGATCGCGCGGGGGATCCGGGTGCTCGACCTCGGGCGTCGTCCCTCGGCGATCGACGAGCTTCAGGCCGCCTCCGCGATCGGGCAGGGCAGCCTCTTCCGTGCCTACGAGGAGCGCCTGGCGAAGGGCGACGTGCAGGCCGCGCAGGTGCTGCTCACCGCCTCCGACCTGCAGCTGCGCACCCACTATCTGAACGCGCGCCGGACGCTCAGCCGCCTGCTCGACTGGCGGGTCGTCCCGGTGGTGAACGAGAACGACACGACGGCCACCGACGAGATCACCTTCGGCGACAACGACTTCCTCGCGGCCCAGGTCGCGATCATGCTCGAGGCCAGGCTGCTGGTGCTGCTCACCGATCAGACGGGCCTCTACACGAAGGATCCGCGTCGCAACCCCGACGCCGAGCTGGTTAGCGAGGTGAGGGACGAGTCCGATCTCGCGGCCTATGAGATCGGCGAGCACACCTCGCCTTTCGGGCTGGGCGGGATGCGGAGCAAGGTCGCTGCCGCCGGGATGGCGGGCGCCTCCGGGATCTCGGCGGTGATCTGCGACGGAACCGCGGACGGCACGCTGCTCGCCGCGGGCGCGGGGGAGCCGACCGGAACGCGATTCACTCCCCACCGTGAGCGCTCCTCGAGCTTCAAGCTCTGGCTTCGCTACGCGAAGCCGAGCCACGGCACGCTGCGCGTCGACGACGGGGCGGCCCGGGTGCTCAGGGAGAGCGGAAGCAGCCTGCTGCCCGTCGGCATCACAGAGGTCGAGGGCGAGTTCGAGGCGGGGGACGCCGTGGAGGTCGCAGCCGATGGTCGGACGATCGGCAAGGGGATCGTCAACTACTCGGCCGGCGAGCTTCGCCGGATCAAGGGCCTGCGCTCCGACAGGGTCCGCGAGCTGATCCCGCACGCCTCCGAGGAGGCAGTGCACCGGGACTACTTCGTCCTCACCTGAGGAAGAAGCTGAAGCCGCTGAAGCGCTGATCGGGCCGGAAGTAGCGTGCGAGTCCGATTGCCGGACCTCGCCCGCTACAGACCGCTCGTCGCTGAACCGGGGTTCAGAGAGCAGGGACTCGCCGGTTTCTTCGCCCAGCTGAGTCAGGGCGGCGCCGTCCTGGCGCTGATCCTCCTGATCCAGCAGACCCGCGGCTCGCTCGGGCTGGCGGGAGCTGCGACCGCCGGTTTCGTGATCGGCGCCGCGATCGCCCGGCCGATTCAGGGTCGGTTGATCGACCGCATCGGGCCCCGGCGCGTCCTGCTGCTGATCGCGCTCGGCCATACGGCCGCCTTGCTCGCCCTGGCCCCGATCGCGCGATCCGACCTCGCCGGCATCGCGGCGGTCGCCGTGTCGCTGGTCGCCGGCCTGGGCCTGCCACCGGTCTCGCAGACGCAGCGGCTGATCTGGGCGGATCTGGCCGGCGAGGATCGGACCACCGTCTACAGCGTCATCGGGATGATCCAGGAGGGCTCGATCCTGGCCGGGCCGCTGTTGGTCGGCGTGGTCGCCGGAGTCGCCTCGCCCTCCGCCGCGTTGATAGCCGTTGCTCTGATCTCGGGTCTCGGCCTGGCCTGGCTCGGGCTCTCGGTCCCCTCCGGCAGGAGGGTCTCGGCAGGGGGCCGTGTCGGCGACCCGCTTCGGGTGCACGGCGTGCGCCTGGTGCTCTTGCTCGAGTTCCTCTTCGGGATCGCGCTCGGCGGGATCGAGATCGGTGTTCCCGCGCTCGCCGCCGGCGAGGGGCACCCATCGGTCTCGGGCTTCCTGCTCGCCGTGACTTCCGTTGGCGGCATCGCCGGCGCGCTCGTGTACGGCGCACGCTCCTGGGCCTCGTCTCCCCGAGCCCGGCTCGTGCTGCTGCTCGCCCTGAGCGCGGTCGGCTTTGCGTTCCTGGTTCCGGTCGAAAGCCTGGTGGTCGCGGGGGCGGTCCTGCTTGTCCTCGGCTCGGTGCTGACCCCGGTGTTGACCACGCTGATCGTCCTGCTCGACCTCGCCTCGCCCAGGTTCGCCGCCGAGGCCTTCGGCTGGTCGTCCACCTCGAGCGCGATCGGCAGCGGCGCGGGAGCTGCGGTCATCGGCGTGCTCGCGCAGCATCATGGCGCGGGGCCCGCCTTCGCGATCGCGGGGGCGGGCTGTGCACTCGCGCTACTCGTTGCGGCTGGGGCCCGCGGGCTCCCCGGGACTGGCCAGCCGGCCAGTCCCGGGTAAAGTCCCAGGTCGATGGGTTCCGGAGAGGAAGCCGGCCTCGTGCTCAGCGACTCGCAGCGCGCCGTGCTGACCGCCGTTTGCGACACGGTGGTCCCTTCGTTGCCGCGTGAGCGGGATGCGCATGGCCTCTGGGGTCGGAAAGCGAGCGACCTCGGCGCGGATTCGGGCGCGGCGCAGCTGATCTCGGAGATTCCCGATCCCGAGCTGCGCGGCGGACTTCTGCAGCTGATCGACGCGCTCGGCGGCCAGGGGATCACCCGCGCACCGTCCCAGGAGTCGCGCGAGCAGATCTTGCGAAACACGGCGCTGTCCGATCCGCGGGCCGCGGCGGGCGTCGCGGCGCTGATCGGGATGACGCTCTTCCTCAGCTACGGGGCTCCGGATCCGCAGACCGGGAAGAACCCCAACTGGGAGGCCTTCGGGTACCCGGGCCCGATCTCGGCGCCGCCACAGATCGAGAAGCCGCTCAAGATCCATCAGCCGGAGGGCTCCGAGGAGACGATCGAAGCGGACGTCTGCATCGTCGGCTCGGGTTCCGGCGGATCCGTGATCGCGGCAGTGCTTGCGGAGCGCGGTCTGGACGTCGTCGTCCTGGAGGCGGCGGGCTACTACAACGAATCCGACTTCAACCAGCTCGAGCTGCCCGCCTACCAGCAGATGTTCTGGCGCGGCGGCCCGACTCCGACCGCGGACGGCAACGTCAGCCTGGTGGCCGGGACGACGCTCGGTGGCGGCACCACCATCAACTGGACCAACTGCCTGCGCACCCGGCCGTGGGTACGCGAGCAGTGGGCCGAGCATGGACTCGGGGATCTGGGGGAGTCGGCGTACGACCGCCATCTCGACCTGGTCCTGGAGCGGATCAGCGCCAACGATCGATGCAGCGAGCTGAACGGGACGCAGCAGAGGCTGCGCGAAGGGACGGAGGCGCTCGGCTGGAGCTTCGAGACGATCGTGCGCAACACGGATCAGGAGAGGTACTCGCCCGAGATGGCGGGGTACCTCGGGTTCGGCGACCAGTCGGGGAGCAAGCAGAGCGCGGACCGGACCTGGCTCTCGGATGCGCAGGAGCACGGGGCGCGATTCCTCACCTTCACCCGCGCGACCAGGATCCTGACCGAGGGCGGCCGGGCCGCCGGCGTCGAGGCGGTCTGGCAGGCGCCGAACGGCCGCGGCGCGCGGGTCACGGTCCGGGCACGGCGGGTCGTCGTTGCGTGCGGCTCGCTCGAGTCACCGGCCCTGCTGCTGCGGTCGGGCATCGGCGGTCCAGCGGTCGGCCACAACCTGAGGCTGCACCCCTCGAGCGTCGTCGGCGGCGCCTACGGCACCGACCAGGAGGCCTGGTGGGGCGCGCCGCAGGCCGGCCTGTGCGACGAGTTCGCGGACACCGGCCAGGGCTATGGGTTCCTGATCGAGACGGCGCAGTACGCGCCCGGGCTGATCGGCTCGGCCACCCCGTGGATCTCCGCCGCCGACCACAAGCAGCGCATGGAGGATTTCCGCTTCACGGCCAACTTCATCTCGCTGACGCGGGATCGCGGCGCCGGGCAGGTGGGTGTCGACGCAAACGGTGAGTCCCTCCCGATGTACGCGGTGACGGACGAGCTCGACCTCGAGAACCTGAAGAAGGGGATCGAGGTGCAGGTCCGGCTTCACGAGGCGGCCGGTGCGCACCAGATCGGCCCGCTCGCCGAGGGCGCGCCGACCTGGCGCCGAGGGGACGACCTCGAGGCCTTTATCGCCGCCGTCAAGCGGATCCCGTTCCGCGCCGGCGGGTACAAGCTGTTCAGCGCCCATCAGATGGGCAGCTGCCGGATGGGTGAGGACCCGCAGACCTCGGTCGCGGGGCCGTGGGGCGAACTCCACGACACGAAGGGTGTCTGGATCGGGGACGCCAGTGCCTTCCCGACCTCGTCCGGAACCAATCCGATGGTGTCGATCATGGCCCTCGCCCACCGGACCGCGGAGGCGATCGCGGAGGACGCCGGGGATGCGAGGGTGCTCCAAGGCGAAGCCGAGGAGCAACCCGTTTGATGGCGAAGCCGTAGAGAGCTTACGAAGAGAGGAGCACGACTTGGCTACCGAGACCCAGGCACCAACTCAGATCGGTCATCCCTCCGAGGAGATCGTCCGCGACCGCCTCTACGTCGGCGGCGAGTGGTTGGGGCCGGCGGGGTCGGGGACGATCGAGGTGATCGACTCGACCACCGAGCAGGTGATCGGCCGGATTCCCGAGGGAACGCCGGAGGACGTGGACCGGGCCGTGAAGGCCGCCCGGGCCGGATTCGAGGCGTGGCGCGAGGTGCCGGTGGAGCAGCGGGTCGAGGCGTGCACGGCGATCAGCGCGGCGCTCGCCGAGCGCGGCGACGAGATTGCGGCCCTGATCGCGGCCGAGGTGGGGATGCCGCTTGCGCTGGCGCGGACGATTCAGGCCGGACTGCCCGCGATGGACTTCGGATCGATGGCGCAGGTCGCCAGTGAGGTCGCCTGGGAGGAGCAGATCGGCAACTCGCTGGTGGTGCGGGAGCCGGTCGGCGTGGTCGGGTGCATCACTCCGTGGAACTACCCACTCCACCAGATCTGCGCAAAGGTCGGGCCGGCGCTGACTGCCGGCTGCTCGGTCGTCGTGAAGCCGAGCGAGGTGACGCCGCTCACCTCCTTCGTCCTCGCCGAGATCATCGATTCACTGGATCTGCCGGCCGGTGTCTTCAACCTGGTCACCGGCTACGGGCCGGTGGTCGGCGAGGCGATCGCAGCGCACGAGGACGTGGACATGGTCTCGTTCACCGGCTCGACGCGAGCGGGCCGCAGGGTGGCCGAGGTGGCCGCCGACACCGTCAAGAGGGTCGCCCTCGAGCTCGGCGGCAAGTCCGCGAACGTGATCCTCGATGACGCCGATCTGCAGAAGGCGGTGGGGTACGGGGTCGCCAACTGCTACCTGAACTCCGGGCAGACCTGCAGCGCTCACACCCGGATGCTGGTGCCCCGGGAGAAGCTGGCCGAGGCGGAGGCGGTCGCGCGGGCGGCCGCGGAGAGGGCGACGCCGGGCGACCCGTTCGAGGAGCGGACGCGGCTCGGGCCGCTCGTCTCGGAGGCGCAGCGGGAGCGGGTCCGCGGCTACATCGAGAAGGGCCGAGAGGAGGGCGCCAAGCTGATCACCGGCGGCACGGAGCCGCCCGAGGGGCTGGACAGCGGGTTCTTCGTCCGCCCGACGGTCTTCTCCGAGGTCAGGCCGGACATGACCATCGCCCAGGAGGAGATCTTCGGACCGGTGCTCTCGATCCTCCCGTACGACTCCGAGGACGAGGCGGCGGAGATCGCGAACTCGACGATCTACGGCCTCGACGGCGGGGTGTGGTCGGCCGACCCGGAGCGGGCGAAGGCATTCGCGCGCCGGATGCGGACCGGCCAGGTGCAGATCAACGGCGCGACCTTCAACCCACTCGCGCCGTTCGGGGGCTACAAGCAGTCCGGCCGCGGTCGCGAATACGGGAAGTTCGGGCTCGAGGAGTTCCTCGAGGTGAAGTCGATTCAAACCTGATCGCTTTCTCACCCCTGTTTCGCCCGGCGGGCGCGGTGGGTACGCGACTCCTGAAGAGACTGAAAGCGAAAGGAGTCGAGTGAGATGGCGAACGAGTTGCAGGGCAAGCGAATCGCCTTCCTGATGGCGAATGAGGGCGTCGAGCAGGTGGAGTACCTCAAGCCCCGCAAGGCTGTCGAGGAGGCCGGAGCGGAGGTCGATGTGATCTCGAGCGAGCCCGGCCAGGTCCAGGGGTTCGAGCATCTCGACAAGGCCGAGACCTGGGATGTCGACAAGACCACATCCGAGGCGCAGGCCTCCGATTACGACGGCGTCGTGCTGCCGGGCGGCGTGGCGAACCCCGACAGCCTGCGGATGGACAAGGACGCCGTGCGGTTCCTGCGCGAGTTCTTCGCGGCCGGCAAGCCGGTCGGTGCGATCTGTCACGCGCCGTGGATGCTGATCGAGGCCGATGTGGTTGACGGCCGCGAGGTGACGTCCTTCCCGAGCCTGCAGAGCGACATCCGCAACGCGGGCGGCAACTGGGTGGACGAGGAGGTCGTGGTCGATTCAGGGCTGGTTACCTCGCGGAAGCCCGACGACATCCCGGCGTTCAACTCGAAGATCGTCGAGGAGTTCGCGGAGGGCGTGCACGAGGAGCAGCGCGAGAAGGCGCACGCCGGCTCGTAGCTTTCCGTCCTGCGTCAGCCGCCGATGATCACGAGGGAGATCCGCAGAGGTGAGTTGTTCGCGGACCGCTATCGCGTCATCAGGCGGCTCGGCGCGGGCGGGATGGCGACCGTCTGGCTGGCCGAGGACGAGCGGCTGGGCCGTGAGGTCGCGGTCAAGCGGCTGAGGACCGACGCTCCGGAGGAGAGCCTGAGGCGCTTCCGCCGTGAGGCGCGGATCGGCGCGACGCTCAACCATCCCAACTTCGTCTCGGTCTTCGACACGATCGCCACCGACGAGGGCGCGCTGATCGTCATGGAGTACGTGCCAGGTCCCTCACTGGAGGAGCTGATGGGGCAGGGCGCGATGGATCCCGAAGAGGCGGTATCGATTCTCGAGGCCGCCGCGGCCGCGCTGGACCACGCCCATCGGGAGGGCGTGATCCACCGCGACATCAAGCCGGGGAACATTCTGGTGCGCGAGGACGGGACCGTGAAGCTGGCGGACCTCGGCATCGCGAGGGCGGTGGGCGCGACCCAGATCACGGCGGAGGGGAGGGTGATCGGGACGGCGACCTACATGGCTCCGGAGCGTTTCGAGGCGGCGGGCGCAGGAGGACCCGCCAGCGATGTGTATGCGCTCGCGGCGGTCGCCTACGAGCTTCTCTCCGGGGTGCGAATCGACGAGGTGGCGCCGGGCGGCGAGCATCCGCCCGATCGGCAGGCGCTCGCGGCGAATTGGCCGAAAGCCGGCGCCGCGGCCTTCGCCGTCGTCATGCGAGGGCTCTCTCACGATCCGGCGCGCCGGCAGGACTCCGCCGGCGAGTTCGTGGCCGAGCTCGATGATGCGCTTCGCCGTGCAGACGAGCAGACGATGCCCTTCCAGGCGCCCACCCCCTCCCGCCGTCGGACGAGACCGCTGGCCACCTCGCCGCCCCGAGCCAGCCGGTCCGGCAGGAGCCGGGCAGGGGCCGTGCTGGCGCTGACGCTCGTGGCTCTGGCGGGCCTGACGGCAGCGGGTATCGCCCTGATCGGGGGTGGCTCCAATGGTGACGCAGGCCGGAAGAAGGTCGCGAGGGCCAAGGGGGTCGCCGGCCCCGCGGACCAGGGCGGCTCGCAGGCGGCGGCAACCGACAGTTCCGCCGCGCCGCCGCCCGCCACGGGCGGAGCGAGCTCGTCGCCGGCCGACGGAGCGGCCCTGAACGCAGAGGGGTTCTCCCTGATCAATCAGGGCCGGCCGGCTGAGGCGGTGCCGGTCCTCCGGCGGGCCGTCGAGTCGTTTCCCGAGGGAAGCAGCGACCTGAATTACGCATACGCGCTCTACAACCTCGGCAACGCGCTGAGGCTCTCGGGTCATCCGGAAGAGGCGATCCCGATCCTGGAGCGGCGGCTCGGGATTCTGAACCAGCGCTCCACGGTCGCGGCGGAGCTCGCGCGTGCGCGGGCCGACGCCGAGACAGGCTGATCGGGCGAGTGCCTAGAGCTCGCGCGCCGCACAGGCGCGCGCCACCGCTGTGAGGCGGAGGATGCCGAGGTCGCCGATGGCGGTCGTGAAGTTGCCGATGTGGCTGCTGACGAAGCCGAACGAGACGCCGCTGTCCGGATCGCCCCAGCCGCCGCTGCCGCCGAACCCGTAGTGGCCGAGGGCGCGAGGAGCCGGGCTGCCCAGGGCGAAGGCGTGATGGAAGCCGAGGCGCCAGCGCATGCGGACTCCGAGGACGCGGTCCAGGTCGCGGGTCTGGACCCTGCCGAGGCGCTCGATCGTCTCGGGTGAGAGGAACCGGCTGCCGTCGGCCGCGAGTCCGCCACGCGCGAGCGGGACGTAGAGGCGGGAGAGCCCGTCCGCGCTGAGCGCGCCATTGACCGCGGGCATCTCGGTGCGCCAGACGGCGGGGTCCGGGCCCCGGCAGAGCTGCTCGAAGCCGGGGGCGTGAAGGGCACGGAACCCGGCGCGGGTGATCGGCAGCCAGCCGAGGAGCGGGGTGGCCGCGATGCCGAAGGCGCTGTAGATGCGGAGCGAGCGGCCGACCATCTGCGCGGGGGAGCGGTCCGAGGCGGGCAGCCCGATCTCCAGGCCGGAGGTCCCAAGCGGCTCGGCCAGCTCGGTGCGGACGAGGTCACGCATACCCTTCCCGGTGACGGCGCGCGCGAGGCCGGAGGCGAGCCAGCCGAAGGTGAAGGCGTGGTACGCCGGGCGGCCGGGCGGGCCCTGCGGAGAGGCGGAGGCGAGGCGACGCTCCATGCCGAGGTGGTCGAGTAGGTCGTCTCCGCTCTCGGCGACCGCCTGCACGTCGTAGAGGCCGGCGCGATGGCTGAGGAGCTCGCGGACCGTGATCCGGTCCTTGCCCGCGGCGGCGAACTCGGGCCAGTAGGAGGCGACCGGCAGGTCGTAGTCGATCAGGCCCCGGTCGGCGAGGCGGTGGATGACCATCGAGGCGAGGCCCTTGGTCGCGGAGAAGGCGAGGGCCTGGGTCTCGGGCTCCCAGGGGCGCCGGCGGGCCGCGTCCTCCCAGCCCATGTGGAGATCCGCGAGCACCCGGTCACCGGTGCGAACGACGAGGGCGCCGCCTCGGGGCCCGCGTGCCATCAGGCGTCGGAACTCCTCGGCGAGCGGCTCGAATCCCCTCACGACGGTGCCGCCCGAGCGGGCGGACGGCTCGCGTGTCTGGGTCCGGGTCCCTGCCATCAGCTCCAGTGTGACGCCGTAGTTACCCTTTAGTGCGTGGCCACGGCAGCCAAGACCGTAGAGCAGACCTGCCGCGAGGGGAAGGATGCTTCGCATCTGCTCGCGCGCGCGACCCGGGATGAGAAGGACGCCTGGCTGAGGGATCTGGCCGATCGGATCGATGCCAGCGTCGAGCCGCTGCTCGAGGCGAATAGGGCGGACGTCGAGGCCGGGAGGGAGCAGGGGCTGAACGAGGCCCTGCTCGACCGGCTGGCTCTGACCGAGGCGCGGATCGCCGAAATGGCGAAGGGCGTGCGGGAGATCGCCGACCTGGACGATCCGGTGGGCGAGGTGATCGAGGGCTGGACGCTCGAGAACGGGCTCGAGGTCGCGAAGAAGCGGGTGCCGATCGGCGTGGTGGCCGTCGTGTACGAGGCTCGGCCGAACGTGACGATCGATGCCGCGGCGCTCTGCCTGAAGAGCGGGAATGCCGCGGTGCTGCGGGGCTCGAGCAGTGCGGAGAGCTCGAACGCTTTTCTCGCCGGGCTGATCTCGGACGCGTTGGCGGCGGCCGAGCTGCCGGCGGCTTCGGTCTCGTTGGTCGCGGGCGGCGGGCACGAGCAGCTGGAGGAGCTCGCCACGGCCGAGGGGCTGGTGGATCTGATCATTCCGCGCGGCGGCGAGGGGCTCAAGAACGCGCTCAAGGCCGTTGCGAAGGTGCCGGTGATGTACGCGGCGGCGGGGAACTGCCACGTGTACGTGCACCAGGACGCGGACCTGGAGATGGCGGAGCGGGTGTCCTACAACGCGAAGGTGCAGAGGCCAGGTGTCTGCAACGCGGCGGAGACGCTGCTCGTGCACAGGGACGTCGCGGGTCAGCTGCTGCCGAGTCTGCTGGCGAAGCTGAACGACGCCGGAGTGGAGTTGGTCGGTGATGCGCGGACGCGGGAGGCCGCCGGGTCGGTGCCGGTGGGGGGCGCCACGGAGGCCGATTGGGACACCGAGTACCACGGGCTGAAGATGGCCGTGGGAGTGGTGGACTCGCTCGGCGAGGCGATCGAGCACATCAACCGGCACGGGACCGGGCACTCGGACGCGATCGTGACCGGCTCGCGGGAGGTTGGCGACGATTTCACCGACAGCGTGGATTCCGCCGCCGTCTATGTGAATGCGTCCACGCGCTTCACAGATGGGTACGAGTTCGGAATGGGCGCCGAGATCGGCAACTCGACGCAGAAGCTGCATGCCCGCGGACCGATTGGGCTGCGCGAGCTGACCACGACCAAGTACGTCGTTCACGGCACCGGGCAGGTCAGGGAGTAGCGACGTCACTCGGATCGGGGTCCTGGGTGGGGCCTTCAACCCGCCCCATGTCGGTCACTTGCTACTCGCCCAGGAGGCGCGCTGGCAGCTCGGCCTGGACAGGGTGCTGCTGATGGTCACCGGCCGCGCGCCGCACAAGGAGATCGAGGACGACCCGGGCGCGGAGGTCCGGCTGGAGATGGCGGTCGCTGCCGCCGACGGCGAGAGCGGGGTGGAGGCCTCGCCGCTGGAGGTCGAGCGGGACGGGGTCTCGTACAGCTATCGGACCCTGGAGCTGCTCTCCGAGCAGCACCCGCGCGACGAGCTGTATTTCCTGCTCGGCGCGGACATGGCGGCGGGGCTGGCGAGTTGGAGAGAGCCGGAGCGGGTGCTCGAGCTGGCCCGGTTGGGAGTGGTGCCGCGCCCTGGTGTCGGGATCGGCGCGGTGCGCTCGGCGCTGGAGCGGCTTGGGGCATCCGATCGGGCGGAGATAATCGATATGCCACTTTGCGGAGCGTCCTCGACCACAGTCAGGCAGCGAGCTCGGGAGGGAAAGCCGCTGCGGCACCTGGTTCCGGAACCGGTGATCTCGCTGATCGAGGAGCGGGGGCTGTACCGGTGAGCCGGGGGAAGGAGATGCGGCCGGAGGAGCTGGCGCGGCGGCTGGCGGCGATCGCGGACGACAAGAAGGCGACCGATCTGGTCGCGCTCGACGTCCGGGCGCTGGTTTCGTACACCGACTACCTGGTCATCTGCACGGCCCGCAACGAGCGGCAGGCGAAGGCGATCCACGACGACGTCTATCACCAGCTGAAGAGGGAGGGGTGGCTGCCCGCGCGGATCGAGGGGGAGAGGGAAGCCGAGTGGGTGCTGATGGATTACCTGGACGCGGTTCTGCACATCTTCACGCCGGCGCTTCGGGAGCGCTACCGGCTCGAGGTGCTGTGGGGCGAGGCCGACCGGCTCGATCTGGATTTGGCCGGCGCGCGGGGCGCCGCCTAGCCGAAGTGAGAGCGTTTTCTACCCGATTCCAGGTATTTCGCCTGAAAGCCGTCCGAGGGCGAACGTAGGCTTCTGAACGTGCCTAAGGAGCGTTTTCGGCGCGCCTTGCGTGGCTACGACCCGAAGGAGGTCGATGCTGCGATCGACGCGCGCGACGCGCGGCTTGCCCGGCTGGAGCGGGAGGCGCAGCGGCTCGCCGAGCGGGTGGTCGAGCGGGAGAAGAAGCTGCAGGAGGCGCTGACGAAACCTGTGGCCGTGACCGTGACCAAGGGGATCGAGGAGATCTACGGGCAGGCGCGAAGGCAGGCGACCCGGATCCGGATGAAGGCGCTGGACGACGCGGTGCTGATGGCGGACCGGGTCGCCGAGTTGACGAGTCTGCGCGACGACCTGGGTGCCCGGATCGCGGAGCTGGCGGAGGTCGCGCGGACGCGGCTCGGCTTCGAGGCCGAGGCCCCGCCGCCGCAGTTGTCGGACGGGTCCGCTGATGGGATGTACGCGGGCCGGGTGGAGGTGGAGGTCGGGCCCCTTCGTGACTTCGCCCAGCTGACCGGTTTCGAGGACGCGGCGGCCGGGATCGGTGGTGCTTCGGAGATCCACGTGAAGCGGTTCTCGCGGGGTCGCGCGACGGTGTCGATGAACCTCGCCGATCCCGTTCAGCTGCTGCGCGAGCTGGAGGAGCGGGCCCCGTTCGACTTCGTGGTGCGCGACGTTCGCAGCGACGGCCTGGTCCTCGAGGTCGATCAGGATCAGAGCGAGCCGCGGGACCGCGCGGCGTAGCCCCTAAGGCGCGCTCTCGTCACACCTTTGTGACGGCCGGCGCTCCGGCGTCACATCGTTCGCGCAAGTATCGCCAGGTGCTGAGCTCCAACCAGAAGGGGAACATCGCTGAGGCTGCGATCACCCTCGAGGCCGTCAAGCTCGGCATCGAGGTTCTCCGGCCGATGGCGGAACATGGACGCTATGACCTTGCCCTCGACCTGGGTGAGAGGTTGGTTCGCGTGCAATGCAAGTGGGGCTCGCTCGAGGAGCGGCTCGGAGTCATCTGCGTTCGCGTCGGCTGCTCGAGATATACGCCACGCGGATACGTGACGAGCACCTACTCGGCCGATGAGGTCGATGCGCTTGCCGTTTACTGCGGCGATCTCGGTGAGGTCTTCGTCGTTCCGATCGAGGTCGTTGCGGGGAAGAGGCAATTGCATTTGCGTCTGGCCCCACCACGGAACGCCCAGCGAGCCTGCATTAACCTTGCAGAGCACTACCGACTCGGGGCTATAGCTCAGTTGGGAGAGCGTTCGGCTGGCAGCCGAAAGGTCGCGGGTTCGAGTCCCGCTAGCTCCACTCCTCGACTCGACGACGAGATTGTCGTCGGCGCCCACGTTTTCAGGAACCGCTTCGGGTACTGGATGGAGCGAGCCGCGGCGGGCGACGAGATCCTGATCACCCGTCGCGGCCGCCGCTACGCCCGTCTCGGCCCTCCCGATCCGCAGCTCGCCACCACAGGTACCGCTCCGGCACCAGAGAGAGAAGGGGACCAGGAAGAGACTCCTCCCGATATTGCCCGTACTTCTCCCTGAGCGCCTCGAGCCCCTCCTGGCCATCCGCCAGTTCGAGGATCTCGACCCGCCCCAGCACCTGCACCCAGGCCAGCTTCTCCCAGTCATCCGAATAGCGATCCACCGTCAGCGCCGCACGCGGGTCGCGCCGCAGAAACCGAAGACGCGCGGGCTCGTCCGTCGTCTTCGGCTTCCGATCGATCGCGCTCCAGATCCGCCCTTGGACCACAGCGAAGGTCACCGGCAGCACCCGCGGTGCCCCCTCGAGATCGAGCAGTCCCAGCCGAGCCACGCGCGCGCTCTCCAGCAGCTCGTTTGCCCACGCAACTAACTCGGTAGGTTCCGGATCAGCCACGACCAGACCAATCTAGGACCAGGAAAGGACCGGAATGAAGATAGGCATCGGACTCCCCAACGCCATCGCCGGCACTACCCGCCAGCAGCTCATCGACTGGTCTCGCGCCGCCGAGGAGGCGGGGTTCAACACCCTCGGCACCATCGACCGTCTCGTCTTTGACAGCTACGAATCGATCGCGGCTCTCTCCGCCGCCGCGGCCGTGACCGAGCGCATCCGTCTCGCCACCGACGTCATGCTCGGCCCGCTCCGTCAGAACCCCGCCATGATCGCCAAGCAGGTCCTCTCCCTCGACGCGCTCGCCGGCGGTGGCCGCGCCGTCCTCGGCATCGCCCTCGGCGGCCGCGAGGACGATTACGAGATCTCCGCGATCGACATGTCGACCCGCGGCGACTGGATCGACGGCGCGCTCCCCAAGATCCGGGCCATCTGGAACGGCGACGGTGACCTCGAGTCCAAGGTCGGCCCCCGACCCCAGGGCGACGGACCGACCCTCCTCGTCGGCGGCTACGTCGGGAAGTCGTTCGAGCGCGCGGCGAGGTTCGGTGACGGCTGGACGCAGGGTGGCGCCGGCCCGGATCAGTTCAAGGAGGACGCCGCGCGGCTCGAGGAAGCCTGGAAGAACGAGGGCCGCGACGGCGCCCCTTACAAGATGGCCCTGACCTACTTCTCTCTCGGTCCTGACGCGCAGAAGAACGCCGAAGAGGGCCTCGGGGACTACTACGCCTGGCTGGGGGAGACCGCGGAACGGATCGTCGCCTCCGCCGCCAAGGACGCCGACACGGTCAAGCAGTACATCTCCGCGTTTGAGGCAAACGGCTGCGACGAGTTGGTGCTGTTCCCGGCGTCCTCGGATCCGGAACAGGTCGCCCTCCTCGCCGAGGCAGCCGGGCTCTAGGCGCGGCGATGTCAGACGGCTGACAAAACCCGATCTCACCAGGAATACTTGCGTTAGCAAATATTAAGGGCGGGGTAGTCCACTTCTCGAGAAGCCCGAAGTGTGGGCAGACAGGAGGTGAGTTATGGAAGCCACGACCGCTCGTCGACCGGGGAGAGGCTCGAACGATGTGGTTGCAGGTGAGACCGCCGCCCGGGCGATCAGGCTGCCCGCGGAGGCGATAGCCGACCCGGCCCCTCTCGGCCTGGCCGCTTTCGCGCTGACCACGTTCGTGCTCAGCTTCTTCAACGCTGACCTGGTCAACAAGGGCGGCGAGCCGGTGGTTCTCGGCCTCGCCCTTGCCTACGGCGGATTGGCACAGCTGCTCGCCGGAATGTGGGAATTCAAGAACAACAACACCTTCGGGGCGACCGCGTTCTCCTCGTTCGGTGCGTTCTGGATCTCCCTGTTTGTCTTCGATGAGTTCCTGGCCGATTCGGTGCCCGCCGCGAATCTCGGCGACGCCGTCGGCCTCTACCTCATCGGCTGGGGCATCTTCACCGCGTACATGTTCATCGCCTCACTGCGCGTCAGCGTGGCGGTGGCACTCGTGTTCGCGCTGCTGGCGCCGACCTTCATCGTCTTGGGGATCGGCAACGCGGCAGACAACGACACGATCATCCAGATCGGCGGCTGGCTCGGTATCGCAACGGCCATCGCCGCCTGGTACGCGTCGTTCGCCTCGGTGACGAACAAGACATTCGGTCGAGTGATCCTTCCAGTGAAGGAGTTGCACGACTGACGAGCAACGACGGATGCGATGACGGCTTCGCCATCAAACGGGTTGCGCCGCGCACGCGCGGCGCACCCTCGCATCCCGATAGGTTGGCCTCCACGGACTTCGAGAAGGAGATGAGGAGAAGATGGCGACTGAGGTGAAGACCGAGGATCTCGAGAAGCGGCTCGAATCGATGCTGGAGATCGAGAAGTTCCCGCCGCCCGAGGACTTCCGCAAGCAGGCGCTCGTGCAGGACGAGTCGATGTACGAGGAGGCCGAGAAGGACCTCGAGGGCTTCTGGGCGAGGCAGGCCGAGGAGCTCGTCGACTGGGCCGAGAAGCCGACCCAGATCCTCGATGAGTCGAACGCCCCCTTCTACAGGTGGTTCGCCGACGGCAAGCTCAATCTCTCCTACAACTGCCTGGACCGACACGTCGAGGCCGGCAACGGCGAGCGGGTCGCGTACCACTGGCGCGGGGAGGAGGGTGAGGAGCGCGACATCACCTACGCGGAGCTCCACCGCGACGTCCAGCGCTTCGCCAACGCCCTGAAGGATCGGGGCATCGGGAAGGGGGACGTCGTCGGGATCTACCTCCCGATGATTCCCGAGGTCGTCGTCGCGATGCTCGCCTGCGCGCGCATCGGCGCACCGCACAACGTCGTCTTCGGCGGGTTCTCCGCCGAGGCCGTGCGCGAGCGCATGGAGTTCTCCGACGCCAAGGCCCTGGTCACGGTGGACGGCGCCCGCCGCAAGGGCAGGACCGCCCCAATCAAGAGCGAGGTGGACCCCGAGATCGAGTCGGTTCCGTCGGTGGAGACGATCTTCGTCGTCAGGGCCACCGGGACGGACTGCGAGATGAAGGAGGGCCGGGACATCTGGTTCCAAGAGGCCATGGAGCAGGCGGACGCCGAATGTCCCCCCGAGCCCGTCGAGGCCGAGCATCCCCTGTTCGTTCTCTACACCTCCGGCTCGACGGCCAAGCCGAAGGGTGTCCTGCACACGACCGGTGGCTACCTGGTGGGCGTCACCTTCACGCACCGCTACGTCTTCGACCTGAATCCGGAGTCTGACGTGTACTGGTGCGCCGCCGACGTCGGCTGGGTCACCGGCCACTCCTACATCGTCTACGGCCCCCTCTCCAACGGGGCGACGAGCATCATGTACGAGGGTCCGCCTGACTACCCGGACAAGGACATCTGGTGGGAGATCGCCGAGCGCTACAAGGCGACCATCCTCTACACGGCCCCGACCGCGATCCGCGCCTGCATCAAGTGGGGCGCCGAGTACCCGGGCAAGCACGACCTCTCGTCACTGAGGCTACTGGGGACCGTCGGCGAGCCGATCAACCCCAAGGCTTGGCTCTGGTACTACGAGGTGATCGGCGGCGAGCGCTGCCCGATCGTCGACACCTGGTGGCAGACCGAGACCGGCAACATCATGATCAGCCCGCTGCCCGGCATCACGCCGGCCAAGCCGGGCTCGGCGACCAAGCCGCTCCCCGGGATCGACGCAGCCGTGCTCGACGAAGAGGGCAACGAGGTCGACGGCGACCAGGGCCTGCTCGCCCTGCGCCGGCCCTGGCCGGGCATGCTCCGCACCCTGTTCAGGGAGGACGACCGGTTCAAGGAGACCTACTACTCCAAGTGGGACGAGACGACCTATTTCGTCGGCGACGCCGCGCGCAAGGACGAGGACGGCTACTTCTGGATCCTCGGCCGGGTCGACGACGTCGTCAACGTCTCCGGCCACCGCCTCTCCACGGCGGAGGTCGAGTCGGCCGTCGTCTCGCACCCGAAGGTCGCCGAGTGCGCCGTAATCGGGGTCCAGGACGAGGACACCGGCCAGGCGATCTGCGCCTTCGTCACCCTCGAGGGCGACCTGGAGGGCTCGGACGAGATCCAGAAGGAGATCAACGAGCACGTCGCGCACCGGATCTCGAAGATCGCCCGGCCAAAGCGCATCATCTGGGCAGGCGACCTACCGAAGACCCGGTCGGGCAAGATCATGCGCCGCCTGCTTCGTGACATCGGGGAGGGGCGCGAGCTGGGCGACGTGACCACTCTGCGCGACCCCGCCGTGATGGACCAGCTCGAGGGGAAGGTCAAGGAGATTCAGGCGCAGGAGAACTAAGCGGCGGCCGCCCGCCGCAGCGCCGGTCGGGCCCGCTTCGGCAGCTCCACGCTCAGGCGCCAGGTCGCGCCGGAGAAGTTGCGGTTCGCGACGGTCGCGAACCCCTGCTCGTCCTCGCGCAGCGCCAGGATCAGGTGGGCGACCCGGTCGCCGGGCGGCAGGTCCGCGGCCTCGCCCACCCGCACGCAGAAGCAGTGCACGCGGTGGCCACCCGGCCGGACGAGGATCGCGCCCTCCTGACCGACCAGCCACGCACCCATCCGGCCCCGCTCGAGCGCCAGTCCCGACTCCGCGATGACCTCCCTGGCCTCGTGACCGACCAGGTCTCCCAGCAGCCCGAGCGCCGTCCGGTCGGCGTCGGTGGAGGCGCTCTGTACCGGCTTCACGCCCCGAGCACCGCGGCGCGCCTGCAGGTGCAGCACGGCGAGACCGTGCCCCAGAAAGATCGCGGACACCGGCGCGGCGAGCGGCTCGATCCAGATGAGCAGAGCCGCCGGCAGTCCGAAGGTGACGACGATCCCGACGCTCCACAGCGTCCAGATCCGCCCCTCACGGGCCAGGCTCCGCTCGCTGGCGCGCCGCCGCCACGGCATCGCCGCCGCCTCGGCGAGGACGGCCGTACTCACGGCTTCGCCATCAAACGGGTTGCTCCTCGCTCCCGCTCGGAGCACCTTCGCAGCACCAACCTCAGCCTCCCGCGATCGGGCGGCGCATCACGACCAGGTCGGCGTCGAGCGGCAGCTCCCGCACCACCTCGGCCGATCCGTCCGCCAGCGTCGCGCTGGCGAGCATGCCCTCGTCGAGCTCGCGCCGAAACGCCTCGATCGCCGCCTCCTGCGAGGCCGCGTCATCGGCGCTCCAGCTCGCCAGCTCCGTGTGCCCCGTGCGGTCCAGCCTGATCAACCTCGACATCGATCCTCCTTCTCTCGCCTGCGGCTGAATATACGCCGCTCGTAAACTGGCTCCGCGATGCCGGAGACCGAGACAGCCGACCGCTACGACCCCCAGGCGATCGAGCGCAAGTGGCAGCTCGTCTGGGAGGCCGAGAACACCTGGGTCGTCGCCAATCCGGGATCGCCGGAGTTCGACGCCTCGAAGCCGAAGAGCTACGTGCTCGAGATGCTGCCCTACCCCTCCGGCGAGCCCCACGTCGGTCACCTGAAGACCTACTCGGTCGGAGACGCGATCGCTCATTTCCGCCGCCGCCGCGGCTTCAGCGTCGTGCACCCGATGGGTTACGACGCGTTCGGCCTGCCGGCCGAGAACAACGCGATTCAGACGGGTGTGCATCCCCGCATCGCGACCGAGGAGTCGATTGCCGCCTTCCGGGAGCAGTTCATGCGCTGGGGCATCTCGATCGACTGGACCCGGGAGCTCGGCACACATGAGCCGAGCTACTACCGCTGGACGCAGTGGATCTTCCTGAAGCTCTACGAGCGCGGCCTCGCGCACCGTCACGAGGCGCCGGTCCACTGGTGCCCGAAGGACCAGACCGTCCTCGCCAACGAGCAGGTGATCGACGGTCACTGCGAGCGCTGCGGCACGCTCGTCGAGCTGCGCCAGCTCGAGCAGTGGTTCTTCCGCATCACCGAGTACGCGCAGCAGCTGCTCGAGGACTTCGAGCTTCTTGAGTCATGGCCCGAGAACGTGATCACGATGCAGAAGAACTGGATCGGCCGCTCCGAGGGCGCCGAGGTCGTCTTCCGCTGCGAGGAGCTGGACCTCGACTTCCCCGTGTTCACCACCCGCCCCGACACACTCTTCGGCGCCACCTTCTTCGTCCTCGCCCCGGAGCACCCCGAGGTGGAGCGCCTTGCGGCGGGCACGGAGCACGACCGGGCGGTCCGGGAGTACGTGAACGAGGCGGCCCGGGCGACCGCCGAGGAGCGCGCAGGCGAGGAGCACCAGAAGACCGGCGTCCCGCTCGGCCGTGAGGTGACGAACCCGGTGAACGGCGAGCGAATCCCGATGTTCGTCGCCGACTACGTCCTGATGGAGTACGGCACCGGTGCCCTGATGGCCGTCCCGGCGCACGACGACCGCGACTACGAGTTCGCCAAGGCCTTCGACCTGCCGATACGCCGCGTGATCGAGGGGACCGACCCCGAGGATGAAACGGGTGGCTCCTCCAGCACAGAACGGGTTGCTACCGCAGGGAGCACCCTCGCATCTGCGGAGCCCCCTCGCATCGGCGACGAGGAGGGTCTGCCGTATTCGGGCGCCGGCCCGCTGATCAACTCGGGCCCTTTCGACGGCAAGCACAACCGCGAGGCCTACGCGGAGATCGTCTCCTGGCTCGAGTCCGAGGGCAGAGGCGAGCCGGCTGTGAACTTCCGCCTGCGGGACTGGCTGGTCTCCCGCCAGCGCTACTGGGGCGCGCCCATTCCCATCGTCTACTGCGACGAGTGCGGCATGGTCCCGGTGCCGGAGGATCAGCTGCCGGTGCTGCTGCCCGACATCGAGGACTTCGCGCCGAAGGGCAAGAGCCCGCTGGCCGCCGCCGAGGACTGGGTGCGGACCGAATGCCCCAAGTGCGGGGGAGAGGCGCGCCGGGAGACCGACACGATGGATACCTTCGTGGACTCCTCCTGGTACTTCCTCCGCTATCTCGACAACCGCAACGACGAGGCGCCGTGGGCCCGCGAGGTCGTGGACTACTGGATGCCCGTCGACCAGTACATCGGCGGCGTCGAGCACGCGATCCTGCACCTGATGTACGCGCGCTTCTTCGTCAAGGCGCTGCACGACATGGACCTGCTCGACGCGCGCGAGCCCTTCGCCAACCTCTTCACCCAGGGCATGATCACCCGGGACGGGGCGAAGATGTCCAAGTCCCGCGGCAACACCGTCAGCCCCGCCGAGTTCACCGAGCGGTTCGGGGCCGACTCGCTCCGCACCTACATCTGCTTCATGGGCCCGCCCATCAAGGGCGGTGACTGGACAGACGAGGGGGTCGAGGGAATCTTCCGCTTCCTGGCCCGCCTCTGGCGCCTGGGCCGCGAGGTGGTGGAGCGGACCGAATCGTCCGCGACGCTTGCCGCTCCCGCCGGCGAGGCCAGAGAGCTGCTCGCCAAGACCCACTGGGCGATCGACAAGGTCACCCGCGACATCGATCCGCGGTTCCAGTTCAACACCGCGATCTCGGCCGTCATGGAGCTGGTCAACGAGACCTACCGGCTCAAGGACGGCCTCTATGAGAATGAGACCGGCGCGGCGGTTGTCCGGTTCGCTGCGGCAACGGCGGCCTCGCTGCTCTTCCCCTTCGCGCCCCATCTCTGCTCGGAGGTCTACGAATGGCTCGAGGGGAAGCGGGTCTGGGAGCAGCCGTGGCCCGAGGCCGACCCCGCGCTGCTAGAGCGCGACACCTACATGCTGGTCGTACAGGTGAACGGCAAGCTCCGGGACCGGATCGAGGTGGCCTCCGATACGGCGGAGAGCGAGCTCGTCGAGCTCGCCAAGGGGAGCGACAACGTGCAGCGCCACCTGGACGGCAAGGCGATCGTCAAGGAGATCGTCGTCCCGGGACGACTCGTCAACCTCGTCGTTCGCTAGGTCTGCTAGAAAAGGCCCGTGCTGGTCAGGCGGCTCGCGGAGGCTCCGACAGAGGAGTGGCACAGGCTTCGCAATCGCATCCTCATGGATGCCGGGGAACTGGGCTCGCGCAACATGTCGGTGACCTGGCTCGAGGTGCCCGAGGGGATAGACCAGGAGCTGCACTCCCACGAGGAGGCCGAGCAGGTCTACATCGTGGTCAGCGGGCGGGGCACGATGACCGTCGCCGGCGACACTCAGGAGGTGGGGCAGGGCGACCTCGTTCTCGTCCCGCCCGCCACCGACCATGCGATCGCCAACACGAACTCGGCGGACCTCTGCTGCGTCTCCGTGCAGTCCCCGCCCGTGACCTCGTCCGAGGTCTTCGGGCGCTCCGGCGTCGGCGTCGCCTCCGAGTACGAGTACGACGAGGAGTAGCCCTCGGTGGTCCGCCGGCGGGTGGTCGTCACCGGCCGTGTGCAGGGCGTCTTCTTTCGGGACACCACCCGGCGCAGGGCCGAGGCCGCGGGAGTCGCGGGCTGGGTCTCGAACCGCCCCGACGGGACCGTGGAGGCGGTGTTCGAGGGCGATCCGGAGGCGGTCGATCAGCTGGTCGAGTTCAGCCGCCGGGGACCGGCCGGTGCCGACGTGCAGTCGGTCGACGTGGTCGACGAGGCACCGGAGGGTCTGTCCGGGTTCGAGGTTCGCTGATCTAGCGCGGTCTCGTATCTGATCCGGCACGGACCGGCCGGCTCCCGCGCGTACGCGCACGATGAGGTTCGTCGCATGCCGGACCTGAGCCGCTCGCAGCTGCTGGTCTACGCGGTGATCGCCCTGGCGGTGATCCTGATCGGGGCGCGCTGGATTCGCTCGAGCGGATCCAGCCGGGCCGCCGGGACCGAGCTCAGCTTCGCCGCGAACTCCGCTCATGAGGCCGGCGGGACGCAGGATGTGGTCGTGCATGTGGCGGGCGCCGTCGGACGCCCCGGCGTCTACCGCCTGCCTGCCGGCTCGCGTGTCACCGACGCGGTGAGGCGCGCCGGCGGCTTTGCGCGCGGCGCGGTTGAGGACGCGATCAACCTCGCGGCTCGCCTCAGCGACGGCCAGCAGGTCGTCGTCCCGAGTCCCGGGGCGGGTGGTGCCTCGGCCGGTGAGGCGGGAGGGCGGACCGGCCCGATCAGCCTGGGGAGCGCCACCGTCGACCAGCTCGATCAGGTCGAGGGGATCGGCCCGGTCACGGCACAGAAGATCATCGAATTCCGCGACCAGCACGGCGGCCTCTCATCGATCGACCAGCTGGACGAGGTGGACGGGATCGGGCCGGCCACGATGGAGACGCTCAGGTCCGCCCTCCAGCCTTGATGACCGAGTCCCCGACCGCGAGCCCCTGGATAGCGCGCGCGGCCGAGGCGTCGATCATCGCGAGATCAATGGCCGAGCACCCGATCCCACTCGATTCGATGGGACCCCAGGATCTCCCTCTCGGGTTGCTGGTTACCGCGGGGAATGCTGCCCGCGTGGCCCTCGGCGGCATGCATCTCCGCCCGCCGGGTTTCGAGTCCCATCTCCTGGTCGGTCTTGGCCCTGGCGCGGTGAATCGCACCGCGCTCTTGCCGTTCGCGGTTCGAGCTCATCGCTCCTCCTTCGGTCGAAGCTGGCGGTCACTCCCGCGTACCACGTGATCACTGCGTGAAACACGCTCTCCGAGCGCGGGATTGGGCGGGGGAGTGGCGGTTCGCCGCTCTCGCGGGGGCGACGGCCGGGTCGGCGCTCGCCCCGCTCGCCCCGCCGGATCCCTCGCTTGCCGCGGCGGGCGCGCTGCCGATCGCCGCCATCGGGCTCGCCGCGCTGCGCCCGGGCGATGGTGCCCGCCCCACGGCCGCTCTCACCTGGCTCGCATTGCTCGCCCTCGTCGCGACGTTGGCGGGATTCCTGATCGGCGGCGCACGGGTACGTGCGATCGACGCCGGCGCGCTGCGGGCACGATCCGGCGCTCAGGTCTCGCTGACCGGATTCGTCGCCGGCGTGCCGCGTCGCAGCCGGGGAGACGTCGAGGTCCGGGTGGACTCGCCAGGCGGCCGAGTTCTCGTTATCGCACCGGAGCCGGTGGCCGAGCTCCCAGTCGGCTCGGAGGTGCGCGCCGAAGGCGTCCTCGAGAAGCCCGAGCCGTGGCGCACCGCCTACCTGCGCCGCCAGGGCATCGCGATGACCCTGAGGACGGATCGGATCGACGAGTCCCCCGGTGGGCGGAGAGGCCTCACCGGCTGGATCGACGAGGTCCGACTGCGGGCCGAGAGGGCACTCGGACGCGGCATGCCGGAGAGGGAGGCGGCGCTGGCACGGGGCTTCGTGCTGGGCGAGGACGACCGGATCGACCCGCGGACGCGCGAGGACTTCCAGCGCTCGAATCTCGCCCACCTGCTCGCCGTCAGCGGCGAGAACGTGATCCTGCTCGGGGTGCTGGCCTGGCCGCTGCTCGCGCTGCTCGGCCTGCCGCTGCGGGCCCGGTTGATCGGGACCCTCTGCCTGATCGCGATCTATGTGCCGGTGACGGGCGCCGGGCCATCGATTCAACGGGCGGGGGTGATGGGAGCCGCCGGCCTGATCGCCGCGCTGGCGGACCGCCCGCGCTCCCGCTGGTACGCCGTGCTGCTCGCGGCGGCCGCCACCCTGGCTCTCAACCCGCGCGCCGACCGCGACGTCGGCTGGCAGCTCAGCTTTGCGGCGGTGATCGGGATCATGCTGTGGTCGAAACGGCTCACCGGCCTGGTCGCGGGAGACGCAGACCGCCGGTCGGCGCGGCGGGCGCTGGCCGAGGCAATCGCGGTGACCACGGCCGCTACTGTCGCGACGGCGCCGCTGATGGCAGCAGCCTTCGAGCAGTTCTCCCCTGCCGCACTGCCCGCCAACGTGCTCGCGGCGCCGGCGGTGGCGCCCGCCATGTGGCTCGGGATGCTGACCGGCATCGTCGGACAGGCCCCGTTTCTGCCGGTGGAGCCGTTCAACTGGCTCGACTCGCTCTGCCTCGCCTACATCGCCCAGGTCGCGCACTGGCTCGCGGCACCGGGTTGGGCATCGCTGACAGTCCACCTGGGTTCCACCTGGGCCGTCGCCTCGGCGTACGCCGCGTTGGTGGTCGGAATGGAATTCACCCTCCGCTGGCTTCGAGCTGGCTTAGAACTGCGGCGGGACAGGCGGCCGTCGCCGAAGGATGCTCCGGTCGCTTTTGCGAGCGAAGCGAGCGGCCTCTTGAGGCGAATGGCCGGCTGGCCCGCCTTAGCCCTGCTGACGGCTGCGATCGGCGCAGCGGTGCTGATGCCATTCCGGGGGCAGGCTGCACTATCGCCCCCGACGAGTCTCACGGTCAGGGTTCTCGACGTCGGCCAGGGAGACTCGATCCTGCTGGATCCGCCCGATGGGGACGCGGTCCTCGTCGACACCGGGCCGGCCGAGGACCGGGTCGAGGATCGGCTGCGTGAGCTGGGTGTCGACCGCCTCGCGGCGATCGTCATCACTCACAACCAATCGGACCATGCGGGCGACCTCGGCCCGGTGCTCGGCTCGGTGCGCGTCGACAGGCTCGTCTACGGTCGCGACGATCCCCGCCTGCGGGCGGCGGCCCTGGCCTCCGGGGTCGAGCCGTATCGGCTCGCGGAGGGCGGAGAGCTCGACTCCGGCGGGCTTCATCTGACGGCTCTCTGGCCGCCGAGGGAGCTGCTCCACGACACGGGCCAGGACCCGAACCTCCTCTGTCTCGTCCTGGTCGCCCGCTGGCGCCACTTCTCGATGCTGCTCACGGGCGATGCGGAGGCCGAGTCCGTGCCGATCGATCCCGGAGCGGTGGACGTGCTCAAGGTGGCGCACCATGGCTCCGAGGACGCGGGGCTGGACAGGCTGCTAGAGCGCTCCGTTCCGAGACTCGCCGTGATCTCGGTCGGGGCCGGCAATCCCTTCGGCCACCCCGATGGCCGCACGCTGGCTGATCTTGACGAGCACGAGGTGCCCACCCTGCGCACCGACAGCGACGGCGAGATCGACATCGAGGCCGACGGTTCCCGCTGGACGGTCGGCCCGGGCGCGGGTTAGCCTTGTGCGTGGGTGCCCGGAAGCGAAGCCGAGGAGCAACCCGCCTGATCATGGTGGTGCTGCGGCGGGCAGGAGTCGTGCTATCAGGCGCAGGCCGCCAAGGAGCCAATCCGAGCCAGGAAGGCGCCGCAGACCTGCAAGGCCGCCGACAGCCGGATACTCGGGGTGTAGCCGCGGGAAGACCCCGAGCGGTGGGTCGACGGCTGGGACGGCCCGTAGACTCGCCGGCGTGGCAGAGATGAAGCCCGCCTATCTGATCGCCGGGGACGACGAGTCGAAGATCGCCCGAGCTCGCGGCCGGCTGCGCGATCGCGCCGAGCGCGAGGGGGGCCCGGGTGCGCTCGAGGCGTTCGAGGCCGGCGACGGCCGCCGCTCTCCGGACATCGAGGCGGTGACGGGCTCCCTCGCCAACATCTCCCTGATCGCCTCCCGGCGCTACCTGCTGGTCGACGGGGTCGAGGGGTGGGGCAAGGGCGATGCGGAGAAGGCCGTCGAGGCACTCGGCCGGATCCCGCCCGAGACGACCGTCGCCCTCGTCTCCCACGGCAAGCCGCCCGCCGGAATCGCCAAGGCCGTCGAAAAGGCCGGGGGAGATGTCCTCTCGTTCGAGCTGCCGCGCGCGCGGGACCTCCCGAAGCAGCTCGTCGCAGACGCCCGCGAGCTCGGCTTCGAGCTCGAGCCGACCGCCGCGAGGCTGCTCGTGGAGCGCCTCGGCGCGCGCCCGATGCGCCTCCGGACGGAGCTCGAGCGTCTCGCGCTCTGGGCGGGGGAGGGGGGAAGGGTCGCGACCGACGACCTGGAGGCGATGATCTCCGACACCTCCGAGGAGGCGATCTGGACGCTCGCCGATGCCGTGGTCGCCGGCGACGAGGCAGAGACGATTGGCGTCGCGGAACGGCTCGTCTCACAGGGCGAGGCGCTGCCACGGATCGTCTACTCACTTGCGCCGCGGCTGCGGCAGGCACTGAAGGCGGCGACCGAGCTCGAGGCGGGGCGTCCGGCGAGCGAGGTGGCCAAGGGTCTATCGATGCATCCGTACGCCGCCAAGATGCTCGTCTCCAAGGTCAAGGGCCGCTCGCCGGAGGACCTCGACGCCGCGATTCGTGCGCTCGCCGACCTGGAGCTCTGGTCGCGCGGTGGCTCGGACTACGAGGAGCGGGTCGCGTTCACCCTCACCCTGCGTCGGGCGATCGGCCTCGAGGCCGACGACACCGAGCCGCTGGCGTGGGCGCTCCGCTAACTCTGGCTCTGGGAAGCGGCGCCGGCGATGCTCGCGGCGCGGGACTTCTTGCGGGCGCCGGTGTTGCGGTGCAGGGCTCCCTTCTGGACCGCCTTGTCGATCCGGGAGACGAGCGCCCTGTGCTCGCTTGCGACCGCGTTCCCGTCTCCCGACTGAACGGCGGCCTCGAGCCGGCGGAAGTAGGTCTTCACCGAGCTGCGAAATCGCAGGTTCTCCTGCCGCTCCCGCTCTGAGCGGGCAATCCGCTTCTTCTGTGAGGCGATGTTGGCCATGAAAAGACCCCCGTCGGGGGCGGCGAAGAGAATAGAGCAATGACCGAGAGGGGCCAAGGGCCCGAGCCCTTTGATCCGTCGACCCGCGAGTTTCCCCCCCTGGATCGCGAGGCCGAGCGCATCGAGGAGCGCCACGAGGCGGTCTCCATGGACACCTCGACCTTCATGGCGATCCCTGCGCCCACTCCCACCACGCCGTTCGTCCCGCCGGAGTTCGACGAGCGCCAGGGGCGGCTCGGACGCTCGACGGCCTTCTTCTCGATCGCTACCGCGTTCTCTCGCGTCGCCGGTCTCGTGCGGGAGATCGTCGCGGCGAGCTACTTCGGCATCACGGGGCCGATGTCCGCCTTCACGATCGCCTTCCAGGTCCCCAACCTGGTCCGTTCGCTGTTTGCGGACGCGGCCATCCAGGCCGCCTTCGTCCCGGTCTTCACCGAGGAGCTGGAGAAGGGCAACAAGCGTGAGGCGTTCCGGCTCGCCTCCACCCTGATCTACCTCGTCACGCTGGTGCTCGGTGCTCTCACCGCGCTCTTCGTCCTCGCGGCGCCCCTGATCGTCCCGATCTTCGCCCCCGGCTTCAGCGGGGAGATCCTCGATCTCACCGTCACGCTCTCGCAGATTCTCTTCCCGATCCTGATCCTGCTGGGCGCCACGGGAATGGTGGTCGGAGTGCTGAACAGCTACGACCGCTTCGCCGCCTTCGCGATCTCCCCGTTCTTCTGGAACGTGGTGATCATCCTCGTGCTCGTCCTGCTCGAGCCGGCGTTCAGCGGAAACGACCGGATCTACGCCTACGCGATCGGCGTCCTCGTGGGGACGGTGGTTCAGCTCGCGATCCCGGCTTGGGACCTCCGAAACACGCCGTTCCGCTTCACCCGGGACATCAACTGGCGGATGCCGGACGTGCGCCGCGTGCTTCTGCTGATGCTGCCCGTGACCCTGAGCCTCGGGCTGATCAACTTCGACCTGCTGCTCAACAGCATCGTCGGCACGCTCGTCTCGGACCAGGCTCCTGCGGCGATCGACAAGGCCTTCCGCATCTACATGCTGCCTCAGGGCATCTTCTCCGTGGCGGTGGCCACCGTGGCGTTCCCGACGCTGGCGCGGTTCGCAGCGCGACGGGAGTGGGACAACCTCCGGGCGACCATGTCGAACGGGATGCGCCAGATCCTCCTGCTGCTGATCCCAGCCGCGGCCGCAGTCCTCGTGCTCTCCGTGCCGATGACGCGACTCGTCTACCAACGTGGCGAGTTCGACGCAGCCCAGACCGATCTGGTCGCCCAGGCCCTCTTCTGGTTCGCCTTCTCCCTGCCCTTCAACGGCCTCTATCTGCTCCTCACCCGCACCTTCTTCAGCCTCCAGCGGCCCTGGGTCCCGACCGCCGTCGCGGGCTCGAACCTGGTCGTGGACATCATCTTCTCGTTCGCGTTCTACTCGCCGTTCGGCGTCGGCGGCGTGGTCGCCGCCACGGTGATCGCCACGATCTCGAGCGTCGTCGCCCAGGCGGTGATCCTGCGAAGACAGCTGCACGGCCTCGACCTGCCGCGCCTCTTCGACACCGCGTTACGCGTGGTGGTCGCGGCCGCCCTGCTCGCTGGAGTGAGCTACGTCGTCTGGTTCGGGCTGGACCAGGCGCTCGGCCGCGGCCTGATCGCGCAGATCGTCTCGCTCGGGGCCGCCCTGGCGGCCGGCTTCGCCACCTACTTCGGCGCGGTGCTGGCGCTCCGCGTGCCGGAGGCCGACCAGATCATGCGCCTGTTGCGCCGGATCTGAGGGCCTGTCCCGCCGGGGATCGGCCCTAGGCGGGCCGGGGGTCGCCGACCCAATAGCGAGGTCCGGGTCCCGACCGGCCGGCGCGGTCGCCCGGGTTGACGAGCCGGCAGCGATCCAGCGACAGGCAGCCGCAGCCGATGCACTCCGTGAGACCGGCGCGCAGGCGCTCGAGCTCCGCGATCCGCTCGTCGATCCGGGAGGTCCAGCCCGCCGAGAGCCGGGACCAGTCCCTGCGATTGGGCGCGTGGTCGCCGGGCAGCTTGTCGAGCTCCCCCCTGATCTCCTCGAGTGTCAATCCGATCCGCTGGGCGAAGACGATGAATGCGATCCGCCGGAGCACGGCGCGGTGGTAGCGGCGGTGGCCCGAGCCGGCACGCTCGGAGCTGATCAGGCGCTTGTCCTCGTAGAAGCGGAGGGCGGAGGCGGCGACCCCGCTCCGCTTCGCCGCCTCACCGATCGTCAGCAGGTCGGTCATTCCGCGGAGGAAAGCAGGTTCGTGACTTGACTTCAAGCTCACTTGAGCTTGTAGTTTTTTGTCCATCCAACCCCGAGGAGGCCCGATGAGCCAGACGAGATCAGCAAGCGAGCGGATCACCGAGGAGGTCACGTCCTGGGACGGGGTCGAGTCGGGCTACGGCAAGCGCGGCGAGTTCGGCTTCTACGTCAACGGGCACGAGGTCGGGCACCTGCATGGCGACCACGCCGCCCACTTCAGCTTCGGGGGGGAGATCGGCACCGAGCTCAAGGAGCAGGGCCGCGTGGTCGACCACCCGGTCTTCCCCGGGAAGCCCGGTCCGGCCGCGCGGCGGATCGAGACGGACGAGGACGTGCGCGAGGTGATCGAGCTGATGCGGCTCAACTATGACCGCATCGTGGCCCGCTACGGACTGCCCTCGATCTCGGCGACGACGTAGCGGCTCGTCACCCGGAAGGTCGATGGATCCTCGTTGGCATCCCGGTAGATCCGCACCAGCCCATCGCGCAGCTCCTCGGCCCTGCCCGCCTCCTCGACGGCGGGCCGCGCACCGACCGAGAGCGGATGATTTTCGGACTCACGATCGACGAACTCCTCCGGAGAGGGCGCCGTGAACGAGATGCTGTGCTCCTCCAGCGAGACCGCGAGGTCGTACGGCTCGAACAGCTTCCGCAGCACGGCCTCCTCATGCCAAGCGACTGGCGGCGTGGGCGGCGGCTGCCCGAGGACCTCCGCGACCGTCTCGCGCGTGCGGCGCACGGCCTGGGAGACCGCGCCGCCGGGGATCCACGCCGACAACAGCATGCGGCCCCCAGGGGCCAGGACACGCGCCATCTCACGAGCTGCCGCCTGCGGGTCCGGAGCGAAGATCGCAGCGAAGACGGAGAGCACCACGTCCGCGCTGTCGTCCGGCAGGGGGATGGAGGCCGCCTCGCCCAGCTCGAATCTGGCATCCAGTCCGCGCTCTGCGGCCTGGGCGGCGGCCACGTCCAGCAGCCGCTGCGCCGGGTCGATTCCGGTGACCCTCGCGCCCCGCTCTGCGGCGAGCAGCGCCGCATTGCCCGTCCCGCAGCCGACGTCCACAACGCGCTCACCCTCCTCGATCGCGGCTGTGTCGACCATCACCTCGGCCGTCGGCAGGAGCTGGGCGGCCACGTACTCGTATCTACCCTGTCCCCATTCCACGTGGGAGCACTCTAGTCCCGCCGATACCGTGCAGGAATGCGGATCGACCACGTCATCTACGCGACCGGGGAGCTCGATGCGGCGGCCGCCAGGGTCGAGTCCGAGATCGGCCTGACTGCGGTCGTCGGCGGCCGGCATGAGGGGCACGGCACGCACAACCGGATCCTGCCGCTGGGAGGCGGCTACCTCGAGCTGATGGCGGTGGCCGACGCGGACGAGGCCGCGGACTCGCCCATCGGGTCTGCTCTGCAGGCACGGCTGGGCGAGCATGGGGACGGGCTCTTCGCCTGGGCCGTCGCGGTCGAGGACGTCGCCCGTATCGCCGACAGCCTCGATCTCCCGATCACCACCGTCTCCCGGCAGGGCATGACCGCCCGCCTGGTCGGTGTCGAGCAGGCGCTACCCGACCCGGTGCTCCCCTTCTTCATCGAACGCGACGAGGGCATCCGCGACCCCGGAGACGGGGGAGAGGCGGGCGGAATCACGTGGGTCGAGGTGGCCGGCGACAGTGGGGCGCTCGAGCGACGTCTTGGCGGCGCCGAGCTCCCCGTCAGGGTCGTCGAGGGCCCCGTCGGCGTCGTCGCCATGGGGATCGGCGATCGCGAGCTGCGCAATCCGTAGCTCGCGTCCCTGCCGCCTACCCTTCCTCTCCCCACATGGACCGCATTCGCAACTTCTCGATCATCGCCCACATCGACCACGGCAAGTCGACGCTCGCGGACCGCATCCTCGAGCTCACCGGGGCGGTGGATCCCCGCACGCACGTCCCGCAGGTGCTCGATTCGATGGAGCTCGAGCGCGAGCGCGGGATCACGATCAAGGCGCAGGCCGTCCGGGTCACCTACACGGCGCAGGACGGCGAGACCTGTCACCTGCACCTGATCGACACGCCGGGACACGTCGACTTCTCCTATGAGGTCTCCCGCAGCCTGGCCGCGTGCGAGGGTGCGCTGCTCGTCGTCGACGCGGCGCAGGGCGTCGAGGCTCAGACGGTCGCGAACGCCTATGCGGCGATCGATGCGGGCCTGGAGCTGATCCCCGTGCTGAACAAGGTCGACCTGCCGGGGGCGGATCCGGACGGGGTCGCCGCGCAGGTCGCCGACCTGCTCGGCGGAGACCCCGACGAGTCGCTGCGGATCTCGGCGAAGACCGGGGAGGGGGTGCCGGACGTGCTCGAGGCGATCGTCCGGCGAATCCCACCGCCCGAGGGCCGGCCCGAGGATCCCCCTCGCGCCCTGATCTTCGACTCGGAGTTCGACCAGTACCGCGGAGTGGTCGCCTACGTCCGGATGGTCGACGGCTCGTTCTCGAAGCGCGAGCCGATCACGGCGATGCAGGCGGGGACCCAGGCCGAGATCGACGACATCGGCTTCTTCACGCCGAAGATGACGCCGGCGAAGGGGATGTCCGCGGGCGAGGTCGGGTACGTGATCACGGGGATCAAGGACGTCACCAAGCTGCGAGTCGGCGACACGCTGACGGGCCGGGAGCGCCCCGCCGGCGAGGCTCTGCCCGGCTACCGGGAGGTCAGGCCGATGGTCTTCTGCGGCCTCTTCCCGATCGACACCGACCGCTACGAGGACCTCCGCGATGCACTCGACCGGCTCGCGCTCAACGACGCCGCCCTCTCCTATGAGCCCGAAACCTCCGAGGCCCTCGGATTCGGCTTCCGCTGCGGCTTCCTCGGCCTCCTCCACATGGACATCGTGCGGGAGCGGCTCGAGCGCGAGTACGACCTCGAGCTGCTCGCGACCACCCCCAACGTCCGCTATGAGGTCCGCGTCCGAGGCGGCGAGCTGGTCGAGGTGCACTCGCCGACGGAGATGCCCGACCCGTCGGTGATCGAGGAGATCCTGGAGCCGTACATCCGCGCGACGATCATCACCCCCAACGAGTACGTCGGCGCGGTGATGGAGCTCTGTCAGAAGCGGCGCGGCACGCACATCGACCTCCACTACCTCTCACCGGAGCGCGTACAGATCCGGTACGACCTCCCGCTCGCCGAGATCGTGCTCGACTTCTTCGATCAACTCAAGTCGCGCAGCCGCGGCTACGCCTCCCTCGACTACGAGCCGATCGGCAACCGGCCCTCGGACCTGGTCAAGCTGGACGTCCTGCTCGCGGGCGACCGGGTGGATGCGCTGTCGCTGGTCGTGCACCGGGACTCGGCGCACGACCGGGGCCGGGCACTGGTCGAGCGGCTCCGTGAGACCATCCCGCGCCAGCTCTTCGACGTACCAGTACAGGCCGCGATCGGATCGAACGTGATCGCCCGCGAGACTGTCAAGGCGCTGCGCAAGGACGTCACGGCCAAGCTCTACGGCGGCGACGTGACGCGGAAGCGGAAGCTCCTCGAGAAGCAGAAGAAGGGAAAGAAGCGGATGAAGCAGGTCGGCGCGGTCGAGGTGCCCCAGGAGGCGTTCCTCGCCGTCCTGGAGATGGACGGCAGTGGCAAGTAGGGAGCAGCGCGTCGCGCTCGCCCAAGGCGGCATGGAGGCGTTCAACGAGGGGGACATGCCGAGGATGCTCGCCGCGCTCTCGGAGGACGTCGAGGTCTACGCCTCTCCCGAGATGGCGAACGCGGGCCAGTACTCCGGCCACGACGGATTCGTCTCATGGATCACCCGCTGGACCGACGCGTGGGAGGAGATCAGCGCGGAGGTCACCGACAACAGCCCGGTCGGCGAGCGCCATGTGGTCACGACCGTCCACCAGGAGGGTCGAGGCCGCGGCGGCATCGAGGTGAGCATGGAGCTCGCCTTTCTCTTCGATGTCGACGATGACGGGCTGTGCAGCTATCTGGCGATGCTGCCGACGCCGGAGGAGGCTCGTGAGATCGCCCTACGGCGGGAGACGAAGCCCTAGTTCGCGCGCGTCAGCGCGGATAGCGGCACTTCGCCCCGCCCGCCAGCGCGACCCCCTGCGAATAGTCCTGGTTGGGAAGCGCGTAGACGCCGAGCCCGAACTTCTTGCCGCTGGGCGGGAAGGCGACCGCTCCCGCACCGCCGGGAGGTTGACCGCCCGGGAAGGGATAGGCGTTGCTGTAATCAACCGGGGAGCCGACCCCCTCCAGGTCCACCGTCGTGCTGATCTGCCCGTAGGGGACGTTGTATTCCTTGCCGAAGCCCCGGAAGCCCAGGATCGTGACGTCCAGCGTGTAGGCGCCGTTCGTCGTCCGCGCGCCCGCGTGGAACCTGCGGTTGGCGCCAGAGCCCTTCACCTTGCACTTGGCCTTCCGGACCTCGCCGAGGTACGTGGCGGCCTCGGAGTTCTCGTAGATCCTGATCGCCGCCCGAGCCGATCCGGCTCCGAGCAGCACTAGCAGCAGCGAGGCTATGAGGACGAGACGGGCCCGCAAGGGCCCCGAGCTTATCCGCTGTCGGGGTTCGCAGCCACCCTGCGCAGGGGCAGGCCGAGCCGAGACTCGACCTTGCCCAGGGGGTCCTTGTCGCCATCCGTGAGCAGCACCACCTCGTCCGCCGCATAGCCCCGGAGCTCGTCCTCGAGGGCCTGGGCGGGATCGTGGTCGCCGATCGATCCGCTGACAGGCAGTCCGGCCGCCACGAGGACCCCCGCCGAGCGGGCGAGGCGTGCCTCCGCCTCGTGCCGGGCGTCGTCCTCGGCCGAGAGCCAGCGGTCGAGGCGGTGACTGGGGACCGGGACGAGGAGGCGCACGTCGGCGGGGGATCCGGTGATGTCCGCGATCCGCTGCGCGGCCGCCGGGGTGGCCTCGGCGACGGCGATGACCAGGACCCGGTGCCCGGAGTCGTCGCTGGGGGCGACTTCCAGCGTCCCGTCCGGCTTCGCGCGTGCCGCGAAGACGATCAGGGAGCTTGCCGCCACCGCGCCGACCGCCATCCCGATGCCCGCTCCCAGCTCGGTGCTGGAGAGCGACATCGCGGCGGCGACGGAGGCGCAGATCACGGCGATGATCAGCGGAATGGCGAAGGGACGGAAGCGCATGCCGCCCTGCGGATCCCGGGTGGTCAGGAACGGAGACACTCGATACCTACCTTCGGAGCGAAGACACTCGACACCTACCCTAGCCCCGCGCCGAGAAAGCCTCGGGCTCGGCGCCACACCTAGAATCCGCCGCCGAATGCCGGTGAGGACGGACGCGATAGGGAAGCAGTGGGATCCGGCCACCTACGAGGTCGGGGCGGAGAAGATCCGCGAGTTCGCGGACGCCATCGGGGCTGCCAACCCGGTGCACCGCGATCACGACGCCGCCAAGTCGGCCGGCTTCCGCGACCTGGTTGCGCCGCCGATGTTCTGCGTCGTCTACAGCGCCCGCGCGATGGGGCCGGCGATCCTCGATCCCGAGATCGGCATCAACCTCGCAGCGATGCTGCACGGCTCCCAGCAGTTCGAGTGGGACGAGCCGGTCTGCGACGGGGACGTGATCTCCACGACCGCCAGCTGCCGGGAGATCTACGAGAAGGACGGCAAGGGCTTATACGTCTTCGAGACGGTGTCCACCAACCAGAATGGAGCGCAGACCGTGAAGGGGACCTGGACCAACATCGTGAGGGGGGTTTCATGAAACGGGTTTCTGCTCGGCTTCGCCTGCCGGGGCCCTTCGCATGAACCTCTCGCCGGGCGACTCCATCCCCGAGCTCAGGGTGACGCCGGACAAGTACCTGCCGCACCGCTACGCGGGCGCCTCCGGAGACTTCAACCCGATCCACATCGACCCGGAGTTCGCCCGGCAGGTGGGACTGCCGGGCAACATCCTGCACGGGCTCTGGATGATGGCCCAGGTCGCCCGCGGCAACGCCCAGGTCGCGGACGGCGATCCCCGTGCGCTGAAGCGCCTCTCGGTGCAGTTCAGGGGAATGGGCTTCCCCGAGCAGGAGCTGGTCGTCAGCGGCACGGTCAGGGAAGCGGACGGCGACCGTGTCATCGTCGACACCGTCGCCGCGCAGGGGGAGAACCAGGTGATTCGCAACGCGGAGGCCGAGATTCAGGTCTCCTAGCGCCGCGTTCCTATCCTTAACGCTGTGCTGAGCGAACGCCAGGGCCAAATCCTGAGGCTGGTCGTCGAGCGCTACGTCGATGACGGGCGCCCGGTCGGCTCGCGCGCGCTCGCGAACCGGCAGGACATCGACTGGAGCGCTTCCACGGTTCGCGCCGAGCTGGCCGCCCTCGAGAACGAGGGTTTTCTGACCCACCCCCATACCTCCGCCGGCCGTGTCCCCACCGACACCGGCTACCGCTTCTACGTGGAGCAGTTGCTCGAGCGGCAGGATCGGCTGCCGCGCCCGACCTCGGAGGACCTCGGCCTCTCGCGAATGCGCCGCGAGGTCGACGTCGCGATCCGCGAGACGACCACCGCGCTCTCGCACGTCACCGACCTGGTGGCGCTGGTCACGGCGCCGCCGCTTCACACCGCCACGATCCACCGCATCGAGGTGCTGCGCTTGCAGCCCCGCGTGGTGATGGTCGTGGTGATCGCCTCCAACGGGGGGGTCACCAAGCGGGCCTTCACCTTCGGGCAGGAGGTCGACCCCGGCCTGGTGGAATGGGCCGCCAGCTACCTGAACGAGCGCCTCGCGGGCCTCGGGCTGGGGGCGCGGATGGCGGTGGACCGGCTGCGGGACGCCGAGCTCGGCGACATGGAGAGGGGCTTCCTGGCCGAGATCTCGAGCGCGTTCACGGACCTCGACGAGTCGGCCGAGGACACGCTCTACGTGGACGGGGCCGCCCGGCTGCTCTCCGAGGAGCACCTCGCCGACCTGCCCCACGCCGACGATCTGATGCGGGCCCTCGAGCGCCGCGTGAACGTCCTGCGGGCGCTCCGAACGGCGATCGACCGGCGCTCGGTGTTCGTCTGGATCGGCGGCGAGAACCCGGCTCCGGAGCTGCGCTCCGTGAGCGTCGTGGGCGCCAACTACGGACTCGGATACCGGAACCTCGGATCGGTGGGGATCATCGGGCCGCTGCGGATGGACTACGCGATGGCGATCGCCAGCGTGCGAGGCGCCGCGGGCGAGCTCTCCCGCTTCTTCGAGACCGTCTACGACGAGTAGCACCGCTCCATGGCTTCCGCGAAGCGCGACTACTACGAGGTGCTGGGCGTCGACCGGGGCGCCTCGGACGGCGACATCAAGAAGGCCTTTCGCAGCCTCGCCCGCGAGCTGCACCCGGACGTCAACGCCCACGATCCGGAGGCGGAGGAGAAGTTCAAGGAGGCGGCCGAGGCCTACGAGGTGCTCTCCGACCGGGAGCGTCGCGAGACCTACGACCGCTTCGGCCACGACGGACTGCGCAGCGGCGGGTTCCAACCGGGGGCCGGATTCGGCAGCTTCCAGGACATCTTCGATGCGATCTTCGGGGGTGGCGATCCCCTCTTCGGAGGCTTCGGCCGCCAGTCGGGAGCCGGCGCGGACATCGGGGCGGTTGTCGAGATCGCCCTGGAGGACGTGCTCGAGGACCAGACGCACGAGGTCTCCTTCGAGGCCGTCAGCGTCTGCGAGCGCTGTCGGGGCAACGGCGCCGAGCCGGGCACGCCGATCGAGACCTGCCCGAAATGCGGCGGCTCCGGCCAGCTGCAGGAGGTGAGCCGCAGCATCTTCGGCGAGGTGGTTCGGGCGATGCCCTGCAACCGCTGCGGAGGGGATGGCCGGATCCCGGAGACCCCCTGCGAGCGCTGCGGCGGCGCCGGTCGGGTGAGCGAGATGCGCACCTGGGAGGTCGATATCCCGGCAGGCATCGAGGACGGCCAGCGCATCCGAATCGCCGGAGCGGGCCATGCCGGCACGGGCGCCGGGCGAGAGGGCGATCTGTACGTCGAGGTGCGGATCGAGCCGGACGAGCGCTTCACACGGCAGGGAACCGAGCTGATCGCGCGGGCCGAGGTGCCGGTCACGACGGCGATCGTCGGCGGCGAGGTGTTCGTGCCGACGCTTGAGGGCGAGCTCGCGATCGAGGTCCCGGCCGGGACTCAGCACGGTGACATCGAACGGCTGAGCGGCAGGGGCCTGCCACCGCTCCGCGGTGGGCGCCGCGGCGATCAGCATGTCGTCTTCGAGCTGGTTGTGCCGACGGATCTAGACGCGGGGCAGCGGGAGGCGGCCGAGCGCCTGGCGGAGGCGCTCAGTGAGCGGCAGCCCTCGCGACGTAGATGATTCGTCTCGCGGTCCGCTGCGAGCCCGAGTACGCGGAGCAGGTGATGGCGAACCTGCTCGAGCTTGCTCCCAACGGCCTCGAGGAGGAGCGCGGCCCCGGCTGGGTCGAATTCGCGATCTACGGCCCTCCGGGGGAGGTTCCCGAGCTCGGTGAACTGCAGGCCGCGGCGGGCGGCGCGCTGGTCGACGTGACGACCACCTCGGTCCCCGACGACTGGGCCGATCGCTGGGCGGACTTTCACCGACCGATCGAGGTGGCGGGCAGGATCGGCGTTCGGCCGTCGTGGTGGGACCCGCAGGACGGACTGATCGATGTCGTCGTCGATCCCGGTCGCGCCTTCGGCACCGGCGGCCACCCGACGACCCGGCTCTGCCTCGCTCTGCTGATCGCCCTCGAGGAGGCGGGAGAGGCGTCAGGGCGGATAGCCGACTGGGGAACGGGCTCGGGCGTGCTGGCGATCGCGGCGGCCAAGCTCGGCTGGGGCCCAGTGACGGGCTGCGACCGAGAGGAGGCATCGCTGGAGACGGCTCAGGCGAACGCCGAGGCGAACGGGGTCGATCTCGCCCTCGGGCGGATCGATGTTCGCGAGCAGGCGCCGCCGCTCGCGCCGACCATCGTCGCCAACCTGACCGGCAATCTGCTCCTGGACTGCGCCCGGCATCTGGAGGGCGGCGCGGAGCGGCCCTCTACGCTGGTCTGCTCCGGGATGCTGGAGAGCGAGACGGACGAGGTGGCGGGCGCCTTCGCGCCGCTGGGCCTCCGAGAAGCCCGGCGGATCACCGAGCACGAGTGGGGGGCCCTCCTTCTGCTGCGAGGGAGGGGTGACTGATGGAGGCCGAGCTCACGCCAGACCTGCCGATCGCGATGTTCGACTCCGGGGTGGGCGGCCTGACGGTGCTCCACGAATGCCTGGTCTCGCTGCCCGAGGAGGACTACGTCTATCTCGGCGACGACGCGCGCTTCCCGTACGGGGCTCGGACGGCCGACGAGCTCCGCGACCACGTGCAGCAGGTAAGCCAGTATCTGCTCGAGCGCGGCGCGAAGCTGCTGGTGATCGCCTGCAACTCGGCGGCGTCGGCCGGACAGCAGGCGGCGCGTGAGGTCGCCGCCGAGGCGGGCGTCGAGGTCGTGGCGGTGATCGAGCCGGAGGCCGAGATCGCGGCGGCTCTCACCGACAACGGCAACGTCGGCGTTCTCGCCACTCCGGCGACCGTCAAGAGCGGGGCCTACCTGAGGGCGCTTGCCGCGCAGCAGCGCGCGCTGACCGTCACCGAGGTAGAGGCGCCGGACCTCGCCGCCGTGATCCAGCGCGGGTTCCCCTTCTCGGAGAGCGTCGTCGAGATGGTGCGCTCCTACTGCGCCCCGCTGAAGCGGGCCGAGGTCGACACGGTGATCCTCGGCTGCACGCACTATCCACTGGTCCGGCCCATGCTCCAGCGCGTCCTCGGCCGCGAGGTCCGCCTGGTCACGGCGGGCCACGCAATCGCGGCCACGGCGGAGCGCGTCCTTGCGGCGGCGGGGCTCGGGAGAACCGGCGACGAAGAGGGGACGTACCGGTTCATCTGCACCGGAGATCCCGCTTCGTTCCGTGAGCTGGGGACACGCTTCCTGCAGATGCCCCTCGGCGAGGTCGAGCGCGTGGACCTGCCGTGAGATCGAGTTTCGGGCACTTTGCCCCCGTATGCGGCGGCAAACTGCCCACAACTCTGAATGTGGCGGTGCTGACGCCGGAGGACGTCCCTTTCTGGCCCTGGGGCGTTCTCTTGATTGTTCTCGGTGCGTATCTCATCGGCATCGCCGCCCTGATCGCGGCGGGCCGCCGCGAGGATGCACGGGCCCTGGCCGGCTTCATCCCCGACTCCGTCGTACTCGTGTCACGTCTTGCGAGAGACCAGCGAGTGTCCCGCCGGCGGCGCGCCGTTCTCTTCGTCGTTCTGGGCTATCTCGCGCTCCCGATCGACCTCGTCCCCGACTTCCTGCCCGGCATCGGACAGCTCGACGACGCGGTCGTGCTCGGCCTCGCCCTGCGCGTCGTGGTGCGCGGCGGGGGGATCGGGCTCGTCAGAGAGGCCTGGCCGGGGCCGCAGGCGTCGCTCACATTGGTCCTTCGCGCAGCGGGTCTTGAGACGAACGGGGCGGCCACCCCGCGCACTACGCTTAAGCCATGAGCATCCTCGAGCAGGTTCAGGAGGACGTGAAGACCGCGATGAAGGCCGGCGAGCGCGAGCGGGTCGGCCAGCTTCGCATGCTCGTCAACGCGCTCCAGGCCGAGGAGAAGGAGGGCAAGGGCGACGAGGTGGCCGCCCTGCAGCGCGAGCGCAAGCGGCGGCTCGACGCGGCCGAGGCCCTCCGCGAGGGAGACCGCACCGAGCAGGCCGATACCGAGGAGGCGGAGGCGAAGCTGATCGAGGGTTACCTGCCCGAGCAGCTCTCGGACGAGGAGCTCTCCGAGCTGGTCGCCGGCGCGATCGAGGAGTCAGGCGCCAGCGAGCCGAAGGACATGGGCGGGGTGATGAAGGTGCTGATGCCGAAGGTGGGCGGCCGCGCCGACGGCAAGCGCGTCAGCCAGGCGGTGCGCGAGAAGCTTGGCGCGTAGGCAGCTGACCATCGACAACACCGTCGCTGCGGAGCTTGCGGGCTCCGAGGACGCCGTCCTGAAGACCCTCGAGGGCCACCTCGACGTGGACCTCTTCCTGCGCGGCAACGTCCTCACCCTGGACGGCGATGCCGGGGACGTCCGCACGGCGGAGACCGTGGTCGGCGAGCTGGTCGACCTGATCGAGCAGGGGCACGAGATCGCCCCGGGGACGATCGAGGCGGTCACCGGCGCGCTGGACAAGCACGAGAGCCCGGCCGAGATCCTCGAGGACGTCGTCTGGCAGCACCGCAACACGCGGATCGCTCCCAAGACCGTCAACCAGAAGCAGTACGTCGACTCGATCCGCAGGCACACCATCACCTTCGGGATCGGTCCCGCCGGCACCGGCAAGACCTTCCTGGCCGTCGCGATGGCCGCCGCGGCGCTGTCGCGCGGGGACGTGCAGCGCGTGATCCTGACCCGGCCCGCGGTGGAGGCCGGCGAGAGGCTCGGCTTCCTTCCCGGAGACATCCAGGCGAAGGTCGACCCATACCTGCGGCCGCTCTTCGACGCGCTCTACGACATGCTCGACCCGGAGCGGGTCAACTCCTACTTCGAGCGCGGCACGATCGAGGTGGCGCCCCTCGCGTTCATGCGCGGCCGCTCCCTCAACTCCTCGTTCGTGATCCTCGACGAGGCGCAGAACACGAGCCCGGAGCAGATGAAGATGTTCCTGACGAGACTCGGCTTCGGCTCCAAGTTCGTCGTCACCGGCGACATCACGCAGATCGACCTCGAGAAGGGCTCGCGCTCCGGCCTGGTGGAGGTGGGCGACATCCTCACCGGAGTCGAGGACATCAACTTCATCCGCTTCGGGGGCGAGGACGTCGTCCGTCACAAGCTCGTCCAGCGGATCGTCGCCGCTTACGGGGAGGCGGAGACCCGTAGCCGCGCCCGCTCCGATGACTCCGGGGGCGGCTGAGATCGACCTCTCGGACGTCCCGGGCGATCTCAGGCGAGCCGTCGGGGCCGCGCTGCATGCGGCTGGAGTCAGCGACGGCCACATCGGCGTCGAGGTCGTCGGGGAGGGCCGGATGCGTACCCTCAACTACGCCGCCCGCGGTGTCGACGAGGCGACGGACGTCCTGGCCTTCCCGATCGACGACCAGCAGCAGGACTCCGGTCCTCGGGAGCTCGGCGACGTCTTCATCTGCCCGGCCAAGGCGACGGACGTGACCGAGGCCGCGGTCCACGGGACGCTCCACCTCTGCGGCTACGACCACGAGACCGACAGCGGGGAAATGCTCGCGCTGCAGGCCAAGGTCATGCAGTCACTGCGGTGACCAGGGCTGGCTTCGTGGGGGTGGCGGGCCGGCCGAACGTCGGCAAGTCGACGCTGGTCAACGCGATCGTCGGTACCCGAGTGGCGATCGTCTCCGAGCGCCCGCAGACCACCCGGCGAGCGATCCGCGGCGTCGCCACCGACGCAGACGCCGGCTGGCAGCTCGTCCTCACGGACCTACCCGGCGTACAGCGTCCCCGCGACGCCCTGACCGAGCGCATGCAGCGGCGCGTCGAGCGCGAGCTCGCCGAATCCGACGCGGTTCTCTTCGTCGTCAACGCCGAGCAGGGCATCGGCCCGGGCGACCGCTTCATCGCGAAGCCGCTTCTCCAGGTGGACGCGGAGATCCCGGTCGTCTGCGCGGTCAACAAGATCGACCGGATCAACAACGCGGAGCTGGCGGCGGTGCTGGCGGAGACCGCGGAGCTGGAGGGGATCGACGAGATCTTCCCGGTGAGCGCCCGCACCGGCACGGGCCTCGAGCCACTGATCGAGAAGCTCGTCGAGCTCGTGCCCGTGGGACCCCTCATGTTCCCTCCGGAGCAGCGCTCCGACCTGCCGAGCGAAGTTCTGCTCGCCGAGCTGATCCGGGAGCAGGTGCTGCGCCGCACCCGGGACGAGCTACCCCACGCGGTGGAGGTCCAGGTGGACGAGGTCAACCACCGCGACGACGGCGTCGTCGAGGTGCGTGCCCACGTCTGGGCCGAGGCCGAGTCCCAGAAGGCCATCCTGATCGGAGCCGGCGGCAGCAAGATCAAGGAGATCGGCACCGCCGCCCGCGTGGAGCTGGAGCGGGAGCTCGGCAGCAAGGTCTTCCTCGATCTCCGGGTGCGGGTGCGCAGACGCTGGCGCAAGGACGCAAGCCTGCTCGACAGGCTCGGCATCGAGTAGCTGAAGCGGCGCCTTCAGGCGTCCGAGCAGGGGCTTCGTACAATCGCGCGATGGTCGTCCAGACCGCGAGAGACGCCGCGAAGGTCCGCTTCGACGAGCGGGGCCTGGTGCCGTGCGTGATGCAGGACGCCCGCTCCGGCGAGGTGCTGACCGTCGCCTACATGAACGAGGAGGCACTGCAACTCACGCTGGAGACCAGGGAGGTCCACCTCTACAGCCGCAGCAGACGGGAGATCTGGCACAAGGGCGCGACCTCCGGAAACATCCAGCGGGTTCGCCAGATCCGCTACGACTGCGACGGCGACGCCCTCGTCGCCCTGGTGGAGCCCGCGGGGCCCGCGTGCCACACCGGTGAGCGGTCCTGCTTCTACCGCGACCTGGAGGGAACGGCGGACGCCGGCGTCGACGCGCCCTCGGTCCCCGGCGAGCCGGCGCCGCTTCCGTATGAGGCGCTCGCGACCCTGGAGCGGACGCTGCTGTCCCGACAGCGCAACCGGCCCGAGGGCAGCTATACGGTCGAGCTGCTCGAGGACTCGCGCCTCGCCGGCGACAAGATCCGCGAGGAGGCGGCGGAGGTGGTGAAGGCGGTGAGCGCCGAGTCCGAGGAGCGGGTCGCCGAGGAGGGCGCCGACGTCGTCTACCACTTGGCGGTCCTGCTGCTCTCGCGAGGGGTGTCGATGGCCGAGGTGCTGCAGATCCTGAACGGCCGAAGACGGTCCCGATGACCGCGGTCGGCGCGGCGACCAGCCTCCCCGGCCTCGAACCGGACCTGGATCGCGCTCGGGAGCTGGCGCGCAGCGCGAACGTGGTCCCGGTCCGCTACCGCTTCGTGGACGACCTCGAGACCCCCGTGAGCGCCTTCCTCAAGCTGCGGGGCGAGGGCCCGTCCTTCCTGCTCGAGTCCGCGGAGCAGGGCCGGCTCGGCCGGTGGTCGTTCCTCGGCTTCCGCCCCCGGTCGATCCTGCGCTGGAGCGACGCGAAGCTCTCCGACTGGGGCGGCGACTCGGCCCTCGACTCCGGCGCCGGTGCCCCGCCGGACCGAATCACGGATGCGCCCGACCCGTACGCGGCCGTGGCCGAATACCTGGGCCGCTTCGAAATCGCCGAGCCCGATGAGCTGCCGCCTTTCGCGGGCGGGGCGGTCGGCTTCTTCGGCTACGACCTGGTGCGGACGGTGGAGCCCCTCGGCGAGCCCAACCCCGACCCGGTCGGCCTCCCCGACATGGCGCTGATGATCACCGACGTGCTCGTCGCCTTCGACCACCAGCGGCACGAGGTGACGCTGATCGCGAACGCGTTCGTGGAGGACGGCGGGATCGAGCAGGCCTACGCGCGCGCCGTCGACGCGATCGGGGAGGTTCGCGACAGGCTGCGGGAGCCCGTCCCGACACTGACCTCCGGCGGCCCCGGACGCGAAGCGAAGGAGCCGCCGGTTGATGTTGGCTTCGAGTCGAACATGACCCGCGACCGGTTCGAGCAAACGGTCTCCCGGATCATCGAGTACGTCCACGCGGGCGACGCCTTCCAGGTCGTGCCCTCTCAGCGCTTCACTGCGGAGACGCCCGTGGAGGCGTTCTCCATCTACCGCGGCCTCCGCACGGTGAATCCGTCGCCCTACATGTATTTCCTGGACTTCGGCGACTTCGAGATCGCCGGGGCCTCACCCGAGCCGCTGGTCAAGGTCACGGGGCGTCGGGTCGAGACCCGGCCGATCGCGGGCACCTATCCGCGGGGCGGGGACGAGGAGGAGGATCGCCGGCAGGCCGAGCGGCTGCTCCAGGACCCCAAGGAGCGTGCCGAGCACGTGATGCTGGTCGATCTCGGCCGCAACGACCTGGGGCGCGTCTGCGAATACGGCTCGGTGAACGTGGACGAGCTGATGGTGGTCGAGACCTACTCGCACGTTCTCCACATCGTCAGCCAGGTCTCG
>DATIDP010000032.1:0-6901 GCA_035456265.1 Solirubrobacterales bacterium | reverse complement strand
TTGCAGTTCGGCAACTCAGTTCTGTCGCTGGGGCGATTACGCCGCCGCGACCCCCGATCCGGCAACGGCGAACCAGGTTTGGCAGGTCAGCCAGTTCGCGTTCGGCTCGGGAAGCGGTACCTCGGGCCCCGCAACCTCGCGGACTCAGAACTTCATCGCCACTCCGTAGGGCGAAGGCCAGAGGCGGTTCGTTCTTGTTGTCGTTCCTCGGCGTCCGCTTCCTTGACGAGGCGGCCGCGCGGGTCAGGATCCGGAGCGGCGCAGCGCCCTCGGCGGAGACGAGAAGGGAGGTCGGGACCTCCTCGTGATGGACGACTTCATCTTTGGCGAGCCCAACGCCGTAACGTGTCACGAGACCACGCTGGAATCGTTGTGAGCATAGGAGGCGTGACCGCCCCCGTCACCGGTGACGACGTTGTTCAATCCGATGGTGCTTCCAGAGAGGGCGCGAAGCCAGCGTGAGAGGGTCGGCCTTCGCGCTCGGAAGCTAGGAGAGGAGAAGGACATGCAACGGAAGTCAACTGCTCTGGTGGGTGTTGCCGTGCTGGCGGCGCTGGTCTTCGCGCTCGGCGCCGGCGCCGCCGGGGCGGCCAAGCACGGACCGGGCGGCAACAGCGCCGCCGCCAAGGCGTGTCAGGGCACGGGGTACCTTGACTTGGTGCGCGAGGACGGCACCGCGTTCGGCACCCCCGGTGCCTGCGTCGGCTATGCGGCTCGCGGCGGGTCGCTGGCCCCGAAGCGAACCTGGGAGAGCGTGTGCACGAACGACCTTGCTGGCAGCTTCAGCAAGGACGCTTCCGATAGCACCATCATTTGGTTTTGCGACTGGTTCGGCATTCCTAAAGAGCAGTTCGAGGCTTACGGGAACGCGCTTGAGCCGTGGTGCCCGGGCACGCAAATTGCTTTTTTGTGGTTCCCCCCCGGCGAGGGCCGCGCCAACTACACCTGCCTCACGGGCTTACCCGCCTAACGACGCCGGCTGAGGAAACTCACCGCAATCGCCGGGGTAATCGCGCGTGCACGACCTTGTACAACTGAACGATGGGGTGCAACTCCTGGAAAACCAACGCGCTGCGCGGGCCAGTACCGCCGCCGTCCCGATCCGCAAACGGGTGAGCTCCCCGTCCGGCTGTGCTCGGTTGACGGATGCGAGCAACCCACCCAGGCCCGCGGGCTCTGCCCTAAGCACTACCGGCGTTTGATGCGCCACGGGGGACCGCTCCGGCGCAAGTGGCCCGCGCGGCGGCGGTCACGAGCCAGAAGTAGCGACTGGCCGCCCGACGGCCCTGCATGGAATTGAGCCCCGGGGCAGCTCCCAGGAACGATCTGCGCCCAGAGCGCCGAAAGAGAACGAGCACACCTCACGCACCAGCTGGGAGCGGCACGAGCACACCCATGCCCGCAGGAAGGTCACCCCCTTGACAGCGGGGTCCCTTCAAAGAGAAAGCGGCGGTCTCCACGCCCGACGGATACCCCGGCAAACATTTGTTGCGCGGCTCCGTGTCGAGGTAGGCCTGGTCTTCAGCGGCCGTCTCGGGCGAGCGCAGCCCGCCGGGGTGGAGCAACTTCGCTGGCCGGAACAGGCCCAAGGCAAGCATCCCGGCGCCAACCAGGTCGAAGGCGAGACCGATCACCGAGAACAGCGAGACCACGGCGCGCGAGTCTAGGCGGCGCTGAGGAGGCTGCTCGGGGCGTGGGCGGGTGTAGATGCGTGTCGGACTGGCGAACAAACTGGCGAACAAGGTGCCCGCAGCGCACTAGTAAGCCGAATTCGGGCACCCTGCCCCGTATGAACTTCGTCGAGGACGTCATGGAGCGGGCACCCGCTTCGACGCTGGGAATCGTCGCCATCGACGCCGCCGGCAACCGGCGCGAGTGGCACTACGGCGAGTTGATCGCCCGCAGCGCCGGACTATCAGGCGCGATGGCGGCCCGTGATGTGGAGCGCGGTGATGCCGTGATGACCCTGGTGGGCAGCCGGATCGAGTGGGTGCTGGCGATGCTCGCCTGCTTCCGCATGGGCGCGGTGGCGCTGCCGTGTAATCCGCAGCTGCGGCGGAAGGACCTCGAGATCAGGGTCCAGGCGGCCGAGCCGAAGCTCTGTATCGGCGAGGAGGACCTGCTCGGGGAGCTGCCCGACGGGGTTCCCTCGATGACGATGGCGGAGATCGCCGACGCCCTCGACGAGGACCTGCCGCAGGAAACTCCCGCCGAGACCGTGGAGCTCGACGCGGAGGACCCGGCCGTGATCATCTTCACCTCCGGCACGACGGGGCAGCCGAAGGGCGTCGTCTACCCCCAGCGCTACCTGACCGGGCAGCGACTGCAGGCCGAGCACTGGGTCGGCGCTCGCGGGGGCGAGCTCGCCTGGTGCACCGCCGCCCCGGGCTGGTCGAAGTCCACGCGCAACGTCTTCATCGCCCCCTGGCTGCGCGGAGCCGCGGCGCTGCTCCACGACGCCCGCTTCGACCCCGGCGAGCGGTTGGGGATCATCGAGCGCGAGGGCGTCAACGTCCTCTGCCAGGCGCCGACCGAGTACCGGATCCTCGCCAAGCGAACCGAGCTGCGGCCGATCGGCTCGCTCCGGCGGATGGTCTCCGCCGGAGAGCCCCTCAACCCCGAGGTGATCCGCGCCTTCCGCGAGGCGATGGGGATCGGAATCGGCGACGGCTACGGTCAGACCGAGACGGGCCCCGTCACCGGGATGCGACCCGAGGAGGACGATCCGGCGCGCGACGGCTCCATGGGCCGCCCCCTGCCCGGCATCGAGGTGCGGATTGCCGATGGCGAGCTGCAGGTCAGGCCGGAGACGGTCCCGACCTTCTTCAGCCACTACCTGGGCGAGGAGCCCTTCGAGGGCGAATGGTGGGCGACGGGGGACCACGTCCACCGGGACGACGACGGCTACCTCTGGTTCGAGGGCCGCGACGACGACATCATCATCACGGCGGGCTACCGGGTCGGGCCGTTCGAGGTCGAGTCCGCATTGGTCTCGCATCCCGCCGTCGCGGAGGCGGCGGCCGTGCCGGCTCCGGACGAGGAGCGCGGATCCGTCGTCCGCGCGATCGTCGTGCTCGCGGACGCGGACCCATCGGATGAGCTCGCCGCCGAGCTGCAGGATCACGTCAAGCGGGTGACCGCGCCGTACAAGTACCCGCGCATCGTCGAGTTCACGGACGAGCTTCCGAAGACGTCCAGCGGAAAGATCCGGCGAGCAGAGCTCCGCCGATGAGGAGGGACTGGGCGGGGTTCGCCGGGATCTTCATCGTCACCAACCTCGGCCTGCTGGCGGTCGGCGCGACGCTCGCCGTCCTGCCCCATTACGTCAAGGACAACCTGAACGGGTCCGACCTCGAGGTCGGGATCGTGAGTGGCGCGTTCGCCTTCACCGGGATCGTCTGCCGGCCGATCGCCGGCAACCTCGCGGACACCCGAGGGCGCAAGCCGACGGTGATCGTCGGGGCCCTGCTGGCGGCCGTGGCGGGTGGCCTCTACTTCGTCCCGGCCGGGATCCCGGGCCTGCTCGTGGCCCGCTTTTTCCTCGGTGCCGGAGAGGGAACCGTGTTCACCGCCGGGTCGGCCTGGAACGTCGACATGGCCCCGGAGGAGCGGCGCGGCCGGATGATCGGCCTCTATGGCCTCGCGATCTGGACGGGGCTGACGCTCGGGCCGCCGATCGGTGTCCTCCTGCAGAACGCGGGCGGTTTCCACCTCGTCTGGGCGTTCGCGACCGGGGCGCCGCTGCTCGGGGCGGCGATCGCCGCGCGGCTCCCCGAGGACTACCGGCCCTCCGAGGCCGCGGGCCGCGGGCCGTTCATCTCCCGTGAGGCGCTCGGCCCAGGCGCCACCTTCGCCCTCAGCGTCTTCGGCTTCGCGGCAGTCTCCGCCTTCATCGTTCTCAGCCTCGACGAGCGCGGCATCGGCCACGGGCCGGCGGTGTTCAGCGTGTTCGCGGCGACGGTGGTCGCGACCCGCCTGCTGGCCGGAGGCCTCCCCGACCGGATCGGCGCGGCCCGTTGCGCGGTGGCCGCCGCCCTGATCGAGGCGGCCGGGCTGACGCTGGTCGGCGCGGCCCAGGACCTCCCGGTCGTGATCGCCGGCGCGATCGGCATGGGTGCGGCGTTCTCGCTGCTCTTCCCCTCCCTCTCCCTGGTGGCGGTCAACCGGGTCGGCCCGGAGCGCCGCGGCAAGGCGATGGGCACGTTCACGGCCGCATTCGACCTCGGAATGCTGGTCGGTTCGCCGCTGGTCGGGGCCGCCGCCGCGGTCGCCGGCTACAGCGCGGCCTTCTACGTGGCGGCGGTCGCGGCGCTCCTCTGTGCCGCCATTTCCTCGGTCTTCGTCGATTCGGCAGAGCAGGCGTTGGCGGGTGCTGCGAACCGGAGCCGATCCGAGACCGGGGCCGTATAGCGGCCAACCCCCCGCTAGGCTCCCGCTTCGACATGGCGCAGAAGGCGACACAGGTCTCGGCCTCCGAGACGACGGTTGATCGCAAGCTGATCAACAAGCTCACCGAGGAGCAGATGGCACGCTTCCGTGAGCACACGCCGACCTCGGCGGAGTACTTCGACCGCGCCCGCAGGGTGATGCCGGGCGGCGTGCCCTCCTCCTTCCAGCTCAACGACCCCTGGCCCGTCTACATCGACCGCGGCAAGGGCGCGCTCGTCTGGGACGTCGACGGCGAGGAGTACGTCGATTTTCACAACGGCTTCGGCGTGATGTGCGTCGGGCACGCCAATCCGATCATCGGCGAGGCGGTCAAGGCCCGCCACGACGAGGGAACCCACTTCGCCGCGCCGACCAAGGGCTCGATCACCTCCGCGCAGAACCTGGTCGAGCGCTTCGGGCTCCCGCAGTGGCGCTTCTCGAACTCGGGGACCGAGTCGACGATGTCGGCGATCCACCTCGCCCGCGGCGCCACGGATCGGGACCTGATCATCAAGATCGAGGGCTCGTACGACGGGCATCACGACGCCGTGATGGTCTCCTGCTACCCGGAGCTCGACGAGCTCGGACCGCGCGAGAGCCCGAACCCGATCCCGTTCGGATCGGGCTACCCACAGGCGGTGGTCGAGCTGACGGTCCCGGTGCCGTTCAACGACGCCGACATCCTCGAGGCGATGCTGAAGAAGCACGATGGGAAGGTCGCCGGGCTGATCATCGAGCCGGCGATGATGAACATCAACATCATCCCGCCGAAGGACGGCTACCTCGAGCGCGTCCGCGAGCTCTGCGACGAGCACGGGGTGAAGCTGATCTTCGACGAGGTGAAGACCGGCGCCACCATCTCCTACGGCGGAGCCTCGCAGCGCTTCGGCGTACAGCCCGATGTGATCTGCCTCGCCAAGGCGATCTGCGGCGGCTACCCGGGCGGCGCCATCGGCATGACGGCCGAGCTGGGCGAGGTGGTGGCCTCGGACAAGGTCCACCAGATCGGCACCTTCAACGGCAACCCGCTCGTGATGGCCGCCGCCGAGGCGACCCTCACCAAGGTCCTCACCCCGGACGTCTACGAGAAGCTCGAAGCGACCAACGAAGCGCTCAAGGCGCGCTGCCAGGAGGTCATCGACCGCTACGGCCTGCCCGCCTACACGCAGGGGCTCGGCGCCAAGGGCTGCGTGATCTTCGCCCCGGAGCCGATCTACGAGTACCGCGACTACCTCACCAAGGTGGACGGCGACCTCTCCACCCTCGCCTGGCTCTACCACATGAATCACGGCATCTTCATGACGCCGGGCGTCGAGGAGGAGTGGACCCTCTCGATCGCCCACGAGCAGGAGCACATCGACCGCTACGTGGCGGCCTTCGAGGCGTTCGCCTCGGACGTCAGCGGCTCCTAGAGCACCGGGACCAACGCGCCTCGGGCGTCACGGTGACCGACACCGTCGTTCTCGTCTATGCCGTCGGCCCGGCAAATCGGTTGGATGCGGACGCGCTTGATGGCCTCACGGCGCTGAACAGCCCGTCCCGCAGTCGGATTGACAACCCGTTTTTGCATTCGGCCGATCTACTGCCGCTGATGACCGCTACAGCGATGCTCTTCGTCTTGGGGGTGGATGGCGGGTCGCCGTCGGGAGGCGTTTGCAGCCGTCGCGGTGGTCGCCGCTGCCAATCTGACGGGCCTGCTCCTGAAGGTGGTGCTCGCGCATCCTCGGTTCTACCCGGTTCTCGGGACCGATCAGGTGGGCATTGACGCATTCCCGAGCGGGCATGCCACGGGCGCGATGTCCATCGCGCTCGCGGCCACGCTGGTCGCCCCGGCGCGGATCAGGCCGGCGGTGGCCCTCGGCGCGGCGGCCTACGTCTTCGCGGTCTCGATCTTGCTTCTGGTGCTCAGCTGGCACCTGCCGAGCGACGTACCGGGCGGTCTGCTGGTCGCCTCCTCCTTCTTCTGCGCCGTAGCTGCGCTTCGAGGCAGCGCGAGTCCGGCCGACAAGCTTCGCGAACGCGGCGAGATCGTCGGGGCCTTCGCGACCTCGGGCTAGCTCAGCACGGCCTCCTCCGTGGCGCGATACTCGGCGGGCGATGTCGGAGGAGAACGTGGAACTCGTGCACGCGCACATCGAGGCGTGGCGCGCGGAGGATGCCCCGCGCGCTCTTTCGTCCCTCGATCCCCACGTCGTCGCGGATGTATCCCGCACTGACGAGATTGACTCGGCGGTCTATGGCCATGAGGGCATCGCGGAGTTCTTTCGCCGCTATGCCGGGACGTTCGAGGACTATCGGTGGGAGATCGAGCGACTGACCGATCTCGGCTCCGGGGCGGTACTGGCTGTCTCGAGGGAGACCGGGCGCGGCAAAGGCAGCGGCGTTCCGGTAGATCGCCCCCTCGCCACCCTCTACACGGTGATCGACGGAAAGATCGCGCGGGTCACGCAGTTCCGCACCGAGCAAGACGCCC
>DATIDP010000031.1:0-6398 GCA_035456265.1 Solirubrobacterales bacterium | reverse complement strand
CGTAAAAGGAGTGCTCGACGAACTCCTCGACCCCCATGTTGAGCGCGGTCATCGACTTGGTGGCAAGCTCTCCGTCGCGGATCACCGCGGGTGGTGCCCACCGCATCCGGGCCCAGTCGTCGACGTTGGCGAAGGTGGCGTCGTATGCCTCCGGATCGTCCCACTGGCCCGTCTCGATCAGGTTGGCGGGCCGCCGGCCGATCTCGCGGTACTGCGGGTTGACCTCGTAGAAGAAGTCGACAAGGTCGTTGTAGACGGCAACTACCTTCTGCCCGTAGTCGAAGAACTTGACGATCCGGAGATGGATCTCGTTCATGTCAGACGGGTCGATGGTGGCGCTGATCCCGCCTGGGACAACGGTCTGCGGATGCGGGTACTTCCCGCCGATCATTACGTACGCCTCGCGCGCCACGCGGGTCATATGGAGTGCCTCAACGTAGAGCGCCCCGGTCAGCGGCGTCATCGCGGTCATGATCTCCGCGATCGTTGAGTACCCGTGCAGCTCCTTTCCGGCAGCCGGAGCTCGCTGAGCCTGCTCCCAGACCTCCGGATTCGTCTCCCGGACAGCCGGCTCGGAGAAATCGGGGCCAGCGAGCAGGAAGAGGTGAAGTGGATGGTCGTAGAGGTATTCGAGCGAAAGGAGCAGGTTTCGCGCGACCGTCCCCATGGGTGGTGGCTGAATGCCGAAGGCCATCTCCAGAGCCAGCGCCGATGTGGTCGAGTGGACTCCACCGCAGACGCCGCAAGCCCGGCTGGAGATGAAGATCGCGTCGCGAGGGTCACGGCCCTTGAGAATCACCTCGTAGCCGCGGAACAGAGTCGCCATCGAGTCGGTCTCGAGCACCCGGCGGCTTTCCAGGTCGACCACGGTGTGGAAGGCGAGCGCGCCAGCCACTCTGGTCACGGGATCGAAGTCAACAGTTCTGATGTGCCCGTTCCGTTCGAGCAGCTTCTTCAGCTTCGCTTCGTCCTGCTCGATCGGGGTGACGTCCGTGACCTCATATGAGTACGGGTCGGCGACGCCCTCCTTGAGGCGAGCGTTCCCCTGCTCGTCGAACTCGACCGGGAGGTTCTTGAAGCACATCACCCCTTGCCCTCCTCGTCGTCGACCTCGACCTGCGTGGCGGCGTCCGCACTGTCCGCGTCGGGTGGCGAGTAGCGATCGATCGAGTCGGGAACGGATTCGTCCGGGCTCGCGTCTGGGGCGGCGTGCTCATAGATGTTCATGCTTCCCGGGACCGGCTGCTCCTTGTTCCGCTTCGAGTGATCAACCGTGCCGCGGTACTGGAGCCTGCTGTAGAAGTAGCCCTCCGCCTTCGCCGCCAGCGGCGGCCCGGCCTGCTCCGCCGCATAGGGAGTCGGCACCTCCCCCACCTGGTCCCAGAGCGGCTCGCGATTGCGATTCCGCATCGTGACGCGGCGCAGGCGCCTGATGATGGCGCCATAGGCCCGGGAGGCACCGCCGGACATCAGCGACCCGGGAGCACGCTTGTAGAAGGGAGAGAACTTGTCCGGGAAGCCGGGCATCGTGCAGCCGATGCAGGCGCCGCCGGCGACCATGCAGCCGCCCATATGGTTGATCGCTCCCCGTTCGGTGATGTTGCACTGCACGACCGGGCCCCAGCAGCCGACGTCCACCAGGCACTCCGGGTCGCCCTCCTCCTTCGCGAACACCCCCTCCTCGTAGTAACCGGCGCGCGGGCAGTGCCGGTGCACGGTCTCCCCGAATTGCCAGGCGGGGCGGCCGAGCTCGTCGAACTCCGGCAGCGGCCCGATGCCCTGGAGGAAGAGCAGCACGGCGGCGACGACCTCGGTGAAATTGTCGCCGACCGGCGAGCAGCCCGGGACGTTGACGACCGGGACGCCGAGCGCCGAGCGGTAGTCCTTGCCGAGGTAGTCCATCAGGCTCATCGAACCTGTGACGTTCCCGGCGGCCGCCGGGATCCCACCCCAGGTGGCGCAGGTGCCGATCGCGACCGAGGCCGCGGCGCCGGGACAGAGGCGCTTCAGCCAGCCCGTAACCCGGTTTGGCTGGTTTCCCTCGGTGTCGGGATCGAAGCCCCCCGCTCCCATCGCGGAGTAGTAGCCCTGGTCCTCGGGGAGCGACTGGTCATCCGGCACCGAGCCCTCGAGCACAACGACGTAGGGCGCGTCGAGCTTGCCCTCCGCCGCCTCACGCAGCGGACGGACGAACTCGGCCCCAGCCGCGATCGAGAGCACGGGGTGGTGCAGGACCACCTTCGGCAGCCCGGGAATGGTGCCCGCCAAAAGGTCCTCAACCGAAGGGGCCGTGGCGCCGGTGACGGCGATCGAACAGCCGTCGCAGCTCATTCCCGCCAGCCAGAAGACATGCACCTCCGTGAGCGGTCCCTCATCGCTGCCGCCCAACCCGCCGATTCCCCGCTGGGCCTCTTCACCGAAGACGGCCCCCGCGTGGGGGACCTTCTCGATCTTGAGAGTCTCCTCCTGCGTTGCCAGCGCTCCTCCTCGTACCGTCCGGCTCTGTGTATCGTACATATAGCCTGGAGTTCGGAGCTGAAATCGGTTCGAGGCGGAGGCGGAGGAGAGGTTGACCAAGAGCTTCAGATGTGCCGACGCGGGAGTGGTCTGCCGGGCGACGATCACCGGCGAGACCGAGGAGGAAGTGCTCCAGATGGCCGTCCAGCACGCCAAGGAAAAGCACGGCGTTGACCTGACGGTCTCGACGACGCTGGCGAACTTCGCGAAGGGTGCCATCCGGGACGACGTCGCGGATCGGCACGCTGAGGAGAAGACCTAGCCGGTGATCCTGGCTCTGGCGACCTGGTGGTACGTCGGCTGGGCCATCGCGGCAGTCGTCGTCGTGATCGCGGCGACGCTCCTGCTGACAATCATCTTCCTCGGACGGCGGGTGGCTCGCCAGGCCGATGGGATTACCGCGGCCCTCGACGGAACGAGGCTCAACACCGACCCCCTCTGGGACGTCAAGCAGATCAACATCAACCTCGACCGGATCAACCGAGCGCTCGCCGCCGCGAGGGGGGCATTGGGCGGATGACGCTCGCCGTCTCCACCGGAACCGCGGTTCTCAGCCTGGTCGGACTCGCGGTGGGTCTCGTGATCCTGCTGGTCGTGTTGGCCCTGTTCACTCGCGTCGTGCGGCCCGCGCTCGAGATCAACCGCTACGCCAAGGACATCCTCGAGGCCGGCATCGGGATCGCGAAGAACCTCGATGGCGTGGACGAGCTGGCACGAACGCGAGATCTCGCCACCTCGTTGCCGCCGCTTGCTGTCGCGTATCTCGAGGTCGTCAAGAAAGAGCTGCCGTGATCGTTGCCCTGGCCGGCGCGGTGGAGACGGCCTGGTGGGTATCGCTGGCTGTCGGGCTCATCGTCGCCCTCGTGGTCTGGTTCCTGCTCGAGTGGCTGCGCAGGACTGTGAACGAGGTGGACCGTGCCGTAGACGACGTCTGGACCATGGGGAAGCGGGTCGCCCAGAACACCGCGACCACGCACATGCTGCTGGGAACGCGGGAGCTCGGCGTCGAGTTACTCGAGGAGGTCAAGCGCCACGGTGAGCTGGCGGAGAGGAGAATGGGATGAAGACCCTGCTGATCGTTCTGACCCTGGTCGAGCTGGCGATCCTGGTGATCGTCCTGGCCACCTACCTGATCGTGATCGCCGCCACCCTGCGCAGGATCTCCCACACACTCGGGCTGGTGACCTTCGGGGTGCGCGCCATCGAGAAGCAGACCCAACCGATCGGCCCAGTCGCCCAGGACATCAACGGGGCGCTCGAGCAGATCGCGGACGCGCTGGAGTCCGTTGTGGGCCCGCAGCCGGGGATCGAGACCACCGAGTCGGGGACTCGCGGCGCCGCGGTGAGCGGCGAGGGCCCGGCCGAGGCCTGACCATGCCCACAGCGCCGCCAGACACGATCGAGCGGCGGCGCCTTCGGATCAGGGGGATAGTCCAGGGCGTCGGGTTCCGGCCGTTCATACACGGGCTGGCCGCCCGTCGTGGACTGGGGGGCTTCGTCCTCAACGACGGCCAGGGGGTGGTCGTCGAGGTCGAGGGGCCGACCGAGGCGATCGCTCAGTTCGAGGAGGCGATCACGGTTGAGCCTCCGGCGCTGGCCAGGATCGACTCGGTCGAAGCGGAGCAGATGGAGCCGCGGGGAGATGATCGATTCGCGATCGAGCGCAGCTCGGGCGGCGAGCCGACCACCGTCGTGCCGTCTGACGCAGCCACCTGCGAGCGCTGCCTCACGGAGATCTTCGACCCGGACGACCGCCGCCACCGCTATCCGTTCACCAACTGCACCCAGTGCGGCCCTCGCTTCACGATCGTCGAACGCGTCCCGTACGACCGGGCCAACACGACGATGTCCGGCTTCGAGATGTGCGAGCGGTGCCGGGCCGAGTATGAGGATCCGGCCGATCGCCGCTTCCACGCGGAGCCGATCGCCTGCCCGGATTGCGGGCCCCAGCTCCGACTCGGTGCCGCGAGGGGGGATGAAGCCCTGGCGGCGGCGATCGCCCTGCTTCGGGCCGGTCGCATCGTCGCCATCAAGGGCCTGGGCGGGTACCACCTCGCCTGCGACGCCGACAGCGAGGCGGCCGTCACCCGGCTGCGAGCAAGGAAGCACCGCGAGGAAAAGCCGCTCGCCGTGATGACCAGGGATCCGGAAGAGCTCGCCGAGCTGGGTCCGGAGGAGCTCGAGCTGCTCGCCTCGCGTGCCCGGCCGATCGTGATCGGACGACGGCGACCGGACGCGCCCCTCGCTTGCGCCATCGCCCCCGGCTCCCGCTGGGTCGGCCTCATGCTGCCCTACACACCGCTCCACCACCTGCTCTGCGCCGATTTCGGCGGTCCGCTCGTCATGACCAGCGGCAACCGCTCCGACGAGCCGATCGCGTTCGAGGACGAGGAGGCGCGATCTCGCCTGGACGGGATCGCCGACGCCTTCCTGACCCACGATCGGCCCATCCACCGGCGCTGTGAGGACTCGGTGGTGCGAGCCAAGATCCCAATTCGGCGGTCCCGCGGCCTCGCCCCGGATTCACTTCCGCTTCCGGTGGCGCCGGAGGTGCCGCTGCTCGCCATCGGAGCCGAGCTGAAGAGCACCTTCTGCGTCGCCCGGGGATCGAACGCGTTTCTCTCCCCCCACCTGGGCGACCTCGATACCGAAGCCTCCTTCCGGGCCTTCGGGGCCGACCTCGAGCTCTACCTCGAGATGCTCTCCGTCCGTCCCGAGCTGATTGCCCATGACCTCCACCCCGACTACCTGTCCACCCGCTGGGCACTCGATCAGGAAGCCGAGCTGGTCGGCATCCAACACCATCATGCCCACGCCGCCGCTTGCCTCGCCGAGAATGGAGAGCCCGGCCCCGCACTGGCGCTGGTGTTCGACGGCACCGGCTATGGCACCGACGGGACGATCTGGGGCGGCGAGCTGCTGCGCTTCGACCTCGACGACTTCGTGCGGCTTGCGCACCTGGAGCCCGTACCGCTGCCCGGCGGCATGGCCGCGATCCGCGAGCCGTGGCGCACCGCCGCCTCCTACCTCGATCGGGCGGAGCGCCCCGTCCCGCTGGACCGCTGGCCTCGCTGGACGCAGGTCCGGGAGAGCCTGCGGGTGAACGCCCCGCTCTCGTCGGGGATGGGCCGCCTCTTCGACGCGGTCGCAGCGCTGCTCGGCGTGCGGGAGACCGTCAGCTACGAGGGCCAGGCCGCGATCGAGCTCGAGCAGCTCGCCGGGGATGTGAGTGCCGAGCCCTACCGGTGCCGAATCCAGGACGGGGTGGTCCGTGGCGCCGAGCTGGTCGCCGCAGCCCACGACGACCTGCACGCCGGTCGGCCGCGCGACCAGATCGCGGCGGCGTTCCACGAGGGTATGGCCCATGCGGCGGCCACAATCGCCGCCGAGGCTGCCGAGCCACGCACCGTCGTTCTCTCCGGCGGCAGCTTTCAGAACCTGCGGCTGCTGGAAAGGACCCGCGCCCGACTCGCTAATTTGGGCTTTCGGGTGCTGACCCACAGTCGCGTCCCGCCCAACGATGGCGGGATCAGCTACGGACAGGCCGCGGTGGCGGCCAGGAGGAGAGTCCCATGTGCCTAGGCATTCCCGGCCAGATCGTCGAGATCGTCGACGAGGAGAACCGCATCGCCAAGGCTGACGTCTCCGGCGTGCGGCGCAACGTCAACATCGGGCTGCTGACGGAGGGCGAGGATGCGGTCGGCATCGGCGACTGGGTCCTGATCCATGTCGGCTTCGCAATGTCGAAGATCGACGAAGAGGAGGCTCGACAGACGCGCGAGTTCCTCGCGATGCTCGGGGAGCCCTACGAACAGGAGCTCTCCGAGCTGAAGGCGAGCGGGATCGAGTGAGTCGATGGCGCAGAGCGTGACCCAATCGAT
>DATIDP010000030.1:0-5779 GCA_035456265.1 Solirubrobacterales bacterium | reverse complement strand
ATCTAGAGCTTCTGGACGCCCACGAAGAGAGCCCGCAGCACACGGGGTGCGCAAGGCTCCGATCGGGCTCGGTTAAGGAAGCGCGGCGGGTCCGGTCATCGTCGTCATAAAACGCCCGTCCTTGGCGTTCAGCTCGCCGCCATGCCGCGCTGGAAGTGGGTTCACACGGGCCGCCCCGAACGCGGTCACGCCGGGGCGGCCCGTTACTACCTAGCGAGTCTGCGACACCTGGAAGCAGGCCACCTCGTACTGGGAGACCGCGGCACCGTTTGCGGGCGTCGATGTCGTCTGGCCGTTGCCGACGTGTACCGGCCGAGTTTGGAGGAACTGCGGCGGGTGCGGGTAGCAGCGATCGGGTACGAGAGGCCCCCGGTCCTTCTGATGGAAGGGGTGGGCCTCCGCCGCGCAGAGGTCGTCCGCTGCCGGTGGGTCGATATCGACCTCCTTCGTGGTCGCGTTCACGTACTGCGGAAGGGCGGCCGGCAATGGGTGCCGATTGCTCCCGATGTGCTGGACGAGCTTCGCGAGAGCTTCTGGGCGCTTCGGCCCGAGCTTGACGACCACGTACTCACAGTGGAGGTCGAGCAATGGGTCTCTCACGACCGACGGGCGCGCAAGCAGAAGGATCCAAAGAGGCCGGCGAGTGACCAGGCGCTCATGCGGATGGTCTGGCGCGTCTGCAAGAGAGCCGGGGTTCGGTCCCTCTCCCCTCACCAGCTGCGACACGGCTTCGCGAATCGGTTCCTTCGCGAGAGCGGCCGCGATGTTGTCGCGCTGCAAGCGTTGATGGGGCACAGGCATCCGGACACGACGCAGCAGTACACCGACGAGGTAAGGCTGGACGAGTTGGCTGATGCGCTCGCCCGGGCGGCAGGGAACCGGGACGCACAAGCGTCGCCTGATCTGGCGACGCTTGAGGGTGAGGTCTCCGACGAGCTGGAAACCCTGAGGTGGAGGCGGCGGAATCGAACCCGCGCAAGGCTTCAATCGAGCGGCTCGAGCCCGTTCCCAAGAGGGCCGGGTCGACATCGGCGATGTCGAATCCGAAGTTATTCCGGGAGACCGGTCAGAAACGGCCGCGCGGCGAGTGATGTCCTCGCCGCGCGGCCGCTTGTCGCTAGACCAGCCCGTCGCTACGGACGATCATCAGAGGGGTCGCTCAGGCGTTGCAACCTCCAGAACGGGATCGCCTCGACCTGGCCGGTCTGCGGGTTGCGCACCCAGAGCCTGTGGCCGCACATTCCGTAGTTCCGCCCGGGTGGGAAGACGACGGCCTGCGGGCAGGAGATCTGAGCACGAGCGTGGCGTGCACGCGCTCCCTGGCCAGCGGCGCTTGCCGGGGCCGCGAGGGCGGCGATGAGGAATCCGATGGTGGCGAGTTTGTACATCGCTTTTCCTTTCTCTCGCTTGCTGACTGTCAAGGAGACGGAGCCGCGGCTGCAAACGGGGAGCAGTGGGTTGCAGCGAGCTGCGCGAGTGTGCCTCCCTCTACGCGTCATAGGCGGCGGAGCCATGACTCTTGCGCCGGCGCATGCGCTCCACGCGCCCGAGCAGCTCCGCGGCAACCCTCGTCCAGCTTGGGTGCCCAGCCTGCTCCGGTGTCACGCTGCGAACGCGGCGCATCTCGCTCGCAAGCAGCTCGGCACGTTCGCGGGCTAGGAGCGACCGCCCGTCGCTGTCGTGGTAGAGCATCGTTCCTCCTTCCAGTCGCGTCGACGATTCATCGCGGCGAAGCTAGAACGGCGCCCCTAAGTCGAGGCAAAATGTGGGCAAGAGAATGGCTATGCCTTGAAGCTCAAGGTTTTTCTTGCCGGTCGGGTTGCGCTCGAGAGCGACGGCGTCGTAGTCGACGAGGAGCGCTTCCCCGGCCGCCAGGGTCGGCTGCTGTTCGCCTACCTGGTGGCCGAGCAGGGCAGACCGGTGCCGCGGGACGAGCTCACCGACGCACTCTGGGGCGAGGCGCCGCCCGCGACCTCGGAGAAGGCGCTGACCGTGCTCGCGAGCAAGCTGCGCGGCCTGCTCGCCGAGGGTGGTATCGACGGTGCGAAGGCTCTCACGAGCGTGTTCGGCTCCTACCGCCTGAACCTGCCGGACGGGACCTGGGTCGACATCATCGCCGCCGCCGATGCCCTGCGGGAGGCGGAAGCTGCGCTGGCCGCAGACGACTTCGAGCGGGCGAAGACGGTCGCCATGCAGGCCGCCTCACTGGCTCGGCCGTCCTTCTTCCCAGGCGAGGAAGGGGTTTGGGTCGACGGGAAGCGACGTGAGCTCACCGACATCCTCCGGCGCGCGCTGAGCTGTCTCGCCGAGGCTTCCCTTCGCTCGGGCGATGCGGCCGGGGCGGCGAGCTGGGCCGAGGAGACGATCGCCCTGGAGCCGTACCGCGAGACGGGCTACCGGCAGCTGATGGCGGCACACGCGGCCGCCGGCAACCGTGCCGAGGCGCTCCGCGTCTACGAGCGCTGCCGACAGCTCCTCGCGACAGAGCTCGGCGCCTACCCCTCGCCGGAAACCGAGACGATTTACCGCGAGCTTCTCGAGGCGCCTGCGCCCGAGCCTCGACCGGCTCCACCCGAACCCACGCCTGTCCCAGTCCTTGAGCGCGGACCGCCGGGCACCGAGGCGCCGGCTCCAACGGCAGCGCCCAGGCACCGCCGGCGGCGGACGATCGCCATCGGCGCGCTCGCGGGCGTGATCGCCGCCGCCGTTGCGATTCCGCTCTTCGTGCTCGGCGGCAACGGAAGTCGGGTGGACCTCGGCAAGACTCCGAGCAACATCGTCGGCGTGCTCGATGCGCGTTCGAGCGATCCCAAGGACGCCGTCGAGCTACCCACGCCGCCAACGGCGGTGGCGGTGGGTTTCGGCCGCGTCTGGGCGGCCAGCGCCGAATCGAACACCGTCTACGCGATCGACCCGGAGACGAACACGGTGCAGAACAGGATCCCGGTCGGGAACGCGCCCGGCGGGATCGCCGTTGGCGGCGGATATGTCTGGGTCACGAACAGCCTTGCCGCGACCGTCTCGCAGATCGATCCTCGGGCGCTGATCGAGCTCCAGTCGATCGAGGTCGGCAACGGCCCGAGCGGCATCGCCGTCGGCGGCGGCTACGTTTGGGTGGCGAACTCGACCGACCACACCGTCTCGAAGATCCGGGCGAGCACCGGGAAGTTCTTGAAGACCTATCCGGCGGTCACGGATCCCGGAGCCATTGCCGTCGGCGATCGCGCGGTCTGGGTCGCGAGCAGATCGGGCGACGCCGTCGTCAAGCTAGACCCCCGCGACGCGCAGCCGCTGGACACGATCCCCGTCGGCCAAGGCCCCGCCGCCATCGCCGTCGGGCTCGGCTTCGTCTGGGTCGCGAACAGCGACGACGGCACGGTGTCCAAGATCAACCCTGCGGCTGGCAGACAAGTCGACCTGATCGAGGTCGGGGCGGGCCCGACGAGCCTCGCAATAGTAGGCCGCGAGGTCTGGGCCGCGAACGAGTTCGCCGGCACCGTCTCCCGCATCGACCCGGCAACGAGCAGCGCGACCCCGGTTCAGCTCCGGCGCCGGCCGACTGCCCTCGCGGCCCGAAAGGGGATTATCTACGCGGCGCTGCGACCTACCGGAACGGCTCACCGCGGGGGGACGTTGAGGGTCGCAGTGCCGGCGGTCGAGCCGTTCGCGACGCTCGACCCCGCGGTCGTGTACGTGGGCGACATCGGGCGGCTCGTCCCGCTGACGAACGACGGGCTGCTCGCGTACCGACATGTCGGCGGACAGGCGGGGAACCAGCTCGTTCCCGATCTTGCGATCAAGATGCCGGAGGTTTCCCGAGACGGCAAGACCTACAGATTCCAGCTGCGGCCGCACATCCTCTACTCGAACGGCCGGGTAGTGAAGGCGAGCGATTTCCGCTATGCGATCGAGCGCGTGTTCAAGCTCCGGCTGCGTGTGGGGTTCGCGGACAGCTTGGGCTTGTCGGTTGCTAAGAGCTACTTCCGGACCATCCGCGGAGCGGATCGCTGCGACCGGCGGCGCTGCGATCTCCCCGACGGGATCGTCGCCGACGATGCTGCCCGGAGGGTGACGTTCCACCTGTCGGCTCCGGATGCCAACTTCCTCTACAAGCTTGCGTCGACGTTTGCGGCCGCCGTCCCTGGCGGGACCCCCTTGCGGGAGGCGACGCGGCGGCCGCTCCCGGCTACGGGGCCGTATCGGATTGCGAGCTTCGCCCCGAACCGCTCCGTCCGGCTCGTCCGGAATCCACGCTTTCAGGAGTGGTTTAAGGCAGCCCAACCGGCCGGGCTTCCCGAGCAGATCGTGGTCAAGGTCGTGCCGGAGCTGAAGGAGCGGATCGCGCTCGTCAAGCAGGGGAAAGCAGACCTGACGTCGAGCCGCGGCCTTCTCTCGTTCCCCGTCCCGCCGGCGTTGAAGCCCTGGGTCCACTCCCATCCCCTACCCCTGACCTCGTACCTTGCTTTCAATACAAACCGGCCGCCATTCGACGACCCTAGGGCGCGGCAGGCGGTCAACTATGCGCTTGACCGCGAGAAGATCGTGCAGCTTGTGGGAGGCGAAGCGACAGCTCGGCCGACCTGCCAGGTGCTGCCGCCAAACGTCCCGGGGTACCGACGTTACTGCCCATACACGGCCGACGCGAGCGCCGACGAACGCTGGACCGCGGCCGACCGAGTTAAGGCGGCCGAGCTCGTGGCGGCCTCGGGTACGGCCCGGGCGGCTGTGACGCTTTGGATCCCCAGCCTGACCGGCCTCGGCCCCTATCTGGCGGACCTCCTCGAGTCGCTCGACTACCGCGTCCAGCTCCGCTCGTCCTTCGGGCGCAAACCAAACCCGGCCGCCGCATACTTTGGCCGACTCGCGGCCGTCACCAAACCGAGGGCCTTGCCGCAGATTTTGTGGTCCCCTTGGCTTGCGGACTATCCCACCGCCTCCAACTTCATCGAGCCCCTATTCTCGTGCGGGGCGCCGGACAACCGTGCCCACTTCTGCGAGCGCTCGCTCGACCGGAAGATCAGGCGCGCGCTGAAGCTCCAGCAGACTGATCTAGCGGGCGCCAATCGGCTCTGGACCGAGCTCGACCGCGAGATCACCGACAACGCCCTGTGGGTCCCGCTGTACAACGGGTACGAGGCGGATCTCGTCTCGAAGCGGGTGGGCAACTACGAGCACAACCCGCACTGGGGAGCGCTGCTGGGCCAGTTGTGGGTCCGGTAGATGGAGTCTCTCGGCTTGTGGGTAGCGCAGGTTCGCGTGGGCGAGCGTGTGTCACCGGAACCGTCGCTCCGACTTGATGAGCTGGCCGATGCATCGGGCGCGCGGTCCAGGTCTGTACGGCACAAGCGTCGTCTGGTCTGACGACGCTTGAGGGTGAGGTCTCCGATGAGCTGGAAACCCTGAGGTGGAGGCGGCGGGAATCGAACCCGCGTCCGCGGACGCACCGGTCAGAGCGTCTACAAGCTTAGGCTGCCGTTGCGTTTCGCCCGCCGGCCGGTTGGCAGCCGACCAACCGACGGGCTAGCCATCCTTTGGCGTCGCGCTTCGGGCGATTGGCTCTCCCTAGGCGCCGAGCCCGTTTCTGACGCCGCTACCCGGGCCACGGGCCGAGCTCGGAGCGACGCGCTTCGCTACCGGTTAGGCAGCGAGAGCGAGTGCGGAGTTGTCCTTCGCACTTGCTGTTTGTCCCGGTTGTTTTACGAGGCCGACCGGGGACCTCGGCTTGCAGCTCTGCCGGAGAACCGACCACGTCGAAACCAGGTCGCCCCCGTATGTCAGT
>DATIDP010000029.1:0-4629 GCA_035456265.1 Solirubrobacterales bacterium | reverse complement strand
GAGGAGTTCGCCGTCCTGCTCACCGCGACCGACGCGGTCCAGGCTCAGGAGGTGATCGAGACTCTGCGCGAGTGCGTGCCGCTCGAGGAGACGGTCTCCGCCGGGATTGCTCAGTGGGACAACGCCGAATCCTCGGCCGAGCTCTTCGCCCGGGCCGACGCCGCTCTCTACCGCGCTAAACGCAGCGGCCGCGATCGGACCGTCCTGGCGGCCGGCGGCGAGCTCACGCCCGCCTGAGTCCGCTCGAATGCCCGGTCGACCGGGCCACAGTGTCGCGTCTGTAGTCTCGGTCGCGATGGCCACCTGCACCCACCTCGACCAGATCCTCGTCGGGAAGCCGGCGGAGGTCGATGGCTGCGAGGACTGCCTGAAGATCGGCGGGGCCTGGGTGCACCTGCGCGTCTGCCGGAGCTGCGGCCATGTCGGCTGCTGCGATTCGTCTCCGAACCGGCACGCGAGCAAGCACGTGGCGGCGACGAGCCATCCCATCGTCAGCTCGATGGAGCCCGGCGAGGACTGGTCGTACTGCTACGTCGACGACGTCGCCTTCGTCGTCTGATCAGCTGCTCAGGTAGCGGTCGAGCCCGGCCCATTGCTGCTCGGGCGGAACCGCCTGGAGCAGCGCCTGGGCGGTCTCGGGATCGACCCGCTCGGCCGCCTGCTGACGGATCAGCCGCTCGAACTCCTCAGGTCCCATCTGCTCGGCGAGCTCAGCCTGTTCTCGAAGGCGCCTCCGCACCGTCGCGAGGTGATCAGCCGGGTCCGCGACCTCGCCGAAGTGGGTGAGCCCCAGGCTGCCGGGCCGCCACTCCAGGATGCGCTCGATCGACTCCTCCCAGAGTTCGAGGTCGATGTCCGGGGGCGGCGTCGGCGGCATCACGAAGTCGCCGGGCGGGATCCGGACCGCGGCGGTGTCGCCGACGAAGGCGCGGCCGCTCGGCGGGTGGAAGTAGCTGACGTGGTGCGAGGCGTGACCGGGTGTGTAGGCGACCTGGAAGCCGAGCACCTCCTCGCCGCCCCCCAGCGGGTTCAGGTTCTCCTCCGGGACCGGCGCAACCTCGCCCCAGAGCCGTTCCATCTGATCTCCGTAGAGGCGCTCGGCGCTGGCGAGCAGCTTCGAGGGATCGGCGAGGTGGCGGGCGCCGCGCTCGTGGACGTAGATCGGCAGGTCGGGCCAGCGCCGCACCATCGACCCGGACGCGCCGGCGTGGTCCAAATGGATGTGGGTGAGAACAACGGCCCGGGGCGGCTCGCCCCCGAGCGCCTCGATCAGCGTCTCCAGCGAGCTGGTCGGCCCGGGGTCGATCAGCACCCCGTCGATCTCCCAGCAGCCGATCACCCGCTCCCGGCCCAGGTGCCGGACGTCGATCAGTCTCAACGTCGGAGGATCCGCGCGGCCGTGCCGGCCCGCGCGCCTGGAGCCTCTCCCACGGCCGCTCCCTCTGAGCGGAGCACCTCCGCCGCAGCACGCTTGCCGGACTGAATCGCGCCGTCCATGTAGCCCATCCAGCGGGTCGCTGTCTCTGTACCCGCCCAATGGATACGACCGACGGGCTCACGCAACGCCCGTCCGAACTGGGTCCAGGCGCCGGGGCCCAGAACACCGACATAACAGCCGCGGGAGTATGCCTCCGCACTCCAATCCTTTTCGACGTAATCCACCGGGTCGGCGGCCCTCCGGCCGAACAGCCGCTGGAAGCCGCGGAGCACCGCATTGCGGCGCTCCAACTCAGGAAGCGAACCCAGTTCGCGGGCGTCGCGGCCCTCCAGGAAGCCGAGCAGCATCGCTCTGCCGTTCGGCGCCGTGTTGTCGAATATCACCTGCGCGGGGCCGGGCAGGCTGAGAGCCTGGCCGCTGAGCCCGTCGTCGCGCCAGAAAGCCTCTTCGTAGACGGCCATGCACTTGATCACGGTGCCCATCGGCATCCGCTGGGTGAGCTGGTCGCGCGGGCCCGGCAGCTGCGGGTCGTAGTCGATTCGCCCAGCGAGCGCGGGGGGAATCGCGACGATCGCGCGGCGCGCCCTCACCTCCCCCGCGATCACGCCGTCGCCCTCGGTGCGAATCGCGCGAACCGGCGCGGAAAGCCTGACACGCTCGCCGAGCTGCTCGGCGATCCGGATCGACAGCCCCTGCGTGCCGCCGACGATGCGGTCCTGCTGCGCCCCTCCCTCCGTGTCCAGAAGGTCGTCCCAGCCGCCGGCCGCGGCCGCGTAGAAGAGGATGTGAAGCAGCGAGACCTCCGAAGGCTCCACCGCGAAGACGGCTCGGCACGCGAGGGCGAACGTCTCACGGGTTGTCGCCGTGCGCGCGTTCCGCCGGATCCAGGTCGCGAAACTCTGCTCGTCCAGTCGCTCCGCATCCTTCGCGTCCCAGGGAGCTTCGGGCGACACCTTCTTGATCAGGCGCTTGAGCTTCAGGTCGGCCCGCCCGTAATCCGCCATCACGAGCGGGCCGAGCATCGGGATCGTGCCGCTGTAGCGCTTCAGCTTCCCGCGCTCGTCCTCGAGCAGGTTCTTCCCTTCGGAGTGGGTCGGGAACGTGTCGATCCCGAGTTCACGGGCGAGCGCCAGCACCTCATGCTGCGTGGGACCGACCCACTGGCCGCCGAATTCGAAGACATCCTCCGAGCCCTCGCTGACCGGCTGACTGAACGTCCTGCCGCCGACCCGATCCCGGGCCTCGAGGACCCGAACCTCCAACCCCGCCTCGCTCAGCTCCCGCGCCGCGGTCAGCCCGGCGAGCCCGGCGCCGACGACAACGACATCGCAGTCATGCATCGCCAGAAGTATCCCCCCTCGCCGTCCCGTCAGCTCGCCAGCTGCACGGCCTCCCAGACGATCGCCAGCGTGATCAGGAAGATCGCGGCCTGGAGCAGGTGCGCTCGCGGGTGGCGCAGGTGAAGGCCGGTGAGGATCAGGGCCACCGCCACCAGCGCGAGCTTGACCTGCAGCGTCCCGTCCTCCCAGAGGTCGAGGTGGCTCGCCATCGCCGCACCGGTCACGATCAGGACGCCGAGCGCCACCAGCGAGCCCCAGCCGAAGCGACGCGCCACGGCCCGCAGCTGTTCGCGGTTCTGGTCCGCCCGCAGGGCGGGGACGACAGCTACGGCGAGCAGCAGCTGGCCGCCGAGGAAGAAGGCCATCGCCACCAGGTGGAGGTAGAGGACCGCCTGCCAGAAGGTTGTGTCCATTGCGCTAAAGTGATTCTTACGTGAACGTTAGTTTTGTCGGACCAGACACCCGCCGCCGCTTCCGACCGGGGGTCGAGGCCGGCCATGAGCATTACAAGTGGTGGGTCCTGAGCTGTACCAGCGTCGGGATGCTGCTCGCGACCATCAACTCCGGCACGCTGATCATCGCCCTGCCGGACCTCGAGCGCTCCCTCGGGACCTCCCTCCTGCAGCTCGTCTGGGTGATCCTCGCCTACATGATCGCCTCGACGGTCCTCGTGCTGACGGCGGGGCGGCTCTCCGACCTCTTCGGCCGAAAGAGGGCGTACGTCGGGGGCTTTCTGCTCTTCACGGCCGCCTCGCTGGGAGCCGGCTTCTCGGCCGACGGCACGCAGCTGATCCTCTGGCGGATCGTGCAGGGCATCGGCGGCGCGCTGCTCTTCGCGAACGCCCCGGCCCTGGTCACCGACGCCTTCCCCCGCGAGCAGCTCGGCCTGGCGATGGGCACCAACACGATGGTCGCCGCAGTCGGCCTGGTGATCGGGCCGGTGCTCGGCGGCGCCCTCGTCGCGATCTCCTGGCACTGGGTCTTCTGGTTCAACGTGCCCGTTGGCCTCGCCGGGGCCCTCTGGGGCTGGCTCGTCCTGCACGAGCTCTCCACCCGTGACCCGGAACGGGGCCTCGACCTGCTCGGCACCACGACCTTCGTCGCCGGCCTGACCGGCCTCGTCTACGGCCTCTCGCGCGGCGGCATCTCCGGCTGGGACGACCCGCTCGTGATCTGGTCGCTGATCGCGGCGGTCGTGCTGCTGCCGGCCTTCGTCGCGATCGAGAAGCGCGCCTCCGCGCCGATGCTCGACCTGACCATCTTCGAGAACCGGATGTTCGCCGCCGCCACCGGCGCCGCCTTCATCAACGGGCTCTCGCGCTTCGCGCTGCTCTTCGTCTTCGTCTTCTACTTCCAGGGCGTCATGGGAGACGACCCGATCACCGCAGGGATCAAGCTCACGCCGATGGCGATCGGGATGCTCATCTCCTCGCCGCTCGCCGGGATCTGGGCGGACCGGCACGGCTCCCGGATGCTCGCCGCCCTCGGCATGCTGGTGAGCGCGGTCGCGCTCGCCGGGATGACGACGCTCGGCGAGAGCAGCCCCTACTGGGAGAGCACGCTCTGGCTCGGGCTCGTCGGGATCGGCTCCGGCATGTTCAACTCGCCCAACACCGCGGCGATGATGGCGACGGTGCCGGCACAGCGGCGCGGGATCGCCTCGGGCGCGCGGACGATGCTGCAGAACACCGGCGCCGTGATCTCGATCGCGTTCGTGCTTGCGATCGTGACTGCGGCCGTTCCGAAGACGGTGCTCTTCAAGATCTTCTCCGGCCTCGCATCGGGGCTCTCGAGCGCGCAGCTCGCGCCCTTCATCCACAACATGCACACGGCGCTCTGGGTGCTGGCGAT
>DATIDP010000028.1:0-5873 GCA_035456265.1 Solirubrobacterales bacterium | reverse complement strand
CACCCTCCGTGATCTGCAGTTCCGGCGTCGGCAGTTCGCGATTGCTGTCGTCGGCACGGCGTTTGCCTTCGCGCTGGCGCTCGTCCTGACCGGCATGAGTGCCGGTTTCCGCCACGAGGCCCGCAACACGGTCGACGCGATCGGCGCGGGGGCCTGGGTCGTGCCCAAAGGAGTGAAGGGACCGTTCACCTCGGAGTCCACGATGCCGGCCGCCCTGACGAGACAGATCATGGGCGGCGGCCAGGCCGAGCCGATGGTCGATTTCGGTGGTGTCGTCAAACTGCCCGCTGGCGACGAGGTGAACGTGAATGTGATCGGCCACTCGATCGGTGCGCTCGGCGATCCGATCTGGGGTCGCCCTGGCACGCCGGTTCCGAGCGGAGAGACCGTGGTGGACGAGCGCCTCGGCGCCGATCAGGGAGACACCATCACTGTCGCCTCGCGCAGGCTGCGGGTGGTGCGCGAGATCAGCGATCGAACCTATTTCGCCGGCCAGCCAACGATCTTCGTCAGCCTCGCCGAGGGCCAGGCGATCGCCTTCGGGGGCAAGCCACTTGCCACCGCGTTCGTCACCCGAGGCGTGCCGACGCAGATCCCGCCCGGTTTCCAGGTTGTGTCGAACAACAGCGTCCGAGAGGACCTCCTGCGACCACTCGACGGCGCTGTCGGCTCGATCGACATCACCCGCCTGCTCACCTGGCTGCTGGCGGTCGTCGTGATCGGAGCGGTCACCTATCTCTCGGCGCTCGAGCGCCTGCGCGACTTCGCCGTCCTCAAGGCAGTGGGAGGCTCGACAAGGCGAGTGATGCTGAGCCTGGCGGCGCAGGCGGTCCTCGCCTCGCTGCTGGCCGCGGTCCTCGGGGCGCTGGTGGCGCAGGTGCTGGCGCCCAACTTTCCGCTACCCGTCGTGATCGAGCCGGCCGCCTACGTCTTGCTTGGAGTGATAGCCGTGCTGGTCGGCGTTCTCGCCAGCCTGGCCGCGATGCGTCGTGCAATCAAGGTCGATCCGGCTCTCGCCTTCTCCGGAGGCTAGCCGTGCCCGCACTTCGGATCAGCGAGCTGACGATCGAATACTTCCAGGGCGGCTACTCGGTGCGCCCCGTCGACGCGATGACCACCGAGGCCTCCGATGGAGAGCTTGTGTTGCTGCTCGGCCCGAGCGGCTCAGGCAAGACGACCCTGCTTTCCTGCCTCGCCGGGCTCTTGACGCCGACTTCGGGGCGGGTAGCCGTGGGCGAGACCGAGGTCACGGCACTCGAGGGGAACGCCCTCGCCGAGTACCGCCGCCACGGCGTCGGCGTCATCTTCCAGGCGTTCAACCTGATCCCGAGTCTCACCGCCCGCGAGAACGTCGCCGCTCCTATGCGCCTCGCTGGAGCTCGCCGCCGCGAGGCCAATACCCGGGCCGAGGCACTACTTACTCGCGTCGGGCTCAAGGAACGGATGAGCCATCGCCCGGGCGAACTCTCCGGCGGCGAGCAGCAGCGGGTCGCGATCGCGCGAGCACTCGTCCACGACGCGCCGTTGATCGTGGCCGACGAGCCGACCGCGCACCTCGATTACGTTCAGGTGGAGTCTGTGCTTGAGCTGATCCGCGCGCTCGCCGTGTCCGGCCGGCTTGTAATCGTCGCCACCCACGACGAGCGCCTGACCCCGCTTGCTGACCGCGTCATCGACCTGACGCCGGAGCGCACGCTGGCGGTCGGCAGGCGGGAGGTGCGGCTTGCGGCAGGCGAGCAGCTCTTCGAGATGGGCGATCCAGCCGACCGTGTCTATGTCGTGGACCTGGGCCGGATCGAGCTCTTCCGTCCGCTCGGCGCAGGAGGCGAGGAGTTCCACGCCGAGCGCGAGCCGGGGACCTACTTCGGCGAGCTCGGCCCGCTACTGGGTCTACCGCGTTCGACCTCGGCTCGTGCGCTCGAGGACACTGTGCTTACTGGGTTTGGCCCGCAGGAATTCCGCCACTGGCGAGCGGAGAAGAACGATGGCGCGTAGAGCTGACGCCGCGCCTGCGGAATCCGGCGCCGAGCTTGCGAGCAGGCTGCGCAAGAGATGGGCGGGCGTTGAGTCCGTTGCCGTAGTGATCGGCGCTTTCGTGGTGCGTTCTCAGGTACTCGAGGTCAACCAGACACGCCCGGAGCGGGTCGTCCGCGCCTACACGAGGCTGGCTCCCTTCTATGAGGCGTGGGCGCGACTAACCGAGGCGGCGCCTCGCCGCCGGGTACTCGAGCTAGCTGCCCCACGCGATGGCGAGGCGGTGCTTGAGGTCGCCATCGGGACCGGGGCTCAACTCATCGAGCTGGCTCGTCGGAACCCCACGGGAAGGACGGTGGGAATCGAGCTGTCAGACGGCATGCTCGCCGAGGCTCGGAAGAAGGTCGCGGCGGCCGGGTTCGAGCAGCGCGTCGAGCTCCTGCGCGCCGATGCCCTCGAGCTCCCCTTCGGGGATCAAAGCTTCGACCTGGTGATCATCGCCTACATGCTCGATTTGCTGCCGCGCGACGACATCCCCCGTGCCCTGACGGAAGCTGGCCGAGTCTTGCGCCCGGGCGGTCGGATGGTGCTGTCGAACATGACCATTGGCGAGCGACGCCGCCACCGTATCTGGGACGCGCTCTACGCGCGGGGCATCAACCTCACCGCGAACTGCCGAGGAGTCCTGGCCGCGCCAGTCCTCGCGGAACTGGGGTTCGACGATGTACGTCGCGAATACATGTCTCAGTTCAGCTTTCCGACCGAGATCGTGACCGCAGAGAAGCCCGATCGCTCCTAGGTCGACCCCCGACTCGGCCGTGAAGGCCAGCACCACCGAGGCAGCGAGATAGACGTCGTTGATCGTCCGCACCGAGGGCAGGCCGATTCCCTCCCGGACCGGGTTCATCCTGGAGGCGATCATCCGCTCGAGTGCCCCGAGAGCGAGCCGCCGCACCAACCAGTCGCGGAAGTCCGGATCGCTCGGCGGCTGCGGCCGCTCCCCAAGAGCCCTCGTCGATCAGCAGCACGTCAGTCCGTTCGGCCTCGATTGCCTGCAGGAGGCTTACCGGCTTGGACGCGAGTCCCAGGTCTTCAGTGCGGACCCCGAGGGAGTTGCTAGGACTCCCATAGTACCCCGGTCGTCACGCGACGTCGCTTGCGAGCTCTCAAGGACAAGGCCGGGCGCTAGCAGGGACTTCGTTGAAGGTGAGCGACCGGATTCGAACCGGCGACCGCTGGACCACAATTCGCGCCTCCGGGAGCGATTCATGGTGATCTGAGGTTGACTCAGGTCGTTTGAGGTTCCCTAGTTCGCTCAGATTCGCTCCGTTTAGTACCCCTGGTAGTACCCCAGCCGGAGTGAGGCCTGGAGGGCCGGGGCACCGCTGCTTTGCTTCAAAGCAGCGGCCCGCGCTCTTGCCCTTATTTGAGGACGAGGGTAAGGACGAAGACGATGACGAAGACGCTCTGAACCGAGTGAACGATGATCCCCATCCACGCGCTCTGGAACCGCCGCGAGGGGTAGGCAAGGGCGAAGATGTCTATGAGGGTCGTGGGGATCACCCACGGTGTATGCAGGTGGTAGAGCGCGAACAGCGCCCCATTGCCGACCCAGTCGTACCTTCCAAAGGCGCCCTTCATGCGCGGCAGCAGGAGCCCACGGAAGAGCAGCTCCTCGCCGAGCACGGTGTTGAAGACGACGAGCACGACGACCACCGCGAACCAGCCCCAGGCTCCGCGGAAGAAGTCCTCACCACGGTCTGAGTTCACGAAGTCGCCGAAATCCCTCACCGAGGGCCCTGGGATCACCACGGCCGCCTCGAGGGCGAAGAGCAACACGAAGGGGAGCACCCACCACCACACCCTCCCGCCAACCCGGCCGCTCTTCGGATCCCGGGGCCGCAATAGCCACAGCGCCTCGCGCACGCGCGACCATTGGAGTCCCCCCAGCTCCCGCCTGAGCAGGATCAGGACCAGGACGAACTGCCAGATGAGCCCCGCGGTGATGCAGATCAAGAGCGCTTCGGCAAACGGGTCTTCGCCCCCGAGCTGGTCCCTGAGCCAGGGAGCGACGATCCAGGCGAGGATGCCCATCGGGACGGCTGCCGCCGCCCACACTCCGAGGATCTGGGCGAGCGAGTACTGCCTTACGAATTGATGCCGATCAACCTGGTCCGGCGGCTGTTCGAGCGGCTGTTCCATCGGACGCCGTACCGACGAGTATCGTCGCACCCAGGGTTCCCTGCATCCGTAGTTGCCCCGGATGCCAGCATGCGGGCGCCGGGCGCAAGCTGGAGATAACGCCGGAGGATCGGAGCGCGGATCTTTGGGTCCACCTCTTCGAGACGCACGCCTCGCGTCGGCCGGGGCGAACTACCGCGTGGCCACCGGCGGCTCGGACATTGGCGACCCAGTCGCGCCCTCACCGAGCATTTGCCACGAGGTATCTATGGCCCTCGTAGTCCGCCACGACCACCGGGAACGATCTGACGTGGCCGGAACGCCGGCCGCGCACCTCGATCGCCTGCATGCGGTGCGGCGGCAACCCGGCCGCGGCGGTCCTCCTCCACATTCCGTTGAGGAACCTCGCCACCCGATTCGGTAGCCGCTTTGCTTGGAAAGCGGCACTCCGCCGCGAGATACTGCGTGAAATGCAGCCTCTAGTGCTCGCGGTGGGAAGCGACTCGAGGATGGCGAAAGCGCTCGAGCGCCACCTCCGTCGCAGTTTTGCTTCAAGGGGATTTAGAGCCGCAAGCTTCGACAGCACACACCCGGCGATGGAAGCTCTCCGCGAGTTGAAGGACCGCGGGGAGCTGGTGGCCCTCCTGATCGCCGACCAGCATGCGCGCGGGATGGCGGGTCTCGACCTGCTGAGGGAGGGACGAAAGCTTCATCCAGAGGCGCGAACGGTGCTGCTGTGCGGGCACGCCGACTTCGAGCTCGCGGTCGACGCCGTCCACGCGGTGGGGCTGGATGACTTCCTGATCAAGCCGTTCGATGGCGAGCGGGATCTGCTTCCAATCGTCTCGGACCTCCTCGACGGGTGGCAAGGCGCCCGTGACCGCGACGCTGCGGGAGTGAGGATCGTGGGAGAGCGGGATTCGTCGCGGGGCCACACCATCCGGCAGTTCCTGGGGCGCAACAACATCCACTACCAGTGGCTGGACCCGGACCTCGACCAGGGAAAGACCCTCCTCGAGGAGGTCGCCGAGCCGGACCGCGCCCACCTGCCAGTCGCCGTGTTCCCCGATGGCGTCGCTTTGGCGCAGCCCACCAACGTGGAGCTCGCCAGCCAGCTCGGGATCGCCACCCGCCCAACGCTCGATCACTATGACCTGGTGATTGTGGGAGGCGGGCCGGCGGGGTTGGCGGCGGCCGTGTACGCCTCATCGGAGGGCCTGAGCACCGTCATGATCGAGCGGGAAGCACCCGGCGGCCAGGCCGGACAGAGCCCACGGATCGAGAACTACCTCGGCTTCCACGCGGGACTCAGCGGGTCGGAGCTAACGCGGCGGGCGATCATCCAGGCACGCCGTTTCGGTGCCGAGATCGTGCGCCCGCGCGAGGTGATCGGTATCGATTGGCGGGACGACGACCGCATCCTCCACCTCTCGGATCAGACCACGCTCAGGGCCCGCAGCGTGCTGATCTCCACCGGGGTCTTGTACCGTCGGCTCACCGCGCCCGGCGTGTCGGAGCTGATCGGCGCCGGCGTCTATTACGGCGCCTCCGCCCTTGATGCTCAGGACCAGGTCGACCAGCACGTGTTCATCGTCGGCGGTGCGAACTCCGCCGGCCAGTGGGCGCTCAACTTCGCGCGCTATGCCCGTAAGGTGACGATGCTGATCCGGGCCGACTCGCTCGCAAAGGGGATGAGCCAGTATCTGATCGATCAGATT
>DATIDP010000027.1:0-3866 GCA_035456265.1 Solirubrobacterales bacterium | reverse complement strand
AATCTCGCGCCGATCGCGCTCGCAACGCTCATCGTTATCACCGGCATGCTCTACCTCTGGTACCGGCCCCGGCTCCAGATCGCGGAGGAGAATCGCCACTACGTGATGGATATGGACGCGAGGGCCTCGATTCGCGACCCGGCCGAGCTGAAGCGGACCGGCCCCGTCCTGGCGGCCACGATCCTGGGCTTCTTCCTGCACCAGCCGCTGCACATCGAGCCGGCCACCGTGGCGCTCACCGGCGCGGCGGTCGCCCTGCTGATCACGCGCGTCGATCTCGAGCAGGCGCTCTCGAAGATCGAATGGCCGACGCTCTTCTTCTTCGTCGCGCTGTTCGTGATGGTAGGGGCCCTGGAGCACACCGGGGCGATCGACGACGTGGCGCAGGGGGTCAAGGACCTGACCGGCGGCGACCGCACCGCCGAGCTGCTCGGCATCGTCGCGATCGCGGCGGCGGGCTCCGCGGTGGTGGACAACATCCCCTTCACGGCGGCGATGATCCCGGTCGTCCAGGAGCTCCAGACCGCGGCCGGCGCCCAGGCCGACGATGCCTACTGGTGGGCGCTGGCACTGGGTGCCTGCTTCGGCGGGAACGCGACGATCATCGCCGCCGGGGCGAACGTCGCCGCGGCCGGCCTCGCCGAGCGGGCCGACAGGCCGATCGGCTTCGTCGCATTCCTCAGGATCGGGCTTCCGGTGACCCTGATCTCGATCCTGATGGCGAGCGGCTATGTGCTGGTTCGCTACGTGGCCCTGAACTAGAGAGGAGAGCCGATGCCCGATTCCATCGTCAAGGAAGCGCTACGCGAGATAGAGCCGCTTTCCGCGGACGACCTGGTCGGCACTGCGGCACGGCAGGTGCTCGACACCGGGCTACCGGCGCTGCCAGCGGTGGAAGCAGACGGAGGCTTTGCCGGCGTCTTCGGTGAGCGCGAGTTCATGGCTGCGTTGTTTCCCGGCTACGTGGGCGAGCTCGCCTCGTCGGCGATGATCTCGCGGCGGATGGACGAGGCGATCGAGCGACGACTCGAGTGCGCGCGCGAACCGATCCGTCCCTACCTGACGACTGAGGCGATCGTCGTCGAGGACGACTACTCCGACACCCAGCTGGCGCAGCTCTTCCTGCATCACCGTGCCTTGATCATCCCCGTCGGCACGCGCAATCGGATTCACGCCGTGATCACCCGGCACGACTTCTTCCAGGCGCTCGTCCGCCGGTTCACCACCAAGATCGAGGAAGCGGATGAACAGGTGTGACCCGGAGAGACGGCTGCCGGCGGGGACCCGCGCCTACCCCCGCTCGAACATCCGGCGCCGCTCGTAGTCCGTCACCACCTGGTCGAACTCCTGCTGCTCGTAGCGGGCGTAGTTCGAGTAGTGGTCCCGAACCGCCTCGCCGAAGGCGGACTTGACGAAGTCCGACCCGTCCCAGAGCTCCTTCGCCTCGCGAAGCGAGGAGGGGAACGGCTCGGCCTCGCCGGCCTCGTAAGCGTTCCCCTTGAGCTCGGGGCCGGGGTCGGTCTGGTTCTCGATCCCGTCGAGCCCCGCCGCCAGCAGCCCGGCGAAGGCCAGGTACGGGTTGGCGTCGGCGCCCGGGATGCGGCACTCGATCCGGTGGGACGCGCCGTGACCGACGACCCGGAATCCGCAGGTGCGGTTGTCGCGGCCCCAGGAGACGGAGGTGGGCGCCCAGCTCTCCGACGCGTAGCGCTTGTAGGAGTTCACCGACGGGGCGATGAACAGGGCCAGCTCCTTGACGTGGTTGCGCATGCCGCCCAGGAAGTGACGGAAGGTGTCGGTCTCCTCCCCGTTCTCGTCGACGAAGGCCGACTTGCCGTCCTCGCCCACCAGGCTCTGGTGGAGGTGGCAGGAGCTGCCGATGTCCTTCTCCGAGGGCTTCGCCATGAAGCTCGCCGAGATGTCGTTGAGGAAGGCGATCTCCTTGACGCCGTTCTTGTAGATCGTGTGGCGGTCGGAGGCGGTGACCACGTCGGCGTAGCGGAAGTTGACCTCGTGCTGGCCGTACCAGGCCTCGCCCTTCGAGAACTCGACCGGGATGCCGGCGCCCTGCATGCCGCGCCGGATCGCCCCGAGGTACTGCTCGTCCATCGTGGTGGCGAGGATGTGGTAGTCGAGGATGTACGGGATCGTCGGGGTGAGGTCGTTGAACCCCTTCTCCCAGGCCTCGGCGTAGCTCTCCTTGTAGAGGTAGAACTCCAGCTCGGAGGCCGCGTAGGGGGTGAAGCCCATCTCGCGGGCCTTCTCGTAGACGGCGATCAGGACCTGGCGCGGCGAGGCGACCACGGGGCTGCCGTCGTGCTCGACGACGTCGGCCAGGACCATGGCCGTGCGGTCGAGCCAGGGGATCCGCCTCAGTGTCGACATGTCGGGCTGGATGCCGAAGTCGCCGTAACCCTTCTCCCAGTTGGCCATGTCGTACCCCGGGACGGGCTCCATCTCCATGTCCAGGGCGAGCAGGTAGTTGCAGCCCTCGACGCCGTGCTCTGTGGCCTCCTCGAGGAAGTAGTCGATCTCGATCCGCTTGCCGAAGAGCCGCCCCTGCATGTCCGTGAAGGCGGTGACGACGGTGTCGATCGTTCCCTCCTCGCCCTCCTTGCGGAGGTCGTCGAGCGAGAGCATCCCCCGGGTCCCGCCGGGACCGCCGGGTCTGGGAGCGGCTTCCTTGCTCTTCTCCCCTGACGGCACGCACGGACCCTATATCGTCGGCACATGACGAGCAAGGACGCGATCGAGGTGATCGAGCCTGCCACCGAGCAGGTTCTCGCGGAGGTTCCGCGGGCGGGAGCCGAGGAGGCCGACGCGGCGGTCGCGCGGGCCAAGGATGCCTTCCCCTCCTGGCGCGCCGTCTCACCCGCCGACCGCTCCGCGCTGCTGCACCGGCTCGCCAACGCGATCGAGGAGCGCGTCGAGGAGCTGGCGACGCTCGAGGCCCGAAACGCGGGCAAGCCGATCTCGGACGCCCGCGGCGAGATGGGCATGGTGGTCGAGACCTTCCGCTACTACGCCGGAGCCCCGGAGCGGGTCACGGGCAAGACCATCCCCGTGGCGGGCGGCGTCGACATGACGTTCCGCGAGCCGCTCGGCGTCGTCGGGCTGATCACTCCCTGGAACTTCCCGCTCACGATCGCCTCGTGGAAGGTCGCCCCCGCCCTCGCCGCCGGCAACACGGTTGTCCTGAAGCCCGCCGAGCTCACCCCGCTGACCTCGCTGGAGCTCGAGAGGATCGCGCTCGAGGCCGGGATCCCCGAGGGGGTGCTCAACGTGGTCGCCGGGCCCGGCAGCGTCTGCGGCCGGCGGCTGGTCGAGCACCCCGACGTCGCCAAGGTCGCCTTCACGGGCTCCACCGAGGTGGGCCGAAGGATCGCCGAGGGGGCCGCCGGCACGATCAAGCGGGTGACCCTGGAGCTGGGCGGCAAGTCCGCGAACGTCGTCTTCGCCGACGCCGACCTCGCCGCTGCCGCCGCCTCCGCCCCGCCGGCCGTCTTCGGCAACGCGGGTCAGGACTGCTGCGCCCGCTCCCGCATCCTGGTCGAGCGCTCGGCGATGGAAGAGTTCATGTCCGAGCTCGAGGGCGCCGTCAAGTCGATGACGGTGGGCGATCCGCTGTCGGAGTCGACGCAGATGGGACCGCTGATCTCCGCCGACCAGCTTCACACCGTCTCGTCCTACGTCAACGGCGACCCGCCGGTGGCGATCCGCGGCTCGGTGCCCGACGGCCCCGGCTACTGGTTCCCGCCGACGGTGCTGGCGCCGGTCTCCAACGACGACCGCCCGGCACGCGAGGAGATCTTCGGACCGGTTGCCTGCGTGATCCCCTTCGACGACGAGGCCGAGGCGATCCGCCT
>DATIDP010000026.1:0-2997 GCA_035456265.1 Solirubrobacterales bacterium | reverse complement strand
GATCAGCAAGTGCATTCCGACGACGGTGGGAAGGCATCGGCAAGGCCGTCTTCCTCCCAGCCGCGGCCGTCAGCGCCTCGCTGTACCCCTCCCTGCCGGCCCTGGGCCAAGCAATCGTGTCACCGGTCGGAGCCGCAGCAGCCGCCCCGCTCGCCGCGACCGCCGGTCGCGGCCTCCCACGAGAATCACCGGCAGGACGGGCACGAGAGGCTCACGCCACGCCGATCTCATCGGGGCGTGACGATGGGGAAGCCACGCGGATTCCGGGTTTGCGTCGATCGGGACGGCCGCCGGCCGAGCTCTCGCTCGGCTCGGCCGGCAGCCTGGCCGTGGTCAGGCTTTCGAACCGGGACAGACCACTTGGCCCTCGCGCGCGGTGTCATTTGCATTTCTCCACACTCTCGCGACACCCCGTGACCCACACGCAACACCTCGCCTGCCACACTCGCTCGATGCCTCCTACCCAGCCCCCGTACTACCTGCCGACGCTCTACAAGGCGCGCAAGGTGCCCACCAAGCAGGCGGTGTGCGCGATCTGCGCGGAGCGGACGCGGGGGCGAACGCAGGAGCTGAATATGGGCTACGGGGTCGCGGTGTGGCTGTGCGCAGGCCACGCCTCGCGCGAGTTCCAGACGCAGCGGAGCGGGCGTGACCTGGTGCTGACGCTCCAGCGGCTGTGGCGGGCGCATGGGTGCCTCACGGCGGCCCGGCACAAGGCGCTTCGGGCGCACCTGACCGCCCTCCAGGGCCCAAACGCCCGTCCCAGGCCAGGGAGCTACAGCTGGCCGACCCTCCGAACCGAGGCCGAGCAGCGCTTCGCGGCGGGTGCCCAGCCGCACGCAGTGATCGCCGCCCTCCGCGCCAGGCACGCCGCCGACGCCGCCCGGGCGCCCAGCATCCGCACGATGCGCCGCTGGTGCGCGGAGCGGCGCTGGCTCGCGCGCCCGCCGTAGACGGGCCCGCCCCTCCGAACGCCCCTGCCCCGTTCGATACCATCCAACCGGCATGAGCGTCTTCCAGAAGATCCTGCGCGCGGGCGAGGGTCGCACCCTCAAGCGCCTGCACGAGCGCGTCCAGGAGATCAACGCCCTCGAGGACGAGATTGCGGCGCTCTCCGACGACGCCCTGCGCGCGAAGACGGAGGAGTTCCGCGAGCGCTACGACCAGGGCGAGGATCTTGACGACCTCCTGCCCGAGGCGTTCGCGTGCGTCCGCGAGGCGTCCAAGCGCACCCTCGGGCTGCGCCACTTCGATGTCCAGCTGATCGGCGGCATGGTGCTCCACGAGGGCCGCATCGCCGAGATGAAGACCGGCGAGGGAAAGACGCTCGTCGCCACGCTGGCCCTGTACCTGAACGCGATCGCCGGCGTGAACGTGCACCTGGTGACGGTGAACGACTACCTGGCCAAGCGCGACGCGGAGTGGATGGGTCCGATCTACGAGGCGCTCGGGATGACGGTCGGCGTGATCCAGTCCGAGATGGCCGACGACTTCGAGCAGACCAACCGCCGGGCGGCCTACGCCTGTGACATCACGTACGGCACGAACTCCGAGTTCGGCTTCGACTACCTCCGCGACAACATGGCCGTCGAGCTCAGCCAGACCGTCCAGCGCGGCCACTGGTACGCCATCGTCGACGAGGTCGACTCGATCCTGATCGACGAGGCCCGGACGCCGCTCATCATCTCGGGCCAGCCGGAGCAGGCCGCCGACACCTACTACGCCTTTGCCCGCGCCGTCGGCGACCTCGAGCCCGGCGTGGACTACGAGGTGGACGAGAAGTTCCACACGGCCGCCCCGACCGAGGAGGGCGTCGACAAGGTCGAGAAGGCGATCGGGGTCGAGAACCTCTACGCGCCGGAGAACGGCCAGCTCGTGAACCACCTCATCCAGGCGCTCAAGGCCAAGGACCTCTACAAGCGCGACGACGAGTACGTCGTGATGGACGGCGAGGTCAAGATCGTCGACGAGTTCACCGGCCGCATCATGGAGGGCCGGCGCTGGTCGGAGGGCCTGCACCAGGCCGTCGAGGCCAAGGAGGGTGTCCGGATCCAGGAGGAGAACGTGACCGTGGCGACGGTCACGATCCAGAACTACTTCCGTCTCTACACCGAACGCGGGAAGCTCGCCGGCATGACCGGCACCGCGCTCACCGAGGCCAACGAGTTCCATGAGATCTACGGCCTCGAGGTCGTCCCGATCCCGACGCACCGGCCGATGGTGCGCGTCGACCAGAACGACCAGATCTATCGCACGAAGGACGAGAAGTTCTCCGCCGTGGTCGAGGACATCGTCGAGCGCCACGGAACGGGCCAGCCGGTGCTGGTCGGCACCATCTCGGTCGAGGTGTCCGAGCACCTCTCGAAGCTCCTCGACCGCCGCGGCATCCCGCACGAGGTGCTGAACGCCAAGAACCACGAGCGCGAGGCGCTGATCATCCAGAACGCGGGCGAGCGCGGTGCCGTCACGATCGCGACGAACATGGCAGGCCGCGGAGTCGACATCAAGCTGGCGAACGGCGTCCCCGACCTCGGCGGCCTCTACGTGCTCGGCACCGAGCGGCACGAGTCGCGCCGGATCGACAACCAGCTCCGCGGCCGCTCAGGCCGCCAGGGCGACCCCGGCGAGTCGCGCTTCTACCTCTCCGCCCAGGACGAGGTGATCCGGCTCTTCGCCGGCGAGCGCATCTACAAGATCCTCGACTCCCGCTTCGGGCCGCCCGACGGCGAGCCCATCGAGGCCAAGATGCTGACGAGCCGCATCGAGGGCGCCCAGAAGAAGGTCGAGGAGTTCCACTTCGTGAACCGCAAGAACGTCGTCAAGTACGACGACGTCATGAACGAGCAGCGAAAGCAGGTCTACGCGACCCGCCGGGAGATCCTCGAGGGCGGCGACCTGCGCGACACGATCGTCGAGGGCTCCGAGGACCAGGCCGGCTGGGTCGAGCAGGTGATCGAGGCGGCCGTCGATGCCCACACCACCGGAGCCGAGTTCGCC
>DATIDP010000025.1:0-12288 GCA_035456265.1 Solirubrobacterales bacterium | reverse complement strand
GAGCAACCGCCGGTGCTCGCAGTCACGGAATCGGAGGGGCTCTGCCTCCATATATCCGTAAGCGTCAGCGAGGCCGACTTCGGCCCTGCCGTCAGGGCCAGGACTCAAGATCGCCGCGGTCCTGGCGCAGCTCGGGATCGTCTTCGGGCTGAGCTTCGCGGGGCGCGGCATCTCCGGCGAGGGGCGAAGCCCCGAGCGGTCATGTGGGGAGGCCGCTTGTGGCCGTAGATCCGGCGGCGGTGTTCGTGGGCCGCCGAACATGAGCGAAGCCGTGGCTCGGTAGCGTCATGGCATGTCCGACCCCGGTGAGCCACCGAGCCTGTACGAGTGGGCGGGCGCCCGCAAGGCATTCGAGCGATTGATCGAGGCCTTCTACGACAGGGTGGAGGGCGATGAGCTGATCTCGCCGCTCTTCCCCGGGGGCGTCAGCCGCGAGCATCGAGACCACGTCATCCTCTGGTGGATCGAGGTCTTCGGCGGGCCCGCGGACTACACGAGCGAGCTGGGCGGCTACCACCGGATGGTCAGCAGGCATCGCGATCTGGCGATCACCCCCGAGCAGCGCCTCCGCTTCGCCACCCTGATGAGCCTCGCGGCCGACGACGCGGGACTCCCGGACGATCCCGAGTTCCGCTCGGCCTTCATGGCCTACGTCGAGTGGGGCACGCGCCTCGCCCTGCACAACTCGCAGCCGGGCGCCAAGGACGTTCCGCAGGACGCGCCGGTGCCGCACTGGGGCTGGGGAGTCGCCCCGCCCTACCAGCCGTGACTGGGATCGAGACCGGGCCGGACGGGAGGCCGCGCTGCTGGTGGGCCCTCGGCAGCGAGGAATACGTCGGCTATCACGACGACGAGTGGGGCCGGCCGCTCCACGGCGAGAACGAGCTGTTCGAGCGGCTCACGCTGGAGGCTTTCCAGTCCGGCCTCTCCTGGCTGACGATCCTGCGCAAGCGGGAGAACTTCCGCCGCGCCTTCGACGGCTTCGACCTCGAGCGGGTCGCCGAGTACGGGGACGCGGACGTCGAGCGGCTGCTGGGCGACGCGGGGATCATCCGCAACCGCCGCAAGATCGACGCGGCGATCACGAACGCGAGGGCGGCTCGGAAGCTGCAGGCGAGCGGCGAGACCCTCGACGAGCTGATCTGGGGCTTCGCGCCGGACCCCGACTCGCGCCCCACCCCGACGACCGCCGCGGAGGTGCCCGCCACGACTCCCGAGTCCACCGAGATGGCGAAGGAGCTCAAGCGGATCGGCTTCGTCTTCGTCGGTCCGACGACCGCCTACGCGACCATGCAGGCCGCCGGGCTCGTCAACGACCACCTCGCCGGCTGCGCCTTCCGCTAGCAAAGCGTCGGCGCTGAGCCCGGGTCTCCTCTTGCTGCAACGGCACGTTCAGGCCGGGCCCAGAGCTGGCGACGACTTCCCTCATGCGCGAAGATGCTCCGACCGGTGGACGAGACCGCACGCAGAGGCAACTACGAGTCCGGCGCGGACTACGTGCTCGAGTACGGAGAGCTCCGGTTCTCGTTCAACGAGCGGGACTTCGCCCAGCGCGTCGAGCAGGCGGCGGTCAAGCTCGACTTCGTCCGGCAGGGGCTCGACGAGCACGAGCTCGAGGACCTGCTCGAGCTGGCGGTCAACGGCGAGATCCGCGAGCCCTGCTCCCCGCTCGGAGAGCACGTCAACGAGAACTGGGAGGACCTCGTCGGCCCCTCCAACAAGAGCCTGGTGCACTGGCTTCGCCGCCTCGTCTTCCGCGGCGCCTGGCTGGACCAGCGGGTCAAGGAGGGCGAGCTGGACATCGTCTTCGACGAGTCGAGCCAGACCTTCGGCTACGTCCAGCCGGACCGCGACTCCGAGCTGATCGAGCTCTCCGCCGAGCCCTCCTGGGGCAGCATCGCCTACGGCGGCCGCGACCGCGCCTAGCGACGCGCGAGCAGCTCGGCGTTGGAGGAGGTCTCGGCGATCTGCTCCGCGAGCGCCCGCGCGGCCTGCTCGGGCTCCATCTCGGCGAGCTCGGCTCGGAGCCGACGGGCCTTCTCGAGCTCGTCGGGCTCGCGGAGCTGGTCCTCGCCAGAGGCCCTGCTCTCCAGGGGCACGAGCGGGGGGAAGATGCCCTTCGCCGCGAGGCCGGCATCCAGGCGCAACAGCAGGTTCTCGGTGGTCTCGACGGCCTCGCGGACCTCCGCGCCGCGGTCGTCCGAATCGAGCACCGTCGCGATCACGGTGAGGGAGCCGCTCCCCTCCTCCGCCAGCTCGCGCCCCACGCCGAACATCCGCTTCACCCTGGCCGGGTCGCGATAGCCGAGGGCCAGCCGGCTGAGCGAGTCGATCAGGACGACGACGTCCGCGCCGCCCTCCGCGAGTCGCTTCGCGTGACCCATCGCCAGCTCGGCCTCTCGCACCTGCTCCCGAGGCTCCTCATCGGCGGTGGCGGCGAAGATCTCCGCCTGGGGCAGCGCCTCCTGCCACTGCGGCACCTCCTCCGGCCGCTCGTCTGCGAGCAGGACGCAGAGATGTGCGTCCGTAGCGGCGATCGCGGCCCCGAGTGTCCGCAGCAGCGTCGTCCGCCCCGAGCGCGGCTGCGCCAGGACGAGCACCCGCTGGCCGAACGCGAGGGGTCCGAGGAGATCGACGGCGCGCACGATCGAATCGGCCTCGGCATCCGGCGCGATCAGGCGGCGGTGCGGGGGCGCCGGGGTGAGGTCCTCGAAGTGCCTGCGCTCGTCCTCCGGGCTCTGCCCGTTCACTGATTCGACTCGAACCAGCGCGCGGTGACGCTCCCCACGGCGCGGAGCCCGTGCCGGGCCGCCCACCTCGTCGCCGGGCCGCAGCTCGCAACGCCGGATCTGGGAGGCGGAGACGTACACGTCCCCCTCGGCCTCGTGCAGGCCGCTCAGACGCAGGAAGCCGTAGCCCTGCGGCATCCGGTCGAGCACCCCGGTGACCTCCTCGGTCTCCGCCCGAGGCCCCCCGGGCTCATCCGCCTCCGGCCCAGCTCCCTCGTCGGACGTCTGGCGCTCTGGCTCATGGCGCGGCCGCTGGAGGCCGGCATCGACCGCCTCCTCGCGGCCACCCCCTCCACCTTGCTCGCGCTCCTCGATCGCCTCGACCAGCTCGTCGCGGCCGAGCAGCCGGTATCGCGGCACGCCCAGCTCGCGGGCGCGCTGGTGAAGGTCCGCCAGGTGTTGGTCCCGCAGCGCCATGTCCCGCAGCGCATGCTAGTCAGGGGTGCCCGGCTACTGCACCGGGACGCGGGCGGGGTCGAGGCCCTCCGCCTCGGCGACCCTCCCCCATTCCTCCCGCTCGGCCGAGATTCTCGACCTGCTCCAGCCGAGCTCCTCACCGAGCAGCTCGGCGACCCCGTTGATCACCTCCGGCTCGCGCAGCTCCGGCGCCGCGACCAGCCCGAGGCGGGTTCGCCGCAGGAGCACGTCGGCCACCGAGCGGGCCTGCTCCCGCCTGACCGCGATCACTACCTCCGCGCGGAGGTCCGGATGCCCCGGAACGATCGGCTCGGCCAGCTCTGGGCGCTCCTCGCAGAGGTCGAGGACCGCTCGCGCGGCGTGGCCGTAGCGGAAGGCGAGCTGGTCGCCCGCGCCTTCGGGCAACGGGACGTCCGTCTCCAGATCCTCCGGCCGGGCGGCCATGCCGAGGGGGATGTCGTCGGTGCGGCACTCCGCGTCGCGCCCGTCTCGCTCGGTGATCCGGTCGACCACCTGGGCCGCCATCCGCCGGAAGGTGGTCAGCTTCCCGCCGGTGATCGTGAGCATGCCCGAGGAGGTCTCATAGAGCTCTGCCTTGCGGGAGATGTCGACCGACTTCTTCGGATCCCCCGTCGAGATCAGCGGGCGCACCCCCGCGTAGGCGCCGGTCAGGTGGTCGCGGCCGAGGTCGGTGCCGAAGTAGGCGTTCAGGGCCTCGAGCAGGTATTCGATGTCGCCGCCGCTGGGTGGCACGCGGTCGATGTCCCCGTCGAAGTCGTTGTCCGTCGTCCCGACCAGCACCCGGCCGTACCAGGGCAGCGCGAAGATCGTCCGCTCGCCCCCGGCCGGCACGATGCAGGCGGCGGTCCCGATGTCGAGCTGCTCCGTCGCGAGGGTCACGTGGGTGCCGCGGCTGGGCCGGATGTGAGGGATCTCCTCCTCCGTGAGGAGCTCGTCCGGGCGGATCCGGTCCGCCCAGACGCCGGTCGCGTTGACGACGTTCTCCGCACGCACCTCGATGCGCTGACCGGACTGGCCCTCCTTGAAGGCCACCCCTGCCGCGCGTCCGCCCTCGTCGAGCACCTCCGTCACCTCCGCGCCGTTCAGCACCACGGCGCCGAAGCGCTCGGCCTCGCCGAGGACGGTGAGCACCAGGCGCACGTCGTCGGTCTGACAGTCGTAGAAGAGGTAGGCCGAGCTGGGGTCCATCGGGGCGAGCGCCGGGATCAGCTCGGCGGCCTCCTCGCCGGAGATGGTGCGATGGCGATCGGGGGACCAGTAGTAGGCCTCGGCGGAGTGCTCGTTGCGCCGGCTTCTCCCGCGCCCGATGCGCGAGGTCGCCATCACGTCGTACATGTTGAGGCCGATCCCGATGCGGCGGTCGCGGCGGTCCTCGCCGAGCGCGGGCACCAGGAAGGGCGTCGGATAGACGAGATGCGGCGCGAGCTGGACGAGGAGCTGGCGCTCGAGCAGCGCCTCGCGGACGAGCCCGAGGTCGAAGTTCTGGAGGTAGCGCAGACCGCCGTGGACCATCTTCGAGGAGCGGCTCGAGGTGCCCTTGCCGAAGTCGTCGCGCTCGAGCAGGGCCACGGAGTAGCCGCGGGAGGCCGCGTCCAGGGCCACGCCGGCCCCGGTGATCCCGCCCCCCACGACGACCACGTCGAAGGGGTGCTCCTGGATCGACTGGAGCGCGTCGTTTCGGGAGATCATTCGAGAAACTCGACGACCTGGTCGGCGGGCAGGCGCTCGGGCGCGCGCTGCTCCTGCACCGGCTTTCCGAGGTGGAGCAGGCCGATGAAGCGCTCGTCGCCGGGGATGCCGACGGCGGCGCGGCCCTCGGGCGTCCGGAGGACCTCGGGAGTGCGCCAGTAGGAGGCGAGGCCGCGCCCATGCGCGGCCAACAGGACGATGTACGCGGCGCAGGCGGCGGCGTGGAGATCCTCCTCATCCTGGATCTCGTCGCCGGTCAGCGCACACGAGACGACGACGAGGGTCGGGGCGCGGTCGAGCTTCGTCGCCGACTCGGGCCCGGCGGCCTCCTTGAGGCGCTCCAATGCCTGCGGGCCGACCACCCGGAAGCGCCACGGGTTGGTGAGGTTGTGGTTGGGGGCCCAGCGCGCGAGATCGAGGATCTCCTCGAGCTGCCCACGCTCTACCGGTTCGGGACGGTACGCCTTGTGGGTCCGCCTGGTGCGGATCGCCTCCTCGAGTTCCATGCAGAGGGAGGCTAACCGGCGCGGTTGGCTGGGAGCCGGCGCCGGTAGAGCACCCAGCCACCCCAGACAGCGGCGGCCGCGACCGCGAGGGCGACGATCACGATCGGCCAGGCGGGCACCCCTCCACCGCCGCCATCGTCTGCCCTTGAGGAGGCCGGGGTGAGCGGCAGTGCGATGGACCGGCCGGCCGCCGGCGCAGCGTCGCTCGCGGCGGGCTGCTTCTCTTGATTCGGCTTCGCCGCGGCCCCGCCGGAACCGGTCCTGCCGACCTCCTTCGGCGAGCTCGGGACGGCGGCTGCAGCGGACGCCGGCGCCCTCGGCACCGTGCCGAGCGGGAAGGCGGCGCCATTGACCGCCAGGAGGGCCTGTCCGGTGACCCAGACGGGCGTCTGGTCGCTCGAGCCCGAATACCGGTAGTGACCGTCGCCCGCCTGGACGGAGGCGAGGTAGTCGAGCGGCGAGCGACCCCCCTCGCGCACCGCCGACGGTGAGACGCCGGCCGCGACCAGGCCCTGCGCGGCGTATGCCGTCGACTGGGCGTTCACGACGCCGCCGGCAAGCGGGAAGCCGCCGCCCGGCCGCTGCACGCCGCGGAGGTAGGCGGCACCTCTCCGGATTCCGGCGCTGTTCCCGGTCGCGGCGAGGGCCTGCAGGACCGCACCGGTGGTGTCCGCGTCGCTGCTCGCGCCCGCGGCGAAGCCCCAGCCGCCGTCGGAGTTCTGGATGTCCCGCAGCCACCCGGCCGACCGGGAGTTGCCGCCGCTCGCCCCGGCGGCCCTGAGGGCGAGGACTCCGAACGCTGTCTGGTTCACCTGGCCTCCCCAGGCCCCGTTCTTCGCACGCCGGGCGAGCAGGCGGGCGACGAGATCGTGCCCCTGGAAGTCGCGTGGGTCGAGTCCCGCACCCCGCACGACGAGGATCGTGCGCTCGACGTCACCGGTGGTGCTGATCTCGCCGACGTTCGCGGCCAGATAGGTGATCGGCGTCGCGTCCCCGCGATCGAGGTCCAGCGGGTTGATTCCCGCCGCCTCCAGCCCGAGCGCGGCCCAGCCGGTCATCGCCGGGCTCGAATCCTCGCCTCCGGCGAAGCCGAAACCTCCATCGCCGTTCTGAGCCGCCCTCAACCAGGAGACGGCGGCGCCGGGTCCGCCGCCGGCGGCGCCCGCCCGCTGACCCGGGAACGCGGAAACGACGGTCAGCAGTGCCACGACCACGCAGACCGCTCTCGCCGCTGTGCCGGTCCCACCCGGCGCCAACCTCCCGCCCCGCTTCCAGGCGAACTCGAAGCGGCGGCGGTAGCGGATCAGCATGCGCACCATCGCCGGGCCGGCGACCAGCGCCAGTGCGGCGTTGCCGGCCGCATGGGCGATGTTGAAGGGCACCCCGCGCGCGGAGATCGCGAGGAAGCGGTCGAGGGACTGCTCGCCCCCGTAGGTGATCATCAGCGAGAAGTCGAGCAGCGCTCCGTAGGCGAATCCCGCGAACGCGCAGACCGCGGCGAGTCCGAAGCGGCCGACATGGCGCTGGGTCAGCGTCGCTAGCCAGGCGCCGAGCAGACCGGTCACGCCCCATCCCGCCATCTGCCACGGCGTCCACGGCCCCTGTCCGAGCCAGAAGTTCGACACCAGGCCCGAGAGGGCGCCGACGGCGAAGCCCGGCCCGGCGCCCAGGGTGAAACCGGCGATCAGCGTGATGTCGGTGGTGGGCACGACGTTCGGGATCGGCGAGAAGGCGACCCGGCCCGCCACCGAGATCGCCGCGAGCGCCGCAACCAGCGCGACGATCTGGGACGGGGGGCGCGATCGCTCGTACCAGGCGAAGCCTCCGAGCAGCGTCAGCCCGAGCACCGCCAGCGCCGCGATCTCCCAGCTCATCGCGCTCGCCCCTCGGTCGGAATGGACCGGGCCTCGCGAAGGACGGCCGCGCCGGCCTCCACCGTGGTCGCCGCCCCGTCCAGGATGCGCGCCACCTCGCTCGAGAAATACCAGCCGCCCGAGAGCAGCTCCTCGGCAGATCCGTCGGCGACGACCTCCCCGCGGCCGAGGAGCACCACCCGAGAGGCGAAGGTGGCCGCGAACTCCACGTCGTGAGTCGCGATCACTACCGCGGTGCCGCGGCTGGAGAGGCCGTGGGCGAGCTCGGTGAGGTCGCACTTACGGGCGCGGTCCATGCCGCGGGTCGGCTCGTCCAGCAGCGCTGCGCCGGGCAGCTCCTCCTCGTTCCGATCGCGCCCGGCGACAACGATCGCCAGCGCAAGGCGCTGGCGCTCGCCGCCGGAGAGGTCGCGGGGATCGGAATCGACCAACCCGTCGAGCCCGAAGCGCCGCAGCGACTCGGCCCCGGCCTCACCGCGAACCTCTTCACCCACACGCTCGTGAACGAACAGGTCACCCGGCCGCTGCGGAAGCAGCGCGACGCCGTCCGGCGCCTCGATCCGGCCCCGCTGCGGCTCGACCAGCCCGGCGGCGGCTCGCAGCAGGGTGCTCTTGCCGGCGCCGTTGCGGCCCATCAGGGCGAGCCGCTCGCCCGGCTCGATTCGGAGGTCCAGGCCCCGCAACGCCTCGGTCCGCTCCTCGCCCTCGCCCAGCTCGACCCAGAGGTCCGTGATCGCGACCGCGGCCCCACCCTTTCTGCGCCGAGCTTCCCTGGATGCGCCCTCGGGGGGTGGTTGCGGGACCTTCGGCGTGAGGCTCGCGGTCCGAAGCTCCCGTCGCGCCTCGCGCACGTTCGCGGGCGCCGGCAGGCCAGCCTCCCGCAGCAGCTGCGCGCCCGGGGTGGCGAGCACCGGGTCGGCGGTCAGCGCCCAGTCGAGGAACTCCCGGGGGGCGCCGTCGAAGGCGAGCGCGCCGTCCGCGAGCGCGACGACCCGATCGGCGGCCCCGAGGCAGCGCTCGAGCCGGTGCTCTCCGAGCAGCACGGCGACCCCCCACTCCTCGTTCAGCCGGCGGAGCAGCGAGATCAGCTCGTCTCCGGCGACGGGATCCAGCTGCGAGGTCGGCTCGTCGAGCAAAACGACTCGCGGCCGTGTGGCGAGCGCGGCCGCGAGCGCTACGCGCTGGAGCTCACCCCCGGAGAGGGTGTCCGTGGTGCGCTCCAGGAGGCCGTCGATGGCCAGGGCGAGCGCAACCTCCTCGACCGCCCGGGACCTGGCCGCGGGGGCGCGGCCGCGGAGCTCCAGCGGCAGCTCGATCTCCGCGCGCACGGTCGTGCTCACGACCTGCGTCTCGGGCTCCTGCGCCACCATCCCGACGACTTCGGCGAGCTCCGCGGGCCCGTGGGAGGCGGCATCGATGCCGGCCACCTCGAGCTCTCCCTCGATCGTGCCGCCATGGAAATGAGGCACGAGCCCGCAGGCGGCGCGCAGCAGAGTCGACTTCCCGGAGCCCGACCGGCCCGCGACCACGACGAACTCCCCCGGCTCGACCCGCAGGTCCAGCCGCCGCAGGGCGTCGCGAACGGCGTCGGGGTAGCGATAGGTGAGCCCGCCGGCTCGGAACGCCGGATCAGGCACGGGAGCGCCACCTTCGAACCACGAAGGGCACGGCCGCGAGCCCGAGCAGCGCCACACAGAGTGCGAGCGTGACCGCGCCGGCGCCCATCTCGATGCGGGGGTAGGTCTCGAAAGCCCCGGCGCCGGCCGTGCGCGCCGACACCGCGGCCAACAGCATCGCCGCGCCGGTCACGATCAGGGGTAGGTCGTCCCTGGAGCGTTCGCGACGGCCCTGGGGCCTGATGCCCAACGAGTGGCCGCGCAGCTCGAGCGTGGCCGCCACGTCTACCGCCCGGTCGAGCGAGCCCTCCACCAGGCGCCGCGCCAGCGCCGCACGGCCCACCGGCTCCGCACCGGGGCCGCGGAGGGAGGCCGCCTCGCGAAGACGGGCGCCATCGGAGGCCGCGAGCGGGACCATTCGCGTCACGAGCCCGGCGGTCATCGCCGAGCGGCGGGCGAGCGGGCGAATCGCCCGCAGCACGCGGTCCGGGTCCACGCAGGCGGAATAGACGGCGAAGACGAGCACCACGGCCACGACCCGCAGGCCGATCGTCGCCCCGGCGGCGAGCGATTCGAGCGTGACGTCGGTGTTGCCGAGCACTGGCACCTCCCAGCCCCGGACCAGCACCGTGTCGCCTCGATGGCTGACCAGGGCGTTGACCAGCATCATGAAGATCAGGAGCGGCAGCGCCAGCCGCAGCGATGCACGCACGGCTCGGCCCGCGCCGGCCGCGTACCCGGCCAGGGCCGTCGCGACGCCCCCCGCGACGAGCACCAGAGGGCTCGAGTAGATGAAGCCGACGGTGGCGAGCGCGCCCAGATAGGCGATCGCCGCCCCCGGCGAGGCGCGGTGAAGCGGGCTGCGCCCTGGCGAGTACGCGAGCGCGGGCTTCACCGAACCGGCACCCCGATCGCGCCCGCCCCGGGCTGGGTCGCGAGCGCGTAGCGGTTCCGCAGAGGCTCTCCGAGCAGACTTGCCGCTGCCGCCACGCCCTTCGCGTCGGTCCCGGTGACCACCCAGGTCGGCGGCCCGTCGCCCGGACGGAGAGCTGCAATCAGCCCGCCGCCCTTGCCGATGCTTCCGGCGGGCTGACCCTGCTGATTTAACAGGTCCAGGAGGGGCTTCCTCGTCCCCACGAACCTGGCGAAGACGCCGCTTCGATCAGGTCCGGCGGCGAGCAGTGCGGCCGGTTGGTCCCTTCGCACCACCTTCCAGACCCCCACCAGCACCACCAGCGGATTGGCCGTGGGGCCGGATGAAGTCTTGACCCCGAGCGGCGCAAGTCGGTCGCTCGCGGCCCGGCAGATCGCGGCGGTTGCGCGACAGTCGAGGACCGCCGGCCAATGCTCTCCCCGGAACCCGTGCAGGAACGGCTCCGGCCACGACCCGACGACGGCCGGCACCCGCATCGCGGCCGTCCAGTCGCGGTAGTCCCACCAGATCCGGTCACCGCCGGAGGGGTCGTACTGCGCCGAGCCGATCGGGGACTCGATCCCGTTGACGTAGAAGAACCAGTCGCTGCGGCGGCCGCCGCTGGTGCCCCCCGCCAGCCCGTCGATCGACTGGATGAAGCCGCCCCCGTACCGGGTGGTGATGTCCGCGTTGCGATCGAGCAGGCGAATCACGGTGTCCGACTCCCTGATCGAGTCCGTCCTCTGCAGCATGACCCGGGCGCCGTAGTCCCGCGTGACCGTCAGGCTGACGTCGCCCTCGTCCTTCCCCGGGCCGAGCCCGCAGCCCACGGCCACCGCGGCGCAGAGCGCCAGGCCGGCCGCGAGCGGGCGGGCGGATCTCACTTCCTCTTGCCCTTGCCCTTGTGCCTGCCGCCCCTGCCCTTCCTGGCCGAGCGGCTCCGGTGCTCGCAACTCTTCCCGGCCTTGTCGCCCTTGCCGAGCTTGACCCGATCGTCGCCGGCGCCGCAGTTGATCCGATCCTTGCCGCCGCCCCGGACGTCGATCCGGTCGTCACCCGCGAGCGCTCTGACCTTGTCCCTGCCGCCGCGCGCCCTGATCTGATCGGCGCCCGGGGTTCCGACGATCACGTCGGGTTCATGGCTGCCGACGATCTGGAGGCCCCGCACCGGCGGACACGTGTCCAGGTTGCGAGCGACGCACACGGTCAGTGCCTGGCTCGGCACGTCGTCGTAGTCCTTGCTCGCAGCGATCGTGTGCACCCCCTCCGTGGAGAACGTGACGCTGGCGTTGCCCGCCGCGTCCGCCGTCGCGGGCGAATCGCCGCCGCTGACGACCGAGCCGGCGGCCGATCCCGGGGATCCGTCTCCCTGATAGGAGCGCACCTGGACCGCGATCGGGGTGCCCGGGGTCGTACGCGCTGGTGCGTCGATGCCGAGCTCCTCGTCCGCCATGAAGTCCGACGGCGTCCGGTAGAAGGTGAGCTGGTCCCCGGGCTTGATGAACGTCTGGTCCGCCCCGGTCGTGTTCCCGACATGGTTCGTCTTCAGGAACCAGAAGCCCGGGGGCGTCGGCGCGCCGATGCTGCAGACCGTCAGCGAGCCGAACGTGGCGTAGTCCGCATCGGAGATCCGGAACGGCTGCAGCGAGGGCGTGGCGTCGGACGCCTCGTCCACCGCACTGAGCATGTTCGGTGCGGACTGCGTGTAGGTCTGCCCGCTGCTCTGCTTGGCGGGCGGGGTCGGATCGATGCAGTCGTCGCCCCCGAATGTCCTCACCTTCGCCTCCGAGGGCGCGTACTGGCGAAGGTTCGCCAGCTGGGCGCCATCGTTGGTGACGACGTGGATGTCGACGGGGACACTGGCCGCGGCACTCGAGACACCAAGCGCCGCAAGGACGATCAGCGACGCCAGCGGCGCAATCGCAGATCTGATTCTCATCTGAGCCACCCCTTCCTCGAGGGTCGTGTTGGCGGGCCGGGGACAGGTCTCCTGGCTTCCGGGCTGGCCGAGGCGCCTTCCCAGGGTGTCGATGACTCCCCAGTGGCCTCTTGCCTCGGCCTCTTGCCCGGTCACAGTGGCGGGACCGCGCCGGCTTCTCACCGGACTTCCCTTGACCCCCGGCCGTTGTGAACGGGGCGGATCGTACATCGCCCCGGTCACGCAAACCCGGCGCAAAAAAGAGGAGCGGCCCGAAGGCCGCCCCTCTCGCAACTTCAGCCTGAAGAAGTCCCTACTTCTTCTTCTTCTTCTTCTGCTTGCACTTCATGGACGAAGAAGCGCTGAAGGACTCGCCGCTGTAGAAGGTGGTGGTCTCAGACGTCGACCACTTCTTCTTCTTGCAGCGGGCCATCACGTAGAACGACTTCTTGCCCGTCTTGCGCTTGTTGAACGTCGTGTCGAACTTGGTCAGCACGAGACCGGGCGTGTTCGGGATGTTGCTGAACGTCAGAATCTTCCCGGAG
>DATIDP010000024.1:0-18389 GCA_035456265.1 Solirubrobacterales bacterium | reverse complement strand
GCGATCGAGGCGCCGGTGCCGGTCCAGCAGCAGACGATGGCCTGCTCGGCGCGTCCCTCGGCTACGTCGCGGGCCGCAGCCTCGCTGGCCCAGGCCCAATCGTCACGCTCGTTCCCGGCCAGTGCGCCGTGCGGGATCGGGTCGTGGCCGCGCTTGCGCAGCTCCTCCACGACCGCCTCGGCGACCCCCACGCGCTCGTCGGCGGCGACTGCGATCTTCATGCTGGGGTCAGTATTGCTTCCAGCCCGTGAACTCGCGGCCGGCGAACTCCTGGAGGGCCGCGACGTCCTCGCTGAACTGCGCGGTGAGCGAATCGCGGATGGAGACGGAGAGCTCGGGCTTCGGCGCCGAGGGCGCCTCGGGGTCGTGAACGACCTTCTCGACCATCCAGCGGAGCCGCTCGGGGAAGCGGTCGAAGTTGCGATCGAAAGAGCGGAAGCCCGGGAGCTTGATCAGCTTCTCCATGAACTGGTAGCGATCGGACTCCTTGGCGGTCGACTTCTCCCACTCGCGTGAGAACTGCTCCGAGTAGAACGTCTCGTCCACGCCGGCGAAGCCGAAGGCCTTCCGCATCGTCCCCTCGCGATCGGACTGGAGCTCCTCCTGGGTGATGACCTCGATCTGGGAGCGGTCGAACAGCTCGAGATAGGGCTGCAGCTGCATCCAGTAGCGCGATCGGGTCACATAGGTCTGGTCCGACCGGGCGAGCGCCTCGTCCATGGGACGGCTCTCGTATCCGGCTCCCACGGCGTGACGCCAGTGGGAGAGGATCCGCGAGATCGGGTCCCGGACCATGTAGATCAGCTTCGCGTCGGGGACGTGCTCACGAATTCGGTCCGCGACCCCGCCGAAGTACGGCATGTTCGTGTAGTGGGGCGAGGACTCGCCGCGGACCGGGAAGCGGTCGTCGAACCGGCAGCGGTACCAGTCGAGGCCGAGGTCCCAGTTGAGCTCCTCGACGAAGAAGTTGAGCTCCTTCGGCTTCGACATGTTGATCTCGGGATGGAGGCCGAGGTAGTGGTGGATGCTCGTCGTCCCGCACTTCAGGCCGCCGATGATGATCAGGTTGGGGAGCGCGGCGTGCCGGCGCCTGCGTCTGGGCACGCGGCCGCCGCGCTTCCGGTCGGCGGTGAAGCGCTGGCGCGCACGACGGCACATCGCCTCGTCGGAGGGGTCGTGCGTCGGCGGAGGCATGGCTGGTGTCACAACGGCAGCCACGGAGGCGGGCATGTTAGCGGCCGCCCACATACCCGCCGCTGTGCGACGGCGGGGCCGCATATCCTCGCGGTCGGTGGACGTCTTTCGCACGCCCGACGAGCGCTTCGAGGGCCTTCCCGGCTACGACTTCGAGCCTCACTACACGGAGGTCGATGGTCTGCGACTGCACTACGTCGACGAGGGGGACGGGTCGCCGATCGTCTGCTTCCACGGCGAGCCGACCTGGGCCTACCTATACCGCAAGATGCTCGGCCCGCTGGTCGAGGGCGGCCACCGCGTGATCTGTCCCGACCACGCGGGCTTTGGCCGCTCCGACAAGCCGACCGACCGCGGCTGGTACACGTACGAGCGCCACCTCGAGCTCGTCGGCTCTCTGCTCGAGGGCCTCGACCTGAGCGACGCCGTGGTCGTGGTGCAGGACTGGGGAGGGCCGATCGGCCTGCGGTGGGCGGTCGAGAACGCCGATCGCGTCGCGGCCCTGGTGATTCTCAACACGGGCATCTTCACCGGTCGGGTGTCGAAGGGCTTCATGGCGTGGCGGGAGTTCGCCGAGAAGAACCCTGACCTGCCGGTCGGGTTCGTGATCCAGGGCGGGACCACCACCCATCTGCCTGACCATGTCGTGGCCGGCTACGAGGCGCCCTTCCCGACGCCCGAGTCCAAGGCCGGCGCGGCGCAGTTCCCGCTGCTCGTTCCCATCGAGGATGACGCGCCCGGAGCGGCCGAGATGCGAGAGGTGGCGGCGGCATTGCAGAGCTGGGAGAAGCCGGCGCTGGTGGCCTTCTCCGACAGCGATCCGGTCTTTCCCTTCCCGCGCGCCGGCGAGCGATTCGTGCACTGGATCCCGACCGTCACCGAGCAGGTGAAGATCGAGGGGGCGGCCCACTTCCTGCAGGAGGACCGCGGGGAGCAGATCGCGGGCGAGATCCTCCGCTTCCTGGGTTGAAGGCCGAGCGGATCCAGGAGCAGGTGGCGCGCCTGCCGTGGCGCGGCGCCCGCGAGGACCGCCCGGCGCTTCCGGTGCCGCCGGAGCCGATGCCGCTGCTGCTCGGCCGCCGCTTCCGCAAGCGCTGGCGCTGGGTGGGCGCCTTCGCCGACAATCTGATCGTCTTCGCCGCGATCGTCCAGGTGGGGCCCGCGGCGATGACCTTCTGGGGAATCTGGGACCGCGAGCGCCGTCGCCTCTGGGAGCGAACCCGCAGGGACATCCCGGGTCGGCGTCGGGACGTGGTCATGCGGGGGAGCTCGGTCCGGGTGCGCGCGGGAAGCATCGAGTTCGACCTGGAGCTCGACGAGGGAAATCCGATCGAGTGCATGTGCCCGAACGGGGAGGGCGGCTACTCCTGGACGCGCAAGGCGGCCGGCATGCCGGTCCGCGGGGAGGTCCGGATAGGCCGGAGGACCAATCCGCTCGACGGGCTCGCCGTGACAGACGACTCTGCGGGCTACCACCAGCGCTACACGTCCTGGAAGTGGTCGGCCGGAGTCGGCACGGCGCGGGACGGCCGGCGGATCGCGTGGAACCTGGTCCGGGGGATCAACGATCCCCCGACCTCCAGTGAGCGAGCGATCTGGGTCGTCGGCGATCCGGTCGAGCCTGGGCCGATCTCGTTCCAGGGGCTCGAGTCGATCCACTTCGAGGACGAGTCGCGGCTCAACTTCTCCGCAGAGACCGAGCGCACCCACCACGAGGGCATTCCGCTGCTGGCCAGGTCGGAGTACGAGGCGCCCTTCGGCACCTTCACGGGGTCCCTGAACGGCCTGCCGATCGAGTCCGCGCTCGGGGTGATGGAGGCGCACGATGCCATCTGGTAGGGACCAGGGGAGCGGCGTCGCCATCTCGCTGCTGATCTGGCAGGTCAGGGGCGAGGCTCGATGACGGCCCCGCTCGCGATCGACCTCGGCCAGAGCTTCGACAGCTTCCGGCACGGGGCCGAGGAGTTCTTCCACCGCCTCTCGGAGATCGCCTGGCCGTCGATGGTGATCGCGCTGCTCTTCTATCTCGCCCACCTGCTGGCGCGGAGCCGCGCCTGGCAGAACACCCTGCGGACGGCCTATCCCGATCGCTCGGTCCCGTTCTCGCGGATCACCGCGGCCTATCTGGTGGGGGCGGGAATGAACAGCATCGTGCCCGCGCGGGTGGGCGACGCGGTGAAGATCTTTCTCGCCAAGCGCTCGATCCGGCGCTCCACCTATACGGCGGTCGTCTCCTCCTTCTTCGTCGGGTCGGTCTTCGACACGACTGCGGGGATCCTGGTCTTCGTCTACGCGCTCACCCAGGGACTGCTGCCCAAGCCGCCCGAGCTGCCCGACCTGCCCGCCTTCGACATCGCCTTCTGGGCTCAGCACCCGAGCCTCCTCCTGTTCACGATCACGGCGCTGGGGATCCTGGTCGTGATCCTGTTCGCGATCTTGGCGCGGCGCGTCGAGGAGTTCTGGGACCACATCAAGCAGGGCGCGATCGTCCTCGCCACCCCGATGCTCTACCTGCGCACGGTCGCCTCCTGGCAGGCGCTCGGCTGGGTGATGCGCTTCTTCTCCTACTGGTTCTTTCTCGACGCCTTCAATGTGGGCGGCTCATTCCAGAACGTGCTCCTGGTGATGAGCGTCCAGACGGTCTCCAACCTGCTGCCGCTCACGCCCGGAGGCGCGGGTGCGCAGCAGGCGCTGCTCGTCGCGACGCTCGTGGGCCCGGGGCCGATCGCCGTGCTCACCTACTCGGTCGGTCAGCAGATCGCCATCGCGGCCTGGACCGTCATCCTCGGGGCCCTCGCGCTGGTCTTCGTCTTCCGCACGACCGACTGGCGCCACCTGATCCGCAGCGCGAGCCGCGAGGCCGGACAGCACGCCTAGGTCAGGCCGACGCCCGCCGAGGCGCAATCCGGAGGCCGCGGCGATCTCGGCCGCACCCGCCGCTCGTTCGATGCGCACCCCGCGCCGGCCCAGCGCCTAGAGCCACTTAGTAACCCACACTCGCGGGTGGCCGTGAGGCCCTACTCGTCCACAGCATCACTTCTCGTCCAAAGCGATAGTCCGCCCCCGCGAAAACTGAGGTAGAGAGTCCGGTCGAGGTCAACTAGGTTCGAGCCGTATCCCTCGTCTACAAGGGAAAGGGAGAAGGCTCGTGAGGCGGTTTTGGTTTCTGTCGCTTGCGGCAGTAGCGGCGCTTGCGACCTTCCCTGCCACCGCGCCGGCCGCCGGAGCGCTCAGGGGCGACTACCAGCTCGAGGGCAACCGCTCCACATCCTGTGGCACAGCACCTGATCTGGTCGATGTCGGTCCCGGGTCAAACACGTTCGCGACGGAATACGCCGGCGGGACGGTAAACGGAGTGCTCACCTTTCCGGCGGACAACGGGCTCGCCCTGAACACCACGGGAATCCTCCCTCAGACTCGCTACACGGTGATCGTGCTGTTCCGGTTCACACACGTGGAGGGTGGGCACATGCGGCTGCTGGCGTTCGATGCCAATCCCCCGGTTAGCGACAATGGGCTGTACGTCGACGGCGGGCACCTCACCATCTACGCCAGTGGCGACAACGAAGAACCGACGGTATCGGTAGAGGATGGGAAATACGTAGAGGTCGCGTTCACGCGGGACGGCGCGGGACACGTGGTCGTCTACGCGAACGGCACAGCGCGGATCTCCTACGACGACAGCGTCAACGGGGTGGGGGCGCTCGTCACCAACACGCTTGTCTTCTTCAAGGACGACTTCACCGAAGACTATCCCGGTGCGGTCGCCCGGATCCGGGTCTATGACGACGCGCTCAGCCCCGCCGAGGTCCTGGCGCCCCCCGGCTGTCCGCAGCCCCCGCAGTCCACGCAGTCCACGCAGAGCTGCGCCGGGAAACAGGCGACGATCACCGGGACGCCCGGCAACGACAAGCTCAAAGGCACCCGGAAGAGCGACGTGATCGCCGCCCTCGACGGCAACGACACCGTCTCCGGGCTCGCCGGCAACGACCTGATCTGCGGCGGCTCGGGCAAGGACACCCTGAAGGGCGGCAAGGGCAACGACAAGCTCTACGGCGACGCGGGCAAGGACACCCTGAAGGGCGGCGCGGGCAAAGACAAGCTGAAGGGTGGGGCAGGGAAAGACAAGCAGGTCCAGTAGCGACTAGGCGGACCGCTGCTTCCATGCAAAGCAGCGGTTTGATCGAAGCGCTGTCGCGGGCTCGAATCCCGCCCCGCTACTCGCCAAGGGGCCCTCCGAAGTGGGCCCTTGGTTTCGAAAGAACCTGCAGATGGCCCTAACGGCGAGGACGCGTCGTGTTTCCGGAAGGGTCGAACCGATTCGAGGCCGTATTCAGGCGGAACGCTGCGAGACGGCGTCGATGTCGAGCACCGTGATCCGCCGCCGCTCGGTCCTGATCCAGCCGAGTTCCCTCATTGTCTTCAGCGCGCTCGCCACGCCTGCTCGTGAGGAGGCCGTCCAGCTGCCGAGATCCTCCTGTGTGATCGGAAGCCTGATCTCGACGCCCCTCTCGACCGGGTCGCCGTAACGCTCGCAGAGCTCGATCAGCCGGGCGGCGACCCGGCCGAGCGTGTCCAGGGCCGCGAACTGAAGGTGCTTGCGGTTCGAGTCGCGGAAGCGCCTGCCGAGGACGTTGATCAGGGTGAGCGCCGCGCTCGGCCGTTGCTCCAGAAAGGCAAGGAACTCCGATGCGGGCAGGCCGCGCGCCTCCACCGGCTCGATCGCGATCGCGCTGCTCGATCTTGGCTCCGCGCCAGCCAAGGAGAGCTCACCGAGCACGTCTCCGGGACCCCGGAAGCTGAGCACTATCTCATGTCCCTGCGAGTCGACGACGCTCGTCTTGACATGGCCCCGGAGCACGATCAGGACCCGGTCGCCCGGCTCGCCCTCATGCATCAGGTGCTCGCCGCGGGCGAAGCGCCGAATCCCTCCGAGCTCCATCAGAGAGGCGCGATCCTCCTCCGAAAGAAGCTGGAGAAAGGCGTACGGCTCCATGGGTTCAGCAGCCACGCATCGATGCTATGAGAGGGCGGACCGGGGTTCGAGGGCTCGGCCCCCGCGTGCCCGGTCCGCCCTGGGACCCTGAAGGTCAGCTGCTGGTGGCTGCGGGTCCAATGGAGGGGCTGCTTCGCCGGTAGACGAGCAGACCGCCTCCGGCAAGCGCAACCAGGCCGAGCATCACGCCCGCGCCAATCGCTGCATCGCCCCAGTCGAACCCGGACGTGCTTGACGTGACGACGCCAGGAGTCGCGGGCTGAGCTTGACCGGACCGCAAAGTGGCGGCGGTTCGGCCGTGGAACTGCGGTGCCGCCTTCGTCGAGGCGTTTGCACCCTGTGTTCCGGCGGGGTCAGACGGTGGGTCGGTTCGCGCGACGGCGGCTGCCGGCAACGCGAGCGAAAGGACGGTCAGGGCCACGATCAGTCTCCGGATCATCGGAACTCCCTTCTGTCACCGGCGCGGCCGCGGCGAGTCGCTTCTGCACCGCGCCGTATTCAGCCCGACCCTAGGTCGCGAGCAGCTGCCGAACCACTCAGTCCTGGACCCTCGATACCTCTAATCCTGGGCGCTGGACAGGGGCGCCGTCGTGAGCGCCTCCTCGATCGCCTCGACGGCGGAAGCTCCGTCAATCCCAAGGAGCGGTCCCAAGGAGCACTTGAGCCCAGCCGAGTTGGGTGATGACGACACCCGCCGCCGCTTTTCGTCCGAAGCGGCTATTCCGACAGCCCGGCGGCTTCGAGGGCCGCACCCTCGTCGTAGAACTCGCGAATCCGCACGATCATCCCGCGCCGGATCGTGAGCAACTCGTACCCGGTCGTGCGAACCTCGGCACCACTCTTTGCGCCGCGGCCCACCTCGGTTGCCTCGACCAGCACCTCCCCGCCGCCGCAGTCGGTCATCCGCTGGACCTCCCATCTGTAGTCATCGAAGCTTTCGAGCCACTCCTCGAGCCGCTGTCTGACGCCCTCACGGCCTCGATAGCTCGCTCCGTCTTCAGGTGCGATCCACTCGATCTCCGGATGGCAGAGGTCCATCGTCCACGGCAAGGCCGCCAAGATCTCCGCCTTGGTCGCTGCCAGCCCGTAGAAACGCGCGGCCAGCTCCACGTTCTCCTCCGACATCGCCCCCCCAGTATCTCGCCCGGAACCGCTGCTTTACATGCAAAGCGGCTAGCTCGCATCGCAGCTCTAACCGAAGGGGCGACCACTCGGTCGTGAGACGATCGACCAGCGCCAGGGAGGTTCCTCGCCCGGCGGGAAGCGGTAGTGGTCCCGGCCGGCAAGCATCTCGAGGGGGACAAGTACCGGATCGTCCTCGAGGCTGAGCCGAAGGCTGGACGCTGCAGTGATCTCGCTGGGTCCGGCGATGCGATCGATTCGCTCCCAGGGCTGGCCCGGGCGGAAGAGCCAGTAGGTGAGGCGGACGAAGCCGCCCGCGGAGCGCAGGTCCTGGACCGAGACGAACTCGGTAATCCGGCGGCCCGAGGCGGTGACTCCCGGATCGGACCCGGGGGCCGCACAGCTCGCCTGCCGGCAGTAGCGGAAGTCGACCGGCAGCTCGCCCGCGACAGGCACCGGAGCCGGTGCCAGGAAGCGGACCAGCTTGCCGAGCGGGAACCCGTAGGCGAGCGCCAGCGGATTTCGGCCACACGGCACCGGATAGCGCGGCGGGCAGGCGACCCGCCTGGCGAGCATCTCGCCGAGCTCCCGGTCCCCTCGGCTCGGCGGCGAGGCGATGAGCGCCGCGATCGCGACCGCGATCACCGTGCCGATCATCCCGGCAAGTGCCAGGTACTCGATCGAGGCCGCCCCGCGAGACGTGGGTCTCTCTTCCGACACCCGCGGAGGCTCCCGGGCCCCGTGTGCCGACGGGCGCGTGGACGGTGTCGAATCCACGGCCGACGAGTAACGCGGTCTATGATCGGCCCATGGAAGGCTTCGGCGGACTCTTCGGCGACCCGGAGGAGATGCGGCGTCGCATGGAGGAGCTCCAGGAACAGATGGCCGGCGCCCAGAAGGTGGCCTGGGCCGACAATGCGATCAAGCTCGCGGTCGAGATGACGGTCGCCGCGATCGGCTCGCTCGAGCTGAGCGGCTCCAGCGATGAGCAGGCCGTCCAGGTGCGCGATGCGATCCGGATCGTCTTCCCAGAGGCCGTCACGCTCGTGAGGGAGGCCCGGGAGGGCCTTCAGGACTAGCCGGCGCCGGGCGAGTGGGCCTGCCGGAACCCTCGGTCAGCAGCACGGCGCTGGTCACCGGTGCCTCGTCGGGCATCGGCGCTTCGATCGCGGCGGAGCTCGCCTCGCGCGGGTTCTCCCTGGTCCTGGTGGCGAGGCGCGAGGAGCGGCTCCGCAGCCTGGCGACCGAGCTCTCCTCGGAGCATCACGTCGAGACCGAGGTGATCACCTGCGATCTCGGCAAGGAGGAGGAGCGCGATCGCCTTCAATCCGAGCTCGGCGGCCGCGGCCGCGCCGTCGAGGTGCTGGTCAACAACGCCGGCTTCGGACACCAGGCGGACTTCGCCAGAAGCCCTCGCGAGCGCATGGTCGAGATGGTCCGGCTCAATGTCGAGGCGGTGGTCGACCTGACCAGCCGTTTCATCACCCCGATGCTCGAGCGCGGACGGGGAAGCGTCATCAACGTGGCGTCGCTCGGCGCCTTCCAGCCGCTTCCCGGTTCCGCCGTCTACGGAGCGAGCAAGGCCTTCGTCCTCTCCTTCAGCGAGGCCATCCGGACCGAGCTGCGGGGCTCGGGCGTGACGGTGACGGCGGTCTGCCCGGGCCCGGTGCGAACAGAGTTCATGGCGGTCGCCGAGGTGCCCGGTGTCGAAGATCGAACCCCGGGAGTCGTCTGGATGTCGCCCGAGGACATCGCGAAGCAGGCGGTGGACGGGGCGGCCCACGACAAGCGGGTCGTCGTGCCCGGGCTACTGAACCGCGCCGGCGCCCTGGCCGGCCAGCACAGTCCCCGGGCCGTCGCCCTGCCGCTGATCGGCCGGATCTGGCGCAATCTCTAGGCCGGAATGCCGACCCTCGAGGCCCGCGGCGTCGAGCTCGCCTGGAGCGAGAGAGGCGAGGGGGAGCCGGTATTGCTCGTCCACGAGACCGCCGCGACGGGCTCGGTCTGGGACGCGGTCGCCGACGCGCTCACCGAGCGGGCCCGCGCGATCACGTATGACCGCCGCGGCTGGGGAGCCTCGAGCGCTCCGGAGGGCTACCGACGCACGACCGTCGAGGAGCAGAGCGAGGACGCCGTGGCGCTGCTCGAGTCCGCGGCTGCGGCGCCGGCAGTAGTCATCGGTGCGGGCGTTGGGGCGATCGTGGCACTCGATCTGCTCCTCCGCCGGCACGACCTGGTCGCCGGAATGCTGCTGGTCGAGCCACCAATCCTGCAGATGCTCCCCGTTGCGACCGAGGCGCTCTCCGAGGACCGGCGGCGGCTGGAGATGGCCGCCGCCACCGGCGAGAGCGTGATCGATCTCTACCTCTCGGGCGGTCTTCCCTCCCTGGGCGCGGAGGTGGTCCGCCTTCCCGATGAGTTCATCGCCCCCGCCAGACAGCGCCCCGCGAGCGTGGTCGCCGAGATGGGCATCGCCACCGGCTGGCGCGCGCCGCTGCCGAGCCTGGCAGCAGCCGAGAGCCGCTCCCTGGTCGTCGTCGCCGCCTCCACACCGCCGATCGTGCGTGACGCGTCGGCGGTCCTGGTCGAGAGGCTCGCGGGCGCCGATCTCCGAGAGGTCGGCTCTGGAACTGCGCCGCCGCACCTCGGGGCCGCCGCCGAGGTCGCCGCCCTGGCGCTCGAGCTCAGTCCGTAGAGGGAAGCCGCTCGGCCCGGACCTCGATGACGCCACCCCGCCGCGCCAGCACCGCGCCGGCCTCGAGCAGGACGGCGATCAAGGCCGTGGGGATAGCAGCGAGGACCGTCACCGTCGCGTCGGTCCAGAACGCGGCCCTGCTCCGTCCCGTACCGGGGCGCAGCCGCCCGGAGGCGGCCTCGGAGGCGAAGTCCCGGTGGAAGGTGAGCAGGTTGAGGAGCGTCTGCCACATCGCGGCCATGCCCGGCCCGGCGAGGTGACGGATCCGGCGGATCCTGAGGCCGCGGCGGGCGAGAAGGAGGGAGGCCGCCCTGGGAGTCGGCTCGATGCCGTTATGCGAGGGTGCGCCGCCAGGCGCAACCCGTTTTGTGGGGACGCGCAGCGCGGCCCAGTTCTCGGCGCCGAGCCAGGCCTGCAGGCTTGCCGCGTTCGCGGCGCGGAAGGTGAGGCCCCCATCCCGCTGGTCGGCCTCGGCGAGCAGTCGCTCTGCCGCGGCCTCCGGCGTCGGGATCTCACCCCGGACGAGGACGAGGCCGCAGTTCTCGCAGCGGTCGATCACCTGGTCTTCGCGCTGTCCGTAGCCGGCGGTCTCGATCCAGACGAAGAGCGGCTCGCCGCAGGCGGGGCAGCGCGGGGTCTCGGGGCCTGCCGCGTCCTCGAGGCTGACGGCCCGCCGCCGCCGGGTTCCGAGTCCGATCGCCATCGGGCTCAGGCCTCGACGGGAAGGGGCGTCTCGACCGCTTCGACGTTCCAGCGCACGTCGAAGCCGCTGAGGCCCTCGAGGAAGTCCTTCGGCTCGAAGGCCTGGGAGGGCGCCAGCGCGCCGCGAGCATCGAAGCCGCGGCCGGCGGCGATCACGGCTCCCTGGCGGATCGCCGCGGCGGTCAGCCCATAGACGTCCTTGCAGCTGATCACCCCCCGGCGCTCGATCTCGCCGCGCCTGGCCTCGCAGACGATCATTGAGCGCATGCGATCCCGCTGTGCGGGGGTGGGCCCCTCGGGGAGACGCGAGAGCGCCGCCTGAGCAAGCCGCTTCAACGGCGTCCTCATCGCGAGCCCGGCAGGCCTCATCAGCAGGGCGAAGAGCGGGGCGATTCGCTCGCTGGCGAACGCGGAGGCGTTGATGGAGGTGCGCACGTTTTCGGTGCGGATGTGGCGCGGGACGGTGATCTGCTCCCCGGCGGGATAGCGGACCATTCCTCGGCGGCCGATTGGGGCCGGGAATTCGTAGCTCCCGCGATTGACCCCGCCCTGGGCCTTCTGCCAGATCCCGTCGCGCCATTCAATGCCGGGGTCGCTGATGATCTCGACCGTTGTCCGGGCGGTTCCCTGGCTGGGAATGAAGCCCTCCCAGCAGTAGTGCAGGGAGATCTCGTCCAGGTCGCCCATGCCCTGGGCGGTGAGCGAGGCGATCATGTCGCCGGGCACGTAGTCGAATCCCATCGCGGGGATCACGGCGATCTCGGCGTCCGATGCGCCCGGCCCGTAGCGCTCGAAGGCGAGCTTCATGTAGGGCTGCTCGCCGGTCGTGTCGAGGTAGTGGGTTCGCGTCTCGACCGCCGCGGCCAGGACCGGCTCGCCGAAGCGGACGAAGGGGCCGGCGCAATCGACGACGACCGCGCAATCGGCGAGCAGAGATCTGAGGGAGGACGGGTCGTCGAGGGTCGCCTCCTTCACGGCGACGTCACCGTGGGTCTCGGCCGCCAGGGCGTCGAGCTTGCCCCGACTGCGGCCAGAGATCACGAGAGCCGCGCCCGCTTCCGCGAGCTCGGCCGTGACCAGCCGGCCGGTGTACCCGGTGGCTCCGTAGATGGCGATCGGCCCCTGCTGCCGGGAGATAAGCGGCATCGAGGCCAAGATACAGTCCCCAACTTGGAAGCGGCCAGCCCCGGGAAAACGCTTCCGAGCAAGCAGGAGCTGCTCGACTTCCAGGCGCGCTGGATGCGGCCCGCCGGCATCTGCGCCATCCTCGGCGCGCTGGTCTTCGCGGCGTCCCTGCCGCTGCAGCCGTCGACCGGGGGCGACAGCGACGCCGAGCGGCTCACCAAGTTCCATGAGCAGTCGACCGAGTTGATCGTCGGTCAGGGAGTCCTGATCGGGGTCGCGATCCTGCTCTTCATCCCGCTGCTCTACGTCCTGGTCAAGGCGGCGCAGGGAAGGAACGAGCGCGTTCGGCGGGGGATGGTCGCCTTGGCCTTCGTCGGGCCGATCCTCTTCTCGGTCTCGGGCTTCCTCGTGGCGGTGGGCCTCAGCGACGTCGCGGACAAGTTCGTCGCTCAGGCGCCCGCGAAGGAGAGGCAGGCCCGCGGCCAGGCCGCCGCCCAGTCCGCCGCCGCCCAGTCCGCCGCCGCGAAGAACCAGCCGGAAAAGCCGTCGAATCAGGCCGCCCAAGGAGGGAGCGCCGGGACCCGGGCGACCGCGCCCACCACGTCGGGAACGACCACCACCACCACCACGCAATCGACGACCACCACCCCAAGGACGCCCGATCAGGCGGCGAGCAAGGCTCGCGATGACCTCGCCAGCAAACTGATCGATGACTCCAGCCTGCTTCAGGCGGGGTCTCTGGTCCGCTTCGTCGGCCTGCTCTCCCTGGTCTTCGCGCTGATCTACATCCCGCTCTGGGCGATGCGAACCGGCCTGCTCACCCGGTTCTGGGCGATGCTCGGGCTGGCCCTCGGCGTGTCGCTGCTGCTGGTCCCGGTCGGCATCTTCGGCGTCGTTCTCTGGTTCGCGGCGGTGGGGCTGATGCTGGCCGGCTGGTGGCCGGCCTCGCTGCCGCCGGCCTGGGACGAGGGGGTGGCGATTCCGTGGCCCGCCCGGGGCCAGGACCTCGGGCCGCCGCCCGATCGCGGGGCGGGGGGCGCCATCGACGGCAGCGGCCGCGAGGTATCCGAGCAGGCGCTGCCGGAGAACGGCACGGGCGCGCCCTCCCAATCAGGCGAGACGCAGGGGCAGCGCCGCAAGAAGCGCAAGCGCCGGAAGTAGGTGCGAGGGCGCGCCGCGAGGCGCGACCCGTCTAGTGCTGATTCGGCGGAGGTGGCGCCTGCATGAGCTCCACCCGGTGACCGGCGGGAGCGATGGCAAAGGCACGATCCGCGCCCCAGAGCTGGCGCGTGTCCTCGACCTGGAAGCCGGCGTCGCGGAGGCGCTGCTTGGCCTCCGCGTGGTCGGGGGCCACCACCGCCGCGTGCCCGAGCGCGGGCGCGGTGTGGGCCTCGGTGAGGATCAGGTGGATCTGGGTGGCGTCGCGCTCCAGCCAGCGCACGGAGTCGCCGAGGACGTCGGCGGCGGGGACCTCCTCGAAGCCGAGCAGGCCCCAGAACTCGACCGAGCGGTCGGCCTCCTCGGGCGGAATCTCGAGCGAGACGTGATGGAGCACCGCGCCAGGATCTCAGACCCGGGGCCCTAGAAGATCGAGAACCAGCGCAGGCGGGACCGCTCGCGGTCCGCCTGCCGGGCGAGCAGGCCGAGGGCCACCAGCCCGAGGCCGACCAGCGCCAGGCCGCCGACCGCCATGCCGGTCATCGGCAGCGTGTTCGCGTCACCGGCCGCGTTGGGCGACGCGACCGCGGACGCCTCTGAGCTCGAGGAGCTGCTCGAGCTCGACGAGGAGGCGCCACCTCCGTTCCCGCCTCCGCCGCTGCTGGAGGCGAGCACCCGGACCGTGCCCTTCATCTGAGGGTGGATCGTGCAGATGTAGCTGAAGGTGCCGGCCTGAGTGAAGGTGTGGGAGGCGCTCTGCCCGTTGTTCAGCGTGGGCGTCTTGAAGCTGCCGTCATCGGCGGTGGCGTTGTGCGGTGCCTGGCCGGTGTTGCGCCAGGTCACCGTGTCGCCGACGGCGATCGTCACCGAGGTGGGCGAGAAGAAGAGGTCGCCCATCGTGACGCTGGCCGACGCCGACTTGTGCGCCTTCGCCGAGGCGCTGGTCGTCGGGCCGGCGGAGGCGTCGGTCGGCTGAGCCTGCGCGGGCGGCGGCGCGGGGCTGGACCCACCCTTGTCGCCGTCGGCCGGCTTGCCCGTTCCGTCGTTCTGGGGTCCGGATTGGCTCTCGGAGCCCCCGCCGGGGTCGGCCGCTGGGGTTGCGGGGTCGGGCGCCGCCGTCGTGGTGGTCGTCGTTGCGTCCGTCGTCGTGCCGGCGTCCTGCGCGGCCGAGATCGCCGGGATCGCGCAACTCAGCGCCAGGACGAGCATCCCGCTCGCCAGGGCCCTCGCTCCCTTCATCACCCGCATCGTACGTGGCATCGACTCCTAGTCAACTACGAAACATCGGGGCTCTTGGATTGCGCCGCTCTCAGCCGAGGGCGCTGACGCCGGGCGGGGCGTCGGACGGCGCCGGCTCCCGCTCGGCGGCGGCCCGCTTCCGGTGGGTGCGGATCTCGCTCATGATCCGCTCCAGGCGCGGCTCGGTGGAGGCGTCGACGTGCGTCATGGCCGCGGCGATGGCGGGATGGACCGAGGCGATCCGCTCGTGCATCGCCTGGGCGACGGCGCGATAGGTCGGATGGCCCTCGCGCCCGGAGCGCAGCTCGATCAGGTGCATCGCCTCGCGAGCGTTCAGGTCGAGCATGTAGCGGATCCGGTAGCCGAGGCAGAGGGCGTAGGGCGCCGCGTCGGTGAGGCCGGCGGCCCCGAGCCGGTCGTGCTCGGCCCGCGAGATCTCCAGGGCGCGCTCGTACTCGTCCCCGGCCCCCGCCTCGCGAACCTCGTCCGGGATTCCGGCGCCCAGGTCCGGGCTGAGGCGCTGCCACTGGCAGGTCAGCATCCGGTGCCGCTGGAGGTCGCGGAACCCGCCGTAGTCGGAGACGATCTCGAATCGGTAGCGGACGGCCTCCCAGCCGCGCCCGGGCCGGTGCCGGCGGTTGGGCCGGTCGCCGGCGAGGTCGGCGATGATCTCCGCCTGCTCGTCGGGCGGCAGGGCGCGAACCCGGTCGAGGATGGCCCGCTCCGAGCTGCCCGAGGATTCGAACAGCGAGGCGGCGATCAGCTCGTCCTCCGAGCCGTCGACGTCGACCAGCTCGACGGAGGGCGCCATCTCGTCGCCCCCGGAGCGGTCAAGGCCCATGCGGGCGACCCAGCGCTCCGCGGCCTCCCGCCGCTGCTCGAGATAGGCGATCCACTCGCCGCCCCGGTCCGGCCGCTCGACCCGGGCCACGAAGCTCGGCATCACCTTCTTGAGCTCCTCGAGGATCATGGTCGCGAAGTGCCGGGCCTCGGGGAGCGGCGAGGCCAGCATGCGAAGCAGCATCTGCTCGTAGGCCTGGCCCGAGGCGAAGATGCCGACGTGGCTCAGCGTCGATGCCGGGAGCAGCCCGCGCAGGAGGTCGAGCGCCTTGGCCTTGATCGAGCGCTGCCACGCCGCCGCGGGCTCGTCTGCACGCGGCCAGCGCTCGGCTGCCCACTCGCTCACCTGGACGAGTGAGCGCGAGTAGATCCCGAAGAGCTCATCCATCGCCTGCGCGTACTCCGGCCCGAGCTCGTCATCGCGGTAGAAGCGATACCCGCCTCCGGCCGACTCCGGCAGGGGCTGGTCGTAGGGGATGTAGCGGGTGGACTGCTCGAGATAGGCGGCGAGCCGGCCCCGCTGGAGCACCTTGGTGAGGATGTTCGAGACCCACTCGCAGGCGACGTGCGCGCCGCCCACCTGCGCGATCGAGTCGTCGCCGTAGCCCATGAAGACACGCTCGTAGAGCGCCGCCGCGCGCTCGCCCTCCTCGCCCTCGAACGGCCGTCCGCCCTCCGGGACGTCGGCGGCGAACTCCTCGAGGTAGAGGCGGCGCAGCGTCCCGCCGTAGCGCGAGTAGCGGGCGAACAGCGCTCCCTTGATCGTCTCAGGCAGGTTGACCAGCGCGAAGACGGGACGGTCAAGGTTGGTGAAGTGGGGGGAGAGGAGGCGGCGTTCCTCCTCCGTGAATTCCTCGACCGGGTAGCGCACGGGCTGAGGATCGTAGACGCCGAGGCCGATGTCCCGGGCCGGCCATTTCGCCGGAGAACGCGAGCTTCTATCCCCAGATCGGCTCGGCGATCAAGACGGCCCCGATCGCGATCGCCGTGGTCCAGGCCACCGCCTGCGCTGCGAGCTTGGAATCCAGCCCGTAGACGTGCGCGACCAGCAGCGTGTTGATCCCGCACGGCATCGCGGCGAGCAGGAGGTAGGGCCCGGGCAGGTGGATGAAGGGGAGGGAGAGCAGGATCAGCAGTCCCGGGGCGACGACGAGCCGGAGCAGGATCGCCGCCCCGATCGGAGGATCGAAGGGGGAGCCCAGCCGAACGCGGCCCCCCTCGACCTCCTCCGCGAGCACGGCCCCCACCGCGAAGAAACCGATCGGCAGCAGGGCGATCACGCACCCGCGTGAGACGCCGACGAGGACGTCCGGGGCGAGCGAGTTCGGGACCAGCAGGCCGGCGATCGCCGCATAGAGCGGCGGGTTGCGCGTGAAGAAGGCGAGGACCCGGTCGCCCAGTCCCTCGCCCACCTTCGTGCCGAAGGCGGCGCCGGTGCCGAACCCGAGCAGGAGCAGCGCGGGCGAGGAGACGCCGACGTCGTAGACGACCGCCTCGCCGAGCGCATGGAAGCCGAGCAGCGAGGCGCAGAGCGGATAGCCGAGGTAGCCGGAGTTCGCGATCAGCGTCGCGGTGATCAGCGAGCCCCGGGCGGGCCGGTCGAGCTCGAGCACGCGGCTGCCGACGAGCCAGGCGATGCCGGAGGCACCGAGCAGCGCGACCCAGCCGATCACCAGCCCTCCGGCCTCGTCCGTGTCGATGTGGGTGCGCGCGAGGTTGAAGAAGACGACGAACGGGATCAGGGTGTAGAGCGAGATCACCAGCAGCCGCCGGGCCCACCCCACGGCGGTGTGGGGCCAGCGGCGCTCGGCGGCTATGCCGGCGGCGCCGGAGACGGCGATGGCGAGGATGGTGAGGAGGACGCCCAAGCGCCCGGGATCCTCGCGGAACGGCGCTGCCCGGGTTTGCACGGCTCGCCTCGATCGAGCCGCCGTGATACGTTGACGCGGAAGGGAGGGGAAGGCATGGAAGCTTCAATTCGCCCCCTGGCTCGAATCTGGCTGATTGCGTTGAGCTGCGCGCTCGTGGCCCTGCTTCTGGTCTCGCCGGCAGCCAAGGCGGGGGTGAACGGCCAGTGCCCGCCGATCGCCGACAAGCCCAACGCCGCACCCCATGTCGACTACACGTCCGGCGGCGTCTCCCAGGTCGAGCACCTGACCTACTGCTACGGGCCGGTCACCATCACCCCGGGCCAGAACATCATCCGGCTCCGGCCGGCGATCGACGGCAACAACGCCAAGCTCTGGCCTCAGGAGAACGGCTACATCACCCGCTTCGACCCCGAGTTCATCTATGCCGACGGAACGGTCCCGCGGGTCGACGTCCTGCACCTGCACCACGCGGTCTGGCTCGTCAACGGCAGCCCGCAGTTCGCTGTCGGGGAGGAGAAGACGATCCAGCAGCTCCCACAGGGATTCGGCTGGGCGAGCCATCCGGGTGACTCCTGGGTCCTCAACGACATGCTGCACGACCTCGTCGCCCAGCCGGCCCAGGTCTACGTCGTCTGGCGACTGGACTTCGTTCCGTCGAGCTCGCCGGCCGCCTCCTCGATCCACCCGGTGCACACCAAGTGGCTGGACGTCGCCGGGAACCCGAGCCTCTATCCGGTCTTCGACGCCCTGCGATCGGACGGCCACGACGGTACCTACACGTTCCCCGACCAGGCACCGCCGGCGGACCTCCATCCCTGCGGGCTCTACGGGCGGGCTCCGGACAGCCACGGTTGTCTGGGAGCCGCCCAGAGCTGGACCCCGAACCAGAACGTCACCTTGATCGCCACCGCCGGGCACCTGCACCCTGGGGGGCTCAACACGCAGTTGCGGGACACCCGAAACGGCGAGACCAACACGCTCTTCACCTCCGACGCCCACTACTACGAGCCGGCGGGCGAGGTCTCATGGGATGTCTCGATGGGTGCGACACCGCCGTCGTGGCGCGTGCAGGTGAAGGCCGGCGACAAGGTGAGCGTGCACGCGACCTATGACACCCGAAGAGCCGACTGGTACGAGGTGATGGGGATCATGCCCGTCGCGGTCTACAACGGGACCGATGTCGGCGGTCAGGACGCGCAGAATCCGAACATCCCGCAGACGGAGACCCTGACCCATGGGCATCTGAGCGAGAACGACAACCACGGCGGCAGCCCGACGGGTGCTCCGGATCCGCTGTCGCTGTTGAGCGCGCCCGCGCCGAACGACACGATCGGCATCCAGTCCTTCGCATTCCAGGGGGTTCCGAGCGCAGGTCCGAGCGTGCCCGCGATCGAGCCGGGGCAAACGCTCACCTTCCGCAACTATGACGCGGTTGCGAGCGTCAACG